>JBJEIU010000231.1:0-10463 GCA_051877355.1 Hominilimicola sp.
GACATCTGTGTTTCGATGAAAGCAGCGGACTATCTTGAAATGCCGGAGAGGGTTGATAATATCGTCGTAGTCGATATGAGCGATAAGGAAAGGGCAATGTATAAACGGCTTGAAAAGGAGATGTTATTGCCGTTTGCCGATGGTGATATTGACGCGGTAAATGCGGCGAGTCTTAGCAATAAACTCCTTCAGCTTGCCAACGGCGCGGTCTATGATGAGAACGGAAAGGTCAGGAAAATACATAGCCGTAAACTTGATGCGTTGGAGGACTTAATCGAAGCGGCAAACGGAAAGCCTGTGCTTGTGTATTACAGCTACAAGCACGACAGGGACAGGATTTCAGAACGGTTCAATGCCTGTGAAATAAAGGACGATAAGGATATATCGGAATGGAATAGCGGAAAGATACAGCTTGCCATAGCGCATCCGGCAAGCTGCGGTCACGGTCTTAATCTGCAAAGCGGAGGCAGCACGATTGTATGGTTTGGACTGACTTGGAGTCTGGAACTGTACCAACAGGCAAACGCAAGGCTTTACAGGCAGGGACAGAAAAACACAGTGGTGGTTCATCACATCATTACCAAAGGCACGGTTGATGAAAAGGTGATGACAGCCTTAAAGAATAAAGATATAGGACAGGCTTCTTTGATGGAGGCTATAAAGGCAAAATTGGAGGAGGTAAGGGATTGATGACGGCAAAGGAATACTTAAATCAGCTTATCACAATGGATAACGCAATTAACAGGAAACAGCAGCGATTGGCGACACTTCGTGATGTGGCGATAAACACCACTCCGAATTATACCGACGAGGCTGTTCAGCGTACACGGGAGAAAAGTCCTCTTGAGAATATAATGACAAAGATAGTTGACCTCGACCGTGAAATTGATGAGGACATTGATGCACTTGTCGATTTCAAAGCAGAGGTATGGGAGCAGCTTGACAAACTTGAAGATGAAACTCAAAAGAGGATATTATGGCTGCACTATTCAGAAAGACTGTCGTGGACAAAAGTTGCAGTTGAAATGAGCTTTACCACGAGGTATGTATATATTATACACAGAGCGGCACTTGATGAATTAGATAAAATATTAAAAAGTTCAGTGGTATTTCAGTAACAGTTCAGTAGCAGTTCATCTTGATTTCATTTTGTATCTGTGGTATAGTTATAATCGCGAGAGAAGAATATGAAGCGAGGGCGTTCCGAATGGAGCGTCCTTTTTTCATGGGAAGGAGAGGCTATGCCATACAGACCAAAGAAACCATGCAGACATCCCGGATGTGCAAAACTCACTGACGGAAGATACTGCGAGGAACATATATCTCTCCATCCGGAAGTTACACGCTCGGCAGCCAAGCGAGGCTACGGCAGCAAATGGCGGACGGCGAGCAAGGCTTATCTTAGAGAACATCCTCTGTGTGAGAAATGTATACGGAACGGAAAGTACGTTCAAGCTGCGGTGGTTGACCATGTAAAACCACACAGAGGTGATTCAAAACTATTTTGGGATAAGAGTAATTGGCAGAGCCTATGCAAATCTTGTCACGATAAAAAGACAGGTAACGAGGACAGCCGACCGACATACAGATACAATTAAAAACATATAATCGGTTAAAGGTTTACAATCCCAAAACAACAAATAATCGGGTGTTTTATGGGTAACCCCCCCCAAGGGGCGGTCATAATCTTAAAAAAATGGGTGAGCGTAGACCGCCGCCCAGCCTTTTGCGAATTTTCGCAAAATTAGGAGGGTGGGGGATATGCGGCAGGCTGGAAATATACTGCAAATACAGACGGCGTCAGTGTTTGCCGGAAATGTAATATCGGTTAAAGGTATGACGGATAAAAATATGTAAAAGCGTTAGAAAATCTGATAGCTATGCGGATTTTTAATGCTTTTTTTGTATTTTACGGAAATTAAAAAAATACATGTTTTTTATGCTTTTTTAAGCATTTTTTTATGTTTTTTCAAAGGTGATGAGGTTATGGACAAGAAAATTCAGGATAAAATTGCCCAGTTGCGGTTAAAAGGGTTAGGCTATAAGGCAATCGCTGCAAAGTTAGGATTAAGCAGGGACACAGTGCGTCATTACTGCCGTAAGAATAATCTGACGGGATACGCTGACGCTGTAAAGCTTAATCACGAAGAGATGCTGGAGGGCGGAACGATATGTCCGAATTGCAGCGCAGTCTTAAAACAGCCGGAGCGAGGCAAGAAAAAACGGTTCTGTTCCGACAAATGCCGCTTGGAGTGGTGGAGTAAGAATTATGAATTGCATAACTTCGGTTCGGAAAATGTACACAGCTTTATATGCAGGGGCTGCGGTAAGAAATTTACAAGTTACAGTAATAAAAGCAGGAAATATTGCACACACGAATGCTATATAAGACACAGATTTGGAGGTAAGGATAATGATTGAACACATAGAGCCGAAGGCAATGGCTGACGGAGTGGCGGTTTACTGCGCTCACGATAAAATTATGGACACAGACGAGCTCGTCGGCAATCCGCGAAATCCAAACAAGCATCCGGAAGAGCAGATTTCAGCTTTGGCAAAGATAATCAAGCGTCAGGGGTGGCGGCATCCGATTGTGGTTTCAAACCGCTCCGGATTTATTGTAAAAGGACACGGACGTTTGCTTGCTGCAAAGGAACTCGGCGCGAAACAAGTGCCTGTGGATTTTCAGGACTACGAAAGCGAAGCGTCGGAGTATGCTGACCTTATGGCGGATAACAAGATACAGGAATTTTCCGAACTTGATTTGAAGATGTCGGCTGATATATTGCAGGACATCAAGGACAGCGGCGATATTGAACTTGAAATGTCCGCCTTTACGGAGGAGGCATTGGAGGAACTGTTATCAAAAACACAGGAGGGTGAAGTCAAAGAGGATGACGCTGATTTAACTCCGCCTGAAAATCCCGTATCACAGCAAGGCGATATATGGCTTTTGGGAAAACACAGACTTATCTGCGGCGACAGTACAAAAGCTGAAACTTACGAGAAGCTGATGGACGGCAAGAAAGCAAATCTTATTGTTACCGATCCCCCTTACAATGTCGCATATGAGGGTAATGCGGGAACAATCCAAAACGACAGTATGGCTGATAAACAATTCTATGAGTTTTTATTGTCTGCATTCAAAGAGATGTACAATGTGTGTGCGGACGGCGCAAGCATCTATGTTTTTCATGCAGACAGGGAGAGTATAAATTTCAGGACGGCATTCCGTGACGCGGGTTTTTTCTGCCACCAGACGTGTATTTGGGTAAAGAACAGTCCTGTTCTTGGCAGATGTGATTATCAGTATTGTCACGAGCCGATTTTGGTAGGCTGGAAACCAACAGCCGGGCATAAATGGTACAGCGACCGTAAACAGCGCACAGTATGGAATTTTGACAGACCGAAAAAATCAGACCTACATCCGACAACAAAGCCTGTGCCGCTTGTGGCGTATCCGATACAGAATTCAAGCGTGGTAAATTCGATTGTGCTTGAGCCGTTCGGCGGCAGCGGTTCAACACTTATAGCCTGTGAGCAGACGGACAGAATGTGTTATGCTGTCGAACTTGATGAAAAATTTGTTGATGTAATTGTAAGGCGTTATGTGGATTTCAAAGAAAATTCTGATGACGTTTTTTTATTGCGTAACGGTGAGAAAATCCCGTACAGTGAGGTACATAATGCAGAATAAGCCGGATTATCATATAGTTTCGTTGTCGGGAGGCAAGGACTCGACGGCTATGCTGCTTATGATGATAGAGAAGAAAATGCCGATTGACCTCGTCATATTCTGCGACACGGGTTTGGAGTTTCCGGAGATGTATCAGCATCTTGATAAGCTCGAAAGTGAAACGGGAATACAGATAACACGTTTGAAAGCAAAGCATTCATTTGAGCATTATTTTTCACAGCATCATATCAACCGCAAGGATTATAAAGGGTTCTGTGATAAATTCGGAACAGGGTATGAAGGCTACGGCTGGCCCGGACCAAAACAGCGGTGGTGTACCTCAAGGCTGAAGGATACTCCGAGAGAGCAGTTTCTCAGCCCGCTTCGGAAAAAGTATAACATAATCGAATACATAGGCATTGCCGCTGATGAGAAGTATCGGCTTGACAGAAAACGAAACAGAAATGCAAACCACAGACATCCGCTGGTGGATTGGGGTATGACGGAGGAGGACTGCCTTCGTTATTGTTATGAGCGCGGCTATGATTGGGGTGGTCTGTATAATAAATTTCATCGTGTTTCGTGCTGGTGCTGTCCGCTGCAATCGTTAAAGGAACTCAGAATTCTATGGAGAGATTATCCCGAACTGTGGGCGCAGCTCAAACGGTGGGATAAAATGACGTGGCGTGGTTTTCGCGCGGACTATAATGCGGAGGAACTTGAATGCCGTTTTCAGTTTGAGCAGGAGTGTATCCGAAACGGCAGACCAATACGGGGACGAGAATTCTTTTCCGAACTACGGAAACGGCTGAATGAGAGGTGTATGTAAATGAGTAATGAATATAAAGAGCTTATTGACCGTCTTGCGAGAGCGAGAAATTTCAAAGGCGGTTCGTTTGTCCTTATAACATCAGAGCCGGATGATACGGATATAAAAATTACTATGAAGGGCAATAGCTGCGACATAGCCTGCGGTGCAGTCGGACTGATAGAGCAGTTGTTGAATACAGTTGATTTTGAATTGCAGAAGTGTATATGCGAAAAACTGACGCATCTCATATCGGACAGTAATATGCGCAGGTTTCAGGCATCGGAAATGGAGGCGCAGAATGAGTAAAAGTTTAACGCTCGGCTCATTATTCGATGGCAGCGGGGGTTTTCCGCTTGCCGGAATGATGGCTGGGATTGTGCCTGTATGGGCATCGGAAATTGAGCCGTTCCCGATTCGGGTTACAACAAGGCGCATTCCGCAGATGAAACACTACGGTGATATTTCAAAAATAAACGGCGGCAAGATTGAGCCTGTTGATATAATCACATTCGGGAGCCCGTGCTTTCCGGCAGGAACTTTGGTACTGACGGATAAAGGCTATGTAGAAATAGAAAATATAAAAAGGGACATGAAGGTTTTAACGCATAAAGGACGCTGGCGTAAAGTTACAGCGATAGGTTCTAAAATGGGTGAGACTGTAATTCTGAAAGGCAACCATTATGGATTGGAATGTACCCCCAATCATCCTATTTACAGTGCGGAAATTAAACATTATTATCCGCGGCTTCAAAACGGAAAACGCGCAGATATACGCTTAATAAGTGAAGATAAGAATTGGACGCCGGCAGAAAAGATGCAATCAAAATTGTGGGCGGTTCCTAATAAAATAGAGAAAATCCCGATAACGAAGCCCTGTTATACAGGCGATTACAGAGAGAAAGTTCTTCCTTCAATGGACGAGGACTTTTTTTATTTTGTCGGAAGATGGCTCGGCGATGGATGGGTTCGTGACGGACAGCGTCCAAATAGACCGAAAGGGCAGAAGTTTGGAAATATAATTCTTTGTGATTCCCTTGATAAAGAAGATGAATTACGCTGTATTATTGAAAAAGTTACAGACCGCTACAGCATAGAAAGATGCAGAACCGCTGTAAAATTTAAGTTTACAAGCAAAGTCTTCTGTGAATGGCTCACTGATAATTTTGGAAAGTATGCCGGCGGTAAAAAAATACCGTCTTGGGTATATGGTATGGACGAAAAATATCGTAAGGCGCTTTTGGATGGAGTGCTGAATTCAGACGGATATAGGCTTGATGAAAATAAATATAAAGTGTGTACGACAAGTAAAAAGTTAGCACACGGACTGAGACTGCTTGCTGAAACGCTCGGATATTCAACAACGGTATACAAGCATAAATCCGCGCCTACCAAACTTATTGAAGGAAGGCTTGTTAATCAGCAAGAGCAGTTTATAGTACAGCTTACAAAATCAAAAACGGTTAAACGATTATCTGATGAGAAGCATTCTTGGTATAAAGTACGCAGCGTACAGCCCACCTGCGAAATAAAGCGCGTATATAATTTGACGGTTGATGAAGATAACAGTTATATAGCTGACGATGTGGTGGTGCATAACTGTCAGGATTTATCACTCGCCGGAAAGCGCAGCGGTCTTGATGGGGCAAAATCCTCAATGTTTTTTGAGGCAATACGGGTTATAAAGGAAATGAGGGAGGCTACAAATGGAAAATATCCGAGATGGATTGTGTGGGAAAACGTGCCGGGAGCATTGTCAAGCTCAAAAGGACAGGATTTTAGAACAGTCCTTGAAGAAATCTGCAAAATCAAAGACGAAACCGTACATATTCCTATGCCTGAAAAGAAGTGGAGCGGAGCAGGAGAAATCGTGGGAGATGATTATTCCGCTGCCTACCGAATACTCAACGCGCAGTTTTTCGGAGTCCCTCAAAGACGCAGACGTATCTTTCTTGTCGCAGATTTTAGAGGACAATCCGCCGGAAAAATATTATTTGAGTCAGAGGGCTTGTTTAGGGATTTTACGCAGGAGCGAGGCTCGTGGCAAAGAGTTGCCGCCAATGCTGAAACAGGCATTAGAGAGACAGGCATTGTCTGCTTGAATGACCAAGGCGGACAGCGTATGGATATAACGGAGGAAATGACGTCGACGCTTAGAGCAAAAGCAAATCATCCGCCGTGCGTTATGGAATCGGCAGGGTTCTGTACCGAGCATTCCGCAAAAGCGAGAGGTATCGGCTACGAAATTGAAACCTCGCCCACATTACGGCAGGGTACAGTTCCGGCTGCACTTGCTATTGAAAATCATCCGAATGACAGTCGTATGAAAATATGTGCGGACGGTACAATTCAGACGTTGACGGGCAGAGCCGGAACAGGCGGCGGAAATGTACCTATGGTAATGAACGAGCGTGAACATGCCGGTACTATTTTAGAAAATATGGCAAATACACTTATGGCTACGGACTATAAAGGAACACAGTGTGTGTTTGAAAATCATTCTCAGGATACCCGATACACGGGACCTCTTGATGTGGCGCAGACGGTTTCTGCGACATACGGGAAGGGCGGAAACAATCAACCGTTCGTGGTTTCGGAGGATGAGCCGAAAACAATGAAAATCCGCTCCGGCTGTGAAGGCGGAGGCAAGGGGATTTTACTGCAAAATAATAAAAGCGCGACGCTCGGCTGTAATAACGACCAGACAGTATTCGTACCATTCTGTAAGGGTACACGCCCACATTTCAAAACTGAAGGTCAGGAATGGAAAGAAGCCGATACAGCAAACACACTGAATACATTTGATATCGGTGAAAACCGATGTAATGAATTAGCAGTCAAAGCATACGGAATATGCTCAAAAGACAGCAATTCGATGAAATCCGATAATCCAAACAGCGGAATATATGAGGCTGATACAGCAAGAACGCTTGATGCAAACGGCGGGAATCCCGGCTGTAATCAGGGCGGAATGGCTGTTGTAGAGGCATACGCTTTGCAAGGTTCTATGATTGGACGCAAGGAGGAGAACGGTCCTAATGGCGATGGCGTAAACGAGGATGTTTCATTTACGCTTAACACGGTAGACCGACATGGAGTGTGTGTTCCATATCAAAAAACAGTAGGAGCATTATGTAATAGCGATAAAAAACATATTGGGAATCAGTATGTAGAGCAAAATAAATGTATAGTAGAGAAAAAAGCGGCGGTCGCATCGTTTTATCCTCAAATGAAAGCGGAAAGCCAGAGCTTCCGTGATGACGATATTTCAAATACACTTGTAAACGGAACTAATCCCGGATACCAGAACGGAATTGTTGAACCTATATATACGGTACGGAGATTGACGCCGCTTGAATGCTGCCGCTTACAGGGTTTTCCCGATTATTGGTGTGATGGTTTAGAAACGGAAAATCCTACTGAGGAAGAAATATCACAGTGGACGGAGATTTTTGAAACGCATCGAAAGGCGCTTGGTAAATCCTCAAAGCCGAAAAGCGAGAAGCAGATTATAAAATGGCTTAAAAATCCGTATTCTGATTCGGCTATGTACGCCATGTGGGGCAATGGCGTGGCACTGCCCTGCGTGTTCTATGTATTGAACGGTATTGCCAATATTAACAGATAGCTGTAATACTCACAAATTTCAAAGCGGATTATTGTGTAATGTACATACTTGATATATCTCCTGTATGACGGCAATATGTGCTTACAATAAAACAAAGGAGGATTACCGTAATGGAAATCAAGTATAATCTGACAGGAGCGGACAGAAAGGCTCTTGTCAAAGCAGTAAGCGACATAGTAGGAGAGCCGTCAAAGTATCTTGGCGCACCGAGCTTTGCTTATCAAATCGGTGATTGGTACACAATTACAAGAAACGGAACGCTTGAGATTTCAGAATATGCAGACAGTGAGCAGGTTGAGCGTTTACGTGAAAAGTTGTACGAACAAGGTTTTGAGGCAGAGAATGACGCAGGGCTTATTATTACAGAAACAGACAGTGAGGATGAGGATTTTGAAAGCAAGACAGTAGGCTATTCAATCGGACTGCCAATTGTCAAATTGTCAGATAAGCCTTGCAGCGATAAAATAATTGCAAACCTCAAGGCAATTATTGCAGGCAAAATGACCTTGTTTCAAAAAGCTGTCGGGACAGATAAGGAACTGAAAGTCGAATGGGATAGGGACACAATATGGTTTGATTGGTTTGACGAGATGCAGGATGCTGAAAAGGCTGAGTATTATTTTATATTTTTCAAAGCACTTTACCAAATGGCCGAAAAAGCCGTGAGGGTAACGGCAAAGGAAAAGCCTGTCGAAAATGAAAAATTTGCAATGCGAACATTCTTGAACCGCATCGGCTTGTCGGGCAAGGAATATAAACCGCTCCGTAAGGAACTTATGAAAAACCTAAGTGGTGACGGAGCTTTCCGCTACGGCAGACCGGAAAAGAATGAATCAAAATATAACTCTGCTTTAGATGGAGGTGCAAAAAATGAAATTAGACGGTAATACATCCTCAAAACTTCCTGACGATTGGGAAATAGGCAGTGTTTGCGTAATGATTACAAACAAAAAGAAAAAATATACGCAGGAGTACATTGTAAAAGGCTACGATGGCAGATATTTTAAACTACGGGATAAGCACGGTAATTTTCACCATGCATCTATTTCGAGAATGTTTAAGAGCAGAGATGAGGCGCTTATATCATTACAGCATAATTTTGGCGGTGAGCAAAAATGAATTTGAAAGACCTTATAGCGTCGCTTGAGTCAATTTATGATATTTATGGCGATATTCCGTGTGTGCAGCTTGATATGGGCAGAAATATAAATCCATTTGAAATTCAGCCGGAAGTCAAGTATGAGCAAAATGATGAATTATTAGATTTTGATGATGAAAATCTCAGTCTCAAGGATTTGACAGGTCCCGTACTTCTTATAGAGCCACAACTGTAATATACACAATTTATAGTGTACATCATTGTGTACTAATCGTATTGATATAACCTCCGTATGACGGTAATATGTGTACAACAAAAGGGCAGAAAGCCTAAGAAAACGGAGGAAGTACAATGAACGAAAAAACAAGAATTCAGATTGAGGCAATGAAAAAGCAGACCATCGGAGTTGAGGTTGAGATGAACAACATCAGCCGTGAGAAAGCGGCGACGATTGCAGCCGACTTTTTTGGAACGGGACGCTGCAGCGATACACACGGAAGAAACGGTTACTGCACTTGGTCAGCTTGGGATGCGCAGGGCAGAGAATGGAAATTTCAAAGAGATGGAAGTATTTACGGACCGGACAGTGAGAAATGCGAAATGGTTACACCGATCCTAAACTACGATGACATTCCGCTTTTGCAGGAACTTATAAGACGGCTTAGAAAGGCAAAGGCAAAGAGTGATGCAGGTAGAAATTGCGGAGTACATATTCACATCGGTGCAAACGGACACACGGCGCAGACGCTCAGAAACCTCGCAAACATTATGGCAAGCCACGAAAACCTTATAGCAAACGCATTAAACATTTCACAGAGCAGAATAAACAGTTATTGTAGCACAGTAGACCCGACATTCCTTGAAAATCTCAACCGCAGAAAGCCAAGAACGATGTCGGCATTAGCAGACATTTGGTACACATCACACGGTGAAAATTATAATAGGAACTATCATTACAACAACAGCCGATACCATATGCTAAACCTCCATGCAACCTTTACAAAGGCCACAATCGAATTCAGATTATTCCAATTCGATGCACCGGCAAACGGAAAGCTTAACGGCTTACACGCAGGGCAATTAAAAAGCTACATTCAGCTTTGCTTGGCGCTCAGCCAAATGGCAAAAACGCTGAAATCAGCAAGCCCAAGACCACAGCAGACAGAAAATCCGAAATACGCAATGCGAACATGGCTGTTAAGATTAGGCTTTATCGGAGACGAATTCGCAACAGCAAGAGAAATCCTTACCA
>JBJEIU010000232.1:0-2251 GCA_051877355.1 Hominilimicola sp.
AGGCGCAGGGCGGCAAGGGCGAGCTTCCTAAGTATATATATGAGCTGTTTCCTATTCTGGAGCGTTTTGAAAAGCGCAAGGGCGGTGATTTGTCGGGCGGTCAGCAGCAGCAGCTTGCCATTGCGAGGGCACTGGTGACGCAGCCGAAAATTCTTATTCTTGACGAGCCTACAGAGGGTATTCAGCCGTCAGTTATTCGGGATATAGGAAATGTAATCCGAAAGATAAATAAGGAGCTTGGTCTTACGGTGCTTATTGTTGAGCAGTATCTTGACTTTGTGCTTGGCATTTCCGATTATCTGTATATAATGGAAAAAGGCGAGATAATACTTAAGGGCAACACCTCCGAGCTTGACGCTCAGGAGGTACAGAACAAGATGACACACTGAGAAAGGATTGACAAATATGCACCTTACACCGAGAGAGCAGGAACGCCTTATGCTTCATTACGCGGGCGAGCTTGCAGGGTCGAGAAAGGAAAGAGGAATTAAGCTCAATTATCCCGAAGCAATTGCGTATATATCCGCTCAGCTTCTTGAAAGGGCGCGCGAGGGAATGAGCGTGACGGAGCTGATGCGGCTTGGTACAAAGCTGCTGACAGCTGACGACGTAATGGACGGTGTTCCCGAAATGATTGACGAAATTCAGCTTGAAGCGACATTCCCCGACGGAACAAAGCTTGTAACGGTTCATTCCCCGATTAAGCCGAACGGGAAGGTAACGCCGGGCGAATATTTCTTTGATGATGACGAGCTTGTCATAAACGAGGGCAAGGACACCGTTGAAATAAATGTTACGAATACGGCAGACAGACCATGTCAGATTGGTTCTCATTATCATTTCTTTGAGGTGAACAAGAAGCTTGAATTTAACCGCCGTCTGGCATGGGGAATGAGACTGGATATTCCGGCAGGTACGGCAGTGCGTTTTGAGCCGGGCGAAACAAAGCGCGTGCGCCTTGTGGAAATCGGCGGAGAACGAAAGGGCATTGGATTGAATGACTTGACCCGGGGCAATCTTGATGATGAATCGACCAAGGAAAAGGCAATAGCCAAAGCAAAGGAAAAAGGCTTTAAGGGGGCGGACGCAGATGTTTAAAATGAGCAGAAAACAGTATGCCGACATGTACGGCGCTACCACAGGCGACAGAATACGTCTTGCCGACACCTCCCTTATTATTGAGGTGGAAAAGGACTTAACCGTAAAGGGTGACGAGGCAAAATTCGGCGGTGGAAAGTCACTGCGTGACGGCATGGGTCAGGCGTGTAACGTTCCCGACAGCGATTGCCCCGACACTGTTATTACCAACGCGGTAATCATTGACTACACCGGTATTATAAAGGCTGACGTGGGAATTAAGGACGGCAGAATATGCGGTATAGGCAAGGCTGGTAATCCCGATATTATGGACGGGGTGACGCCGGAGCTGATTGTAGGTTCGGGTACGGAGGTCATAGCCGGAGAGGGACTTATTCTTACAGCAGGCGGAATTGACACGCACATTCATTTTATAAGTCCTACCCAGATTGAAACGGCGCTTTATTCGGGTATTACCACCATGATAGGTGGCGGCACGGGCCCTGCCGATGGCACAAATGCCACCACCTGTACACCGGGAAGATTTAATATAGAAAAAATGATAGAAGCCGCCGAGGATTATCCCATGAATTTAGGCTTTCTCGGAAAGGGAAACTGTGCCAATTATGACGCGCTTGCGGAGCAGATTAAAGCGGGCGCGTGCGGACTTAAGATACATGAAGACTGGGGCGCGACTCCGTCAGTCATAAATAAATCCCTTGAGGTAGCGGACAAGTATGATGTACAGGTGTCGATACACACGGACACGCTGAATGAAGCAGGCTTTGTTGAGGACACTATAAGCGCCGTAGGTGGACGCACAATCCATACGTATCACACAGAGGGCGCAGGCGGCGGTCACGCTCCCGATATTATAAAGGCAGCGTCGTTCCCGAACATTCTGCCCTCCTCCACAAACCCGACAATGCCCTTTACAGTCAACACAATAGACGAGCATCTTGATATGCTTATGGTGTGCCACCATCTTGACAGCAAGGTCAAGGAGGATATTGCTTTTGCGGATTCGCGTATTCGCCCCGAAACGATTGCGGCGGAGGACGTGCTGCATGACATGGGTATTTTCTCAATGATGAGTTCTGATTCACAGGCCATGGGACGTGTGGGCGAGGTTATCACGCGCACATGGCAGACCGCGTCCAAGATGAAAGGACAG
>JBJEIU010000233.1:0-10396 GCA_051877355.1 Hominilimicola sp.
ATAAGAGGGAATGTCATTGTGACAATCTGTCCTGCAAATGACGGGTCTGTAAGGGTTTCCTGGTATCCTGTCATACCCGTTGTAAACACTACTTCTCCGACAATGTTTTTCTCAGCGCCGAAAAGAGTTCCTGAAAAACGCATACCGTTTTCCAAAATAAGTTGTGCTTTCATAATTAATCTCCTTCCATTATAATGCGTGACCTTCAGTCCAAAAAAAAAGACAATGAATAAATACATTGTCAATTATTATTTAAAAATGAAAATAGAAATAAAGGGGAAACAGCATACCCTTTGCCTGCGTGTATTAAGCTGTAACCGCTGTGGCTGTACATACTGTAATCTCTCCTTTAACTCATTTATAATATTGTATCACTACCGAAGGCTTTTGTCAATATATTGCTCAGATTTTGCGGATATATGTCAAGGTTTGTTTAAAATTTCTAAAAGATATGGTATGGTCTATTGGTTCTTTTGTATTGTTAGCTAAAATTAAAAAAAGGTATTGACAAGAAAAAGTTATGGGAGTATAATAAACGCATAGTTAAGGTAATTCCGAACACAAGGGCGTGTTTATACGAAATACATTCGTATAAATGCGCTTTTTCTGTTTCAGAATAACCGAAAAATTATAATATTGAAATTTAAGCACAAAGGCGTGTTTACCGCAGGATAAAAAGCGGTGGACACGTCTTTTTGTTTAAAGAGAAAGGGGAGTTTAGTCATGGCAGAAATGACGAAAATCGAAATCGTTACCAGACAGAGCAAGCTTGAAGAATTGAAGTCGGCTCTTAATGAAATTGGTATCAACGGTATGACTGTTACCAATGTAATGGGTTACGGTGTACAGAAGGGACAGAAACATCACTACAGAGGCGTTGAATACAGCGTAGACCTTTTGCCGAAGGTAAAGGTTGAAATGGTTGTATGCACGGTTCCGGTAGAGGACGTTGTAAATACGGCAATCGCAACACTGAGAACAGGTGAGATTGGCGACGGTAAAATCTTTATTTCTCCGGTTTCGAGAGTAATCAAGGTGAGAACCGGTGAAGAGGACAGAGAAGCGCTTCTGTAGCAGCGTTTCACAAAAATGGGAGGATTGATTGATTATGAGTACGGAATTATTAACAACAGCAGTGGATTGTTTCTGGCTGTTCTTCGGCGGAGTTCTGGTGTTCTTCATGCAGACAGGTTTCACAATGGTCGAGGCAGGATTTACAAGAAGCAAAAACGCAGGTAATATTATTATGAAGAACATAGTTGACTTTATGTTCGGTTCAATTATTTACTGGCTTATCGGTTACGGACTTATGTACGGCGAAGGAAACGGTTTTATCGGAATTCCTTTCGGCGACATGTTCATGAACGGTATGGCAGGCGCGGAAAACATGGATTATACAGCATTGTTCTTCCAGACAGTGTTCTGCGCAACGTCTGCTACAATCGTTTCAGGAGCTATGGCAGAGAGAACAAACTTCAAGGCATATTGCATCTACAGCGCTGCAATTTCATTGTTCATTTACCCGATTGCAGGTCACTGGGTATGGGGCGGCGGCTGGCTTAGCGAGCTTGGCTTCCATGATTTCGCAGGATCAGCTATCGTACATATGCTTGGCGGTACACTTGCATTTGTCGGTGCAGCTATCCTTGGCCCGAGAATCGGCAAGTATACAAAGGACGGCAAGGCAAACGCTATCCCGGGTCATAATATTCTTATCGGCGCGCTTGGCGTACTTATCCTTTGGGTAGGCTGGTTCGGATTTAACCCTGCTTCAACAGGCGGTCTTTCAGACGGCGGCGTTCAGGTGGCTGCAAAGGTGTTCATCACAACTAACCTTGCTGCATGTGCCGCTGCGGTTACAACAATGTTCTTTACATGGATTCGTTACGGTAAGCCTGACGTATCAATGACACTTAACGGTATTCTTGGCGGTCTTGTGGCTATCACAGCTCCATGTGACCTCGTTACACCGTTCGCATCAGTTATAATCGGTGTTGTAGGCGGCGTTTTGATGTGTCTTGCAATTCCGTTTATTGATTCAAAGCTTAAGATTGACGACCCTGTCGGCGCTGTCAGCGTTCACGGTGTATGCGGTCTTTGGGGCACACTGGCTGTAGGCTTGTTCGCAAGCGATACAACAGCAGGCGCAGAGCTTTTGGGACTATTCTACGGCGGCGGTCTGAAGGCGCTTGGCGTTCAGGCACTTGGTGCAGCTGCGCTTATCGTATGGGCAGCAGTTGTAGGAGGAATTTTGTTCTTAGTACTTAAGAAGGTTGGTTTGCTTCGCGCTAAGCCGAGAGAAGAGGTTGAGGGTCTTGACTCAACAGAGCATGGTCTTGCATCAGCTTATCCTGACTTCGTTACATCATTTAATGAGAAGAAGTCAATGTAATTACGGGTTAATCTCTTTTTCAAAGATTAATATATACCCCCTCAAGAGAGCCGAAAGGCTCTCTTTCTCTTTTAGCACATAAAAATGGTTGTCATATCTGACAACCATTTTTTCAATCCTGTTTCAGTTCCTTTGGTGTGACGTAAATTGTATTGTAATTATCGTATATCACCATGCCTGGTTTTGCGCCGTTTGGCTTTTTCACGTTTTTGACCTGCGTAAAATCCACAGGCACTTGTGATGAGTCGCGTCCCTTTGAATAATATGCTGCTATCTGCGCTGCCTCCATGATAGTGGATTTTGGCACGTCTTTGTCAATTCCAAGCTTAATAATTGTATGTGAACCGTGAATGTTCTTTGTGTGAAACCACAAATCTGAGGAATTGGCAAATTTCAGAGTCAGATAATCGTTCTGCATATTGCTTTTGCCTACGTAAATATCAAAGCCGTCCGAGCTTACAAAGTGCATAGGCTTTGACGCAGCTTGCTTCTGCCTTTTCTGATTAACCTTTCTTTTCAGATAACCTTCGGCTATCAGTTCAGCACGTATGGCGTTCAAATCCGATTCGCTGTCGGCTGTTTCCACCGCGGCAAGCGTGCTTTCAAGATATTCAAGGTCGCTTTCGGCATTTTTAATCTGCTTTGCCGCCTCAACCTCGGCTGTTTTGGCTTTGTTATATTTCTTGTAGTACTTCTGCGCGTTCTGCGACGGCGTAAGCTGCGGGTCAAGAGTTATTTTTATCGTAGGCATGTTTTCCTCATAATAATTCTGCACCTCAATATTTTTTTGCCCCTGCTCCATATTATACAGGTTTGCCATAAGCAAATCACCGTATATCTTATATTTGTCCTTGTTTTCCGAATCGGAGAGCGTCTTGTTCAGTATTACAAGCTTTTTTGAAACTCTTTCTATATTATTTGAAAGCAGCTTTACAAGGTCGACGCTTTTTTGGCGCATTCTCTCGTGCATGTCACGTGTTTTGTAGAAGCTGTCAAGCAGCTCGCTTACGCTGTCAAAATATTTGATTTCAGCCATTGACTCATACTGCTTTATCGGAGTGGAGCTGAAATCCATGAGTTTTCCTGATGCGGAATTGATTATCATGCACGGCTCAAAATCACCTGCCTTGACCGCCTTTGCAAGACGTACTACCTCATATAAAATCTTGTTTCTGCCGCTATCTGTAAGCTCGGCATTTTTGATGTCCGTGCGTCCGAAGGCGCGGTATACAATTTCACGGGCAGTGAGAGGACTTATTCCCGCAACTGATGAAAGTATTGCCTTGTCAACAGTCTGCACGGGTGAAGAAAAATCAATCTGTACTGTTTCTTCTATATTAATAAGGTCGGTTTTATCCTGAGGCGGCGGTGACACGTAGTCAAGCCCCGGCAATAGCTGCCTTACGGAGCTTATTGTGAAATCAATGTGTTTTATGCAGTCAATGATTTTCATATCATGGGTTGTCAGAATGATATTTGAATGTCTGCCCATAATCTCCGCAATAAGATATTTGGTGGTAAGGTCTCCCAGCTCGTCATAGCTTTCTATGGAAAATTTTATAATTCTCTCAAAGCCAACCTGCTCAATTGCAGTAATTTTACCGCTTACAAGATGCTTTCTCAAAAGCATACAGAACATAGGCGCGGTTATGGGGTTTTTCTTTGAGGTATTGGTAAAATGTACCCTCGGATGCGCCGATGAAGCGGAAAGAACCAGCTTATAGCTGATTTCGAGCGTGCGTATACTTATTGTAATTTCGTCCTTTTCAGGCTGATGTATTTTATCTATACGTCCGTTTATCAGTTTTTCGCATAACTCCTGCGTAAGACAGCGGACTGTTACTGCGTCAAATGCCATATTATAATTCCTCCTGTGAGGTTATTATACCATAATTACGAAAAAAGACAATAATTAAATATAAATATTAAAAAATATAAACTTTCTAAAAAAATAGTTGATAATTTGATGGCAAAGTGATACAATATAGGAAATCAAAAGGAGGAATATACAATGAAAAAAATAATAGCATTGGCACTTACAGCGGCTATGGCTATGTCGTGCGCAGTAAATGCGCAGGCAGCAGACAGAATAAGTGGAATTCATGAATCAACGAAGGACCATTCTGAAATACACATTCTTTATAATGATACGGTTGTTCAGTATGAGGACGTAAAGCCGGTAAACACAGACGGCAGAGTTATGATACCGTTCCGTGCTGCACTTGAAAATATGGGAGCAGCGGTTGATTATAATGACGCGGAAAGATTGGTAACAGCAAAGAAGGGTGACATAACAATCAATTTCACTCTTATGGACGACACTATTTATATTGACAAAAACGGTCAGCAATCAACAATAACAATGGACGTTCCAATGATAATCGTAGAGGACAGAACACTTGTTCCGATACGTTTCATGAGCAACGCCTTTGATATGCAGGTAGGCTGGGACGGCAAAAGTGAAACAGTTGTTATAATGGATTATGATGATTATTTCAATAAGTTTTCATCAATCGCACCGAATATGACAAAGCTTATAAATCTTAAACAGCCTGAATTTAATAAGGGAACTACAAGCTTTGACATGAAAACGAACTTGACAAAGGGAGAAGAGGCATTTAACTTTGATTGTAGCGGCAAGGCTGATTCTACATATGCAGACGGAACAGCTCAGATGAAGATTGCCGGTATTAACGCTGAGTTTGCCGGTGTTTCACTGCTGAATGATGCTGATGCAGAAGCAATTGTAAAGGAAGGTCAGCTTTATGTAAAAACAGACATTATGGAGCAGTTTGCCAAAAACAGCACAAATACAGAATTGAAGCTTGCTGCAAGTACCTTTAACAGCAATACATGGTATAAGATTGATTTGAAAAAGGTGATTGACGCGCTTGACATACCTGCGGAGACAAAGGCTGTTTTTGAAGCTGTGCTTGCAATGTTATCAGGCGAAACGGTGGATATTGCTGAAATGCTGAAGAGCGGCATTTCAACTGAAGGTGATGCTAATATCGATGAAGCAGTAATGCTTGCAGCACAGTTTGATATGTTAGAGCAATTAGATAAGTATATTTCCGTTACAGAAAAGGATAACGGCGGATATGCAATCAGTATGAACATTCTTCCTGAGGATTTCAATAAGATTATCATAGGCGTTTTTGGTTCTATACTTACAGATGAGGAACGCGCTCAGCTTTCTGATATGATAAGATTCGTAGTTTCTGCAAGTACGGACTGTGACGGACAAAAGGCAGTTTCAGATGCGTCTGTTGATTTGGGAATAAATGTCGATGGCACAGAATTAGTATTTAAGCTTACAATATCTGAAACACAGGAAAAGGACAGCACAGTAAAGGCGGCTTCAATACCTGAAAACAGCACAGATATAACGGATAAACTTCTTGGAGCTGTAAAATAAGATAAAATACTATAAAAACGGCACTTTTACAGTGCCGTTTTTTGAATTTATGAAAAAAATTTAAATTTTTTGAAAAAACAGTGTGCAAAATGAAATAAATGTGTTATAATAAAAAAATAATGGGTAAGTATGCCTATTGAATACACATGACAGGAGAAAAGCGATGCTGAAAAGTATGACGGGATACGGCAGACGCGAAGCCGTAACAGACGGAAAAAAGATACTGGTTGAGATTAAATCCGTAAACCACAGATATTCGGATTATAATATAAAGGTGCAGCGTCATCTGGGATTTCTGGAGGACAAGATAAGAAAGTATGTTTCATCTTTCATAACGCGCGGTAAGGTGGATATATACCTGAACGTGGAAAATTTTGAAACAGCCGACAAGGAAATAAGATTAAACAAGGAAATCGCAAAAAATTACATAGAGGTGCTTCATGAGCTTCGTGACGAATTTGGCTTAAAGGACGATATAACGGTGTCCGGTGTGGCAAGAAATCCCGACATCTTCCAGACCGAACGTCTTGAAGAGGATGAAGAGCAGCTATGGAACACGGTAAAGACTGTGCTTGACGGCGCGCTTGGTGATTTTGTTGCAATGAGAGAACGCGAGGGCGAGAGAATTGAAAAAGACCTTTGCGAAAGAATTGGCTACATGCGCGCTCTTGTAAAAACTATAGATGAGCGTTCCCCCAAGACGGTGCAGGAGTACAGCGACAGGCTGTATGAGAAGATAAAGGAAGTGCTTGACGGCAGAGAGATTGACGAGGCGAGAATACTCACCGAGGTTGCCATATATGCCGACAAGATTGCCGTAAATGAGGAAACCGTAAGACTTGCGAGCCATTTTGCTGAGTTTGACACCATCATAGGCAGTGGCGAGCCTGCGGGCAGACGGCTTGATTTCCTTATTCAGGAGATTAACCGCGAGGTCAACACAATCGGCTCAAAGGCAAGTGATATAGAAATTGCAAAGACGGTTGTCACGCTTAAAGGTGAAATAGAAAAACTGCGTGAACAAATCCAAAATATAGAATAGGGTGATACAATGAGGCTTATAAACATAGGTTTTGGCAACATGGTAAACGCGGAGCGCGTGATTGCCGTAGTAAGTCCGGAATCTGCGCCCATAAAGCGTATAATACGCGAGGCGGAGGATAAGGGAAATCTTATAAACGCCACATACGGAAGAAGAACCAGGGCGGTTATAGTTACCGATTCTGACCATATAGTATTGTCTGCATTGCAGACTGAAACCGTGGCTTCAAGACTTGACTCAGAAATGAATGAGGAGGCTGTGAAAAACGATGAGTAGAGGAATTTTATTCGTAATGTCAGGACCCTCTGGAACGGGCAAGGGAACCATTTGCGGCGAGCTGCTTGCAAATAAGGAAAATGACGTGTTCCTTTCGGTTTCGTCCACAACGCGCGAAATCCGCAAGGGCGAAACCGACGGAGAAACCTATAACTACACAACAGTTGAGGACTTCAAAAAAATGATAGACAACGGCGAAATGCTTGAATATGCCATGTATAACGGCAACTATTACGGCACACCGAAAAAGGCCGTTGAGGATGTGCTTTTATCGGGACGCAATGTACTGCTTGAAATAGAGCCGCAGGGGGCGCTGAAGGTAAAGGAAATGTTTCCTGATGCAGTGCTTATGTTTATAATTCCGCCCTCCATGAAGGTTTTAAGACAGCGTCTGGAGGACAGAGGACGCGAAAGTGAGGAGCAGATTGTTGAACGTTTGGAAGCGGCAAAGTGGGAGTTTACCCAGTCGTCCAAGTATAACTACATCTTTGTAAACGATACCTTGGAGGTATGCGTCAGAGAGGTAGAGGAAGTAATGCGTGATAAGGTCATGAAGCGTGACCTTGTTGATAAATTATTAGATGAAAAATATTGATACTGGAGGAATGTTATTATGATGATTAAACCTGGAATTTCAGAACTTTCAAAGTGTGTGGACAGCCGTTATACGCTTGTCACAATGGCTGCAAAGCGCGCAAGAATGATTGGTGAAGCGCGTATGGAGGAGAACGAGGCGTTCGGAGACGAAAAGCCTGTTTCGGTTGCGGCAGAGGAAATCGTATCCGGCAAGGTTGGCTATGTACGTTCAGAGGCTATTGAACGTGCAAAGGCATGGGAAGATGAAAAGGCAGCAGCTATACTTTCCATGAGCACTGCCGATAGTGCAGAAGAGATGGAAAGCGATAATCAGCCAGAGGAAGACGCTGAATAATTAAGGTGAAGAAAAGATGATTGCAAATATTATTGTGGACCACAGGTCTAAGAATGTTGACCGCATTTTTGATTACCTTATTCCCGAAGAACTGGAGAACATGCTTGAAATCGGCAGCAGGGTGCTTGTGCCTTTTTCTGCGGGAAACAGAGAGGTAGAGGGATTTTGCGTCGGTTTTTCGGAAAAGAGCAAAAGCAAAAATCTCAAGTCCATAATAAAGCTTGCAAACGATACGCCCGGCTTTGACGAGGATATGCTTGACGTTATAGAATGGATGCACAAGAAATACCTTACACCGTATCTTGATATAATTCATACCGTAGTTCCCGCTGGAACTGCCGTAAAGAGCAGGGAATGGATAATACTTGAGGAAAAATCTGAGGAAAAATCGGAAATACGTAGCAATATTATCGCAATCCTTGCTGATAACGGCGGTGGTATGGAGTATGACGATTTAAAGGAAAGGTGCGGCAGGGATATTCAGAATCAGGTACGTGCCATGATTAAGGAGGGTACTCTCAGAAAGGAATACCGCCAGTCAGTAAATGTGCAGGACAAAAAAGTCAGATGCATAAGGCGTGCTGTGAGCAGCGAGGAAGCAACGCAAGCTGCTGCCGCGCTTGTGAAAAAAGCGCCTGTGCAGTCAAAAATGCTTGAAATCCTTGCATCGAATGATATTATTTCGACCGCCGACTTGCAGAAGTTCACAAACGGCTCATATAATGCTGTGTCCGCACTTGTGCAAAAGGGCTTGGCGGAGGTCTTTGAAAAGACGGTGGAGCGTGACCCGTACAGAAGCCGTGTATTTAAGAAAACAGAAAAAATGACGCCAACTCCTGAGCAGGAAAGGGCGATAAACGCAATAACACACTCAATAGAGAGCGGCGACGGTAAAACATATCTGCTTCACGGTGTGACGGGAAGCGGAAAAACAGAGGTATTCATGCAGGCTATTGAATACGCTGTAAATATGGAAAAAAGCGCAATTATGCTTGTTCCCGAAATTTCGCTGACGCCGCAGATGGTGTCGCGGTTTATGTCACGTTTCGGCAGCAGGATTGCGATATTCCACAGCGGTTTGTCGCTGGGAGAACGTCACGACCAGTGGAAAAGGATAAAGGACGGCGAAGCTGATATAGTCATAGGCGCAAGAAGCGCCGTATTTGCGCCGCTTAAAAATATAGGAATAATAATTATGGACGAGGAGCATTCGGACACCTATAAGTCCGATATGTCTCCCAGGTACCATGCACGTGAAACGGCGATTTTCCGAGCAAAGCAGTCGGGCGCGGCAGTGGTGCTTGCGTCTGCCACGCCAAGCGTGGAAAGCTATTATAAGGCGAAAACAGGCGAATATGCGCTTCTTGAAATGAACACAAGGTATAACAATAATAAAATGCCCGATATTTACGTGGCTGATATGCGCAGCGAACTGTCACGCGGAAATAAAAGCATGCTGTCGGGCAGACTTTATAAGGAAATATCGGAAAATCTAAAAAGAAGGGAACAGACAATCCTGTTCCTTAACAGACGCGGATTTTCTACGTTCGTATCCTGCCGCACCTGCGGATATGTGCCGCAGTGTCCAAACTGTAATATTTCGCTTACATACCATAAATTCGACAATGTCTTAAAGTGCCATTACTGCGGCTATACACGACCGAATTACGTGGTATGTCCCGAGTGCGGAAGTAAGTATATACGCTATTTCGGCGGAGGCACGCAGAAAGTGGAGGAGGAAATAAATCGTCTTTTCCCAGAAGCTTCAACTATTCGCATGGATATGGATACAACAGGGAAAAAACAGTCCCATGAGAAGATACTGCGTAAATTTGAAAAGGATAAAATTGATATACTTATAGGCACACAGATGGTTGCCAAGGGACTTGATTTTGAAAACGTGACGCTTGTGGGAGTTATAACGGCAGATACAATGCTGCATATAAACGACTTCCGCAGCGGTGAGAGAACCTTTGCGATGCTGGAGCAGGTTTCGGGACGCGCTGGACGCGGCAGCAAGGAGGGACGCGCCGTTATTCAGACGTATACTCCTGAGCATGAGGCGGTAAGTCTTGTTAAAACGCATGATTATGTGTCGTTTTATAACAGCGAAATTGCGGAACGCAATTTGATGTGGTATCCGCCCTTTTGCAAAATAATAAGCGTACAGTTCCAAAGCTCCTCGGAGGGATGGTTCAGCCAATCCAGCAACTCCTCAGGCAGCTCTCCCTGAAAAGGAACATCCTTGAAAAATTCCAGAAACACCTGGTCGAAGCGGTCGTACTCCACTTCACTTTTTATCAGGATGGCGCGGCACAGCTGATAGAAGCCTGTCAG
>JBJEIU010000234.1:0-10385 GCA_051877355.1 Hominilimicola sp.
CTCATAGCCCCAAATTCCTTTAATGTTTTCTGTTCAGAAAGGTTTCGTCCAGACTTATGCCGTACATATCAAACAGCTCAAACAGAGTACTCATGTCCGGCTGTGAATAGCCTGTTTCCCAGTGCCCTATTATCTGCTGCGACTTCCCCATACGGTCGGCAAGCTGCTGCTGTGTCAGACCTGTGCTTTTACGTATGTTTTTCAGTATACCTGCTATTTCAAGCTTAGTCATCATAATATCCGTCACCCTTTCTACTGCAAATTCATATCAATCCGATACAGAAACACTGCCGTTTCCGCCCTTGTGGTGTTGTTTTTCGGATTAAGGTTTCCGCCGTCACCCGAGATATATCCCGCGCCGACCATTTTCGATACGCTCTCATATGCGTAATCCGCAATATCGTTCTTATCGTTGAAGTCTGATAAATCCGCCGTCCTAAAATTTCCCTTGCCGAGCTTTTCAAGCGCGTTACACGTCATAACCATCATGTCCTGACGGGTTATGCTGCTTTCGGGGGCGAATTTATTATCGCCCACGCCCGATATGATACCCAGCGACTTCGCAAGCGCGACAGGCTCATAGTAGTAGTCGCTCTGCGTCACGTCGTCAAAGCTTTCTGTTATCTCGCCGTCAAGTCCGAGCATACGCACAAGCAGAATTACAAAATCCGCTCTGCGTATCTGGCTTTGCGGCGCGTATTCTGTGTCGCTCATGCCGCTTATCACGCCCTTATTTACAAGGGCAAGTATTGCCTCCTGCGCCCAGGGCACGCTGTCGATATCATTGAAGCTTATCCTTGCCGAGTCGGTTGTCGTTGGTTGATTTTCAGTCGTTGTCTGCCCCGTTGACGGTGCAGTTGTCGGCTGCGTTTCCACATAGCCGTTGCCGCCCGCGTCAGAGCCGTTGCTTTTTTGTATTTCCTCCTCCGTGCCGTTGTCCGGGTTTACGGGGATTTGCGGCGCAGCTTTCACAAGGACTGTAAAGGTCTTTGTGCTGCTTGCATTTCCCTTTGTGGCAGTCGCGGTGAGCGTTACGCTCACGTCCTGCGCCTGCCGCACAACGCCGCCGTATGCCGTCACAACGGCAGGGTGGCTGCTGGACCATTCTATTACTGTGCCGTCCGAGCCCTCTGACGCGAGGGTCAGATTGTTCGTAACATATGACGCGCTGTCACCGATGCTGTAGATGATTGTCAGCGCGGACAAAACTCTGTTCACTGTTTCTGTGTCTGCTGTGTCATTGCCGTTGTTGCTTGTATCACCGGTATTTGATGTATCGCCGCCGGTTGAGGTTTGCTTTTTCTCACCCTTTACTGTTACGGTAAATTCCTTTGTGTCCTGCGCCCCTGTGCGAAGGATTAATGCAGTTAATTTTACCTGAGTGTCAGTTTCCGGACGCGTAACAACGCCGTAGCCTGTTATGATATCCTCGTTACTGCTTGTCCACACAATCGCGCTACCGTATGCGCCCATCTCCGCAAGCGTCAGTGACGCTGTGACGGAGCTTTGGCTGTCGCCCGGCGCGTACCGTATCTCAAGCGCCGCCTTGTCCTGCGCCACGATTGCGGCGTTCTTTTCCTCGGCGCTTATTCTGCTTTTTACGGTAATGTCAAAGCTGCGCTTCGCGCTTGCGCCGACCAGCGACACATTCGCTGTGAGCGTCACGCGCATGTCATCCTCACCGCGCGTCACAATGCCCTGCGGCGTTACAACGCTTGTATTGCTGCTTTGCCATGTGATTACCTCGCCGTACTGTCCCTCTGTGGGAAGCACAAGATTTGACGTGACACTATTTGCGCTGTCGCCGTCCTCATAGCCTATGGCAAGGCTGTCGGCTGTAGACTGTGCTATTTGTGCGTAGCTCATAAGGGAAACGTTTGCGGTTGCGCCGCCATCGCGGATAATGATATATCCCGACTTAGTTTCATAGCCCTGCGCCGATACGCGGTAGGCGTATATGCCGTTTTCCATCTGAAATGAAGTGTAGCCGTATGCGTTAGTCTGCGCTTGCAGATTGTCAAGCATAACGCTTGCTCTTAGCGGATTGCCATCAGTGTCGGTTACTCTTACACCTGCCTCATACGTCACAATCGGAACATAATCGCAGTTGGGATAATCATAATCTATGCCGCACACGTACTCGTCATTTCTGTCGTTATTTCTGTACGCCATAAGGTCAGTCGTCACTATCTGCGCGCTGCAATCCCACTTGTGCGCCATTGTTTCGTTCACGTAATACAGATTGATTGTGTTGCGGTTGAAATCGTCTGTTGTCGCGCCGTTTTTGAAATTAAACGCGATAGTCGCAATTTCCACATCAGCGGAAGCCGCGTTTACGCCTGAATTGCCTGACGAGTACCACGCGAACATGACATAGCCCTTTGCGTTTGACAGCAACACGGACGTATCCAGTCCCTCGGGAGTGATTACCGCGCCGTTTGCCTGTTTTACCGCGTCTGTCAGCGAGGACGTGTCCGCCAGCTCCAGCTTATCCGCGTCAAAGGCGATTGCCAGTCGTCCGCCAAGCGCTTTCACGTTCTGCAATGCTACGTGGAGAACGAACCCACCGTCCTCCTCACTGCTCGAAATCATATATCCCACATCGGGATTCTGCGCCATAACCGGCACAGACCCCAACGCGCATATTACCATTACCAGCGCCAGAAGCAGGCTTAATATTTTTTGCTTTTTCAATGGCTTATCTCCTTACGCTGTTAGTGAGCTAAAAAGTCTGTATATGTTTCCGTAACGCTTCTCTGACCGTAGTTGTATCTGATATATGCCATATCAGATGTTGCCGATACTTCACCGTCATCGTCAACGTCAGCTTTTGCCTTTGTAGCCGCGCTTGCCGCTGTACGCAAACCGTTGCTTACAACACCTGCGTCCGTAAGCGAAACAGTCTTGCCTGTGCCGCTGGTGTTGCCGATATACGGCGTAATCTTTTGCGTGCTTTCGTCACTCTTTTTGCCGAATGTTACATCGCTTGTTCCGTCAACCTCAAAGCCTGTTATTGTATAATTGATGTAACCAACCTTTGACACCGTTATATTCCATGTGCCCTTAGGCAGCGGCGCGTCAAAGGTCGCGTCTGTACGTGATTTTGTTGTCTGCACCGTTACAGTCATACCGTCCGACGGACGCGTGCAGGTCACAATCGCAGGTGATATTACCGCAATTGATGTCAGGTTCTTGCCCTGTGACAGGTCAACATGACCTGTTACCTTGTATGACGTTTCAGTAAAGATTGCTCCTACTGATGTGTCATTTGTAATACCATGTACTGTATACGTAAATGTCTGGTCATTTGATACGGAGTTATTTACCACCGTACCGTTCACGTCAACAGCTGACGCTGCCCAGTCGCTATCCTTTGCCTCCATAACGAATGTCGGACTGTCATACATATTCAGGATAAGCACGCCGACAGGGCTTATCGTACCCTCGCCGCTCTTTACATATGCGTTTACGAACACTGTTGAGGTGTCAAAGGTTACATATACCGTTGTAACGTCGCCCTCGGCAACCGGAACGCTGTAAGGTGTTCCTGATACAGTTTCATTTTCGCCGCCGTTTACGGATTTCTCAACTGAATTTACAGAGTGACCGCCGTCCGGTGTCAGTGTAAAGTCAAGACTTCCCGCGCCTGTGTAAATATATGTTTTTCTTGTATTGCTAACCGTTGCCTCAGGTGTCGGATTTGTTACCTCCGCCTTACCGTTCGAGCCTACAACAAGCGTTACAACCGCGTCTGTGCTCGGATTTACTCCGTCCCAGAAGGTAACGGTTATGTCGCTGTCCATTGTTATATTTGTAAACTTGTCATAAATGAATTCTGTTTCATTATCGTAGTCGTGAATCTGCACTCCGTTTACAATTACCTTTTCCACCTTGTATCCGCTTTCGGCGGTAAAGGTGAATTTACCTATACCTTCATCCGGTGTAATATCTGAAACGGTTATATCTGATGTTGTTGAACCGGCGTCCTCGTTATATGAAGTGGAATTCGGGTCATATGTGACAGTGCCGTTTGTACCCGCATGGGCGGTTACGGTATAGGTTTCGTCACTGTCTATGATGCTGCCGGAAATCATTTTGATTATTATTCCCTCTGACGGGAAACCGTTCATATCCGGCGTATCGCTTGTCGGGTCGCCTGTGACATACTGTGCCGCCAGTACATATGTATTGCTTGCGCTTTCATATGTCACGGGACATATCTGTCCTTCAACCACTGCCACGAATGAAAGATTTGTGTCAGGGTCAAGTTTCTTACCCGGATTGGGGGCAATATTAAAGTGATAGTCCCTGCCCGTGTATGCGTATTTATCACCTGACAGCATCGCGTCGGTTATCGCGCTTCCTGTGCTGTTCTGCAATTCAGTTTCGTGATAAATCTTCTGTTCCAGCGCTATATACTCGTTTGTCGTTGTCTTGTCCGGCACTGTAACAGTGTTCAGACCTGTTTCAGGCTCATCCCAGTAGCCTGTGCAGCTTACTGAATACTTGTATGTGGCGCTGCCGCTTACGGCATATGAAGCGATACCTGTCGAATCTGTGGTAAGCGTTGTTATGGCGTTATCTTCTGAATCGTAAAGCTTTACTGACGCGTTGTTCAAAGGCACGTTATCCTCGTCCGTGACTATGAAGTTAAGCGCCGCCTTAGCCGCGTCAAAGTTTGTATAGTTGACATATGTCATTACGTCAAATGTACAGTCAGCGTCCTCTGTGCCGTCCGTGCTGTTGACGAATACCTGATTAAAACCGTTTAAGGTTGCCTTCGACTCCTCAAGTCTGCCTGTGCCGAGATTATCTTCTGTATTCTCGCTGTCAGTATATCTCCATAAGCTGTCAAGGTATTCTCTTGCCTCTGAAATGTCGGCAGCGGCTGCTATATATGCTATACCTGCCGAGGTCTTGTCATAGGGCATTACGCTGAATGCGTCGGAGGTTATGTCGTTAACCGATTTGCCGTTCTTTAGTGTAAAGGTGTAGGTCACAACCGTCTTTCCCGCTGTCGCGTCAAACGGCTCGCCTACTGCGTTATTCAGCGACTGCCATGAGAATACATGGTAGCCTGTGGTTTCATCGTCACCGCTCTTTATCTCAACATTGGCGTTTTCAGGCGCATCCGGGTCAGGATTGAACAGGCCGATTTCGCTGCTGCTTTCAGGCGTGAATGTACCAAAATCAAATACGTCCTTGTCGTATTTCAGACCGAATGTACCGAATGTTCCGGCAATGTTGTTGAGCGTTACAGTCGCTGTGAACTTTGTCTTATCGTCATCGTCCTGTGTCACGTCTACCTGATAATACGGGTCCTCAAGCTTTGTGATTGTGACATCAGGTGTTGTAACAGTATCCGTATATGTCGAATCGCTGTAATATGTAGGCGTACCGTCCGAGGCAACACGAAGATAAACCGTCTTAGATGCGTAGCCTGCTGCCGCGATAGTCAGTGTGTAGTCGTTGCCTGTAGGCAGATCAAGAGTTTCGCCCGAGTTATATGTTTTTGTGTTTGTCGTACTCCAACCGTTCACCGGACTGGTTGTGGTCGTTCTTGTGACAGTTACAGTTGCGCCGGATACAGATTCACTGCCATCTGTAATTGCCGGCAGCGTCACAGACGCGCGCACGGGTACAAGCGAAATGGTCGCTGCGTTTGTGCCGGTTTTGCTTACTGTAAGTGTCGGCGCGGGAGACGGCATTGTGTAGCCTTCCAAAGATGCGCTCAGCGCATGCGTGCCTGAAGTAAACTGTCCTGTAACCTGTCCGTAAGAATCAGTTGTTCCTGCCAATGTTCCTCCAACCAATACTGCCGCGCCTGTGAGTGCAGCTCCCGTGTCGGCGTCCTTTACGGTGATTGTCGCATTATATGTTGCTTCCGCTTCAGTTTTCAATGTAATAGCGGAAACTTGCGCTGTTGTTGAGCCTACGTCAAAGTACCCTGTCTCATCTACGTATCCTGCCAGAGAAACAGTGTAGTAATATCTTGTGTTCGCCGTCAGCACTGTCCCTGATTTGTAATAACCGTCAATAGTACCATTGTTTGCGGTTACGCCGCCGGCAGCGGTCACTTCCTGTGTTAGCGCAGCGTCTGAGAAAATCTTTATTGTTGCACCATTAATTCCGGCTCCCGTGCTGTTCGTTACCTGTGTAAATTCTACTGCCTGATCTTCTATCTGCGGTTCAGGGAAGCCGATAAGATAGGTCTGTTCGTTCTGCCAGTAATAATCTCCGACAGTTGTTGTCTGTCTCAGACCTACAGAACCGTTAAATCCATTGGTTGCCTCATATGCCATTGCAAAAGTATCAGATTTCAGCGATGATACTCCTTCATTTAATTTAAAGTACATTGTATACAACGTCACAACCTGATTGGTTGGGAATTTGTATACTTTAAATCCTCCGACTTCGCTGTAATTTGCACCTGTATTTTCATTCGTCCAATCTGTACTTGAAAGGGCATTACTTATCTGTGTACTGATAAATAACTCATTTCTGCTTGTTGAGTCAACATTTTCGTCAAGTCTATAATCCCATCTGCTAAACAATGTAGGTGAAAGATTTTGATTAAGATATACAATCCCGTCATCTTCCTCTGTATAGTTTGCAGCAGCTTCGCTAATCATATCTGCTGTTACTTTACCTATTGTCAATCTTTGTGTCATTGCTGTTGCAGTACTTTGATCATTACCATTTGGTCTGACCCATGTCACATCTTCCGTATTATACGACAAATCCATATGATAGTTGATTGCCGCATCCATGTTATATACACCTACTGATATCATATAATCGTATTTTGATTTATTTGTTTCCGAGGCTTCTGTCAATGTAAGCACATGTCCCTGAAATGTTGCATCGGCTAAAAGCTTATCCAGTGTACCATATTTAACATGATTACTCATATCTTCTTCATCCGTTGCCAGCGCAATATGCGCTGGCAACAATACAATTATCATTGACAATGTAAGAAAAGCCGCTATAGCCTTTTTTAGTTGTTTTTTCATAGCAATCTCCTTTTCTCCTATTATTTAGACCATGTATCACTTTTGCTTAACTTACCCATGTTATTATCAAGTAAATTCTGGTCAAATGAATTGATTACTCCGTTGATATCTAAATCACCATCAGCTGGACTTGCATTCTGTTTACCTATGTTATTATCAAGTAAATTCTGGTCAAATGAATTGATTATTCCATTCTTATCCAAATCACCAGCATATATTTCCGCATTTTCGATATTAACATTGCCCAATTCCGAATACGGAACACCTGTGATGGTGTAGGTTGTGTAGCCATCCTTCTTGACAACAATGTTGAATATAAGATCAGATGTAACAGTGCTGTCAAGCGGCAGGTTAACCTTCTGATTTCCGTCCGTATCGGCCGTCGGCGCGATTGTCTTTATCGTATTACCATACTGGTCGACAAAGTCAACATTTACGTTTTCCGTATTAACCGTAATCGGAATATGTACTTCCGGTGTTTTAGTATCAGCTGTGCCGTCGCCGTCTGCGTCCTTGTTCGTAACCTCGCCCGCTGTGTTATTGTTTGTGAAATCATTAGGATTTACCACAATGTTACAGTTCGGCGTTGCAACCCACGAATCTGAAACTGCCGCAATAAAGTCGCTTGAATCAACGCTCTTATACGCGCGTATCTCAACGGTCTTGCTGTCGGTGACGTTTGTAAAGTCAACCGTGTATACAAGAACCTCCGCGTCTGCCGCAACGGAATCTTCCTGTTCAACTCCGTCTATTACAGCTCTGTACTCGTAAATATCGCCCGTTTCATTCTCGCCTTTTACCGGCGCTGTCCAGTATACCTTAACCTGTGTTGTTCCGTTTGAAAGCGTGCCTGTGATAACCGGCTTAGCAGAAGCGTAGTTTCCGCTGTCGCTCGTGCTTACAGTTACAATATCGGATTCGGCTGTGCCCTTGCCGCCGTCGTCGTACGTCTTTACGGCTTTCAGTACAAAGTTGTAGTTGGTTGTGTCTGATAAAACGGTGTATTCATAAGGTGATGTAACCGCTTCTGCTATCTCTTCTCCGTTTACAGTCAGGTAATATGATACTCCGTCTTCCGCTGTCCATGTAAGCGTTACAGCAGTCTTGTCGCTGTTAAGCTCTGCATTGAGTTCCGGCTTTGTCGGTGCAGGATATTCATTTGCAGGTACTTCAACCGCAATACTGCTCTTAGGACCTACCGCTGTACCTGCCACAGGCTCAATACTTATATCGTAATCCTTGCCCGCTTCGGCTGTGAATGTATACTCATTACCCGAAACATTTTCTTTCATTTCCTGTCCGATATATATATTGAATGAATCCGCGACAGCTGTATGTGTCTCGCTTGTTGGCGCTGTAGTCCATGTGATTGTTACATTATCAGCCGCGTCAAGCACACCGTCTGTAATTGCCAGCGTATATGCCACATCTGTCGGAGCGGCAGGTGTATCTTCTCCGAAGCTGCCCTCTGGAAGTGAGAACTTAACCGGCTTCGACTGCTCGCCTACTGTTCCGTAGCCGCTTACTGCCGCAAGCTTTATCCATGCGGAATAGTCAAGGTCAATCGTCACGCTTACAGCATCGCCTGCCACGTTCGTCTTGTATTCCTCACCGTTTACATATACAATGTAATGGTCTATATCTGCCGCATCGACATTTGCAGGCGCTGTCCATGAAAGCGTTACATTTCCCGTCTCACCTGAAACGGTCACATTCTGCGGTGCGGCCGCCTTTGTTTCCTCTGTCGATACGCCGCTGACTATATTGGACAACGCACTTTCTGTCGTGCCGTACTTAGCCGACAGCGCAAAATTGTATGTCTTGTTTATCTCGCCATTAAACGTGTAAGAAACAGTCGTTCCGTCCACCGTAACATCTGTCGTAGCAACTGTCTGCGGCGAGCCGTTTACGTACAATACGTATTCCGTAACATCGCTGTTGGTGATTGTCCATGTAAGGTTAACATTTACCTTATCCGCAACCTCAGCCGCTAAGTCTGACGGCGCTTCATTTGTCGGCGTGATGTACATTAAATCCGTCGCTTCGCCTGTGCCTACGCTATTGCACGCCTTTACGTAAACAGTGTACGGCTGACCGGAATCAATATCAAAGTTATATGAATACTGCGGACTTTCCGCGCTGGTGTCAAGGGCAACGGCTGCCGCCTGATCTGCGGCTACCTCGTTCGCCACGCCGTTTATGTACACATAATATCCCGTAATCGGCTTGTTACCGTCATTTGCGGGAGCGTCCCATGTAACAATCGCCGTGTTTGCCTCCTTGGTAAGCGCCGCATTCTCCGGTGCTGACGGAACGGTGTATGCCACCTGATAATCCTCCGTGCTGTCGTAATCCGCGTCAATTTTGGCGTAGATACCCTCGCTGTAACGTTCGTCATAGGTGAAGCCGTCCTCCGCGCTGCCCTTTCTGATGTTAAGGTTCTTGTATGCGCGGATATAGTCGCTCAGCGTTCCACCGCCGACCTCGTTCACTGCCTTAATCTGGATATTATATCTTACGCTCTCCTGAATTTCGCCGAGTACATATGTTGTATCCGTAACAGTTCCCTTTAGCTCACCGTTTACATATACCTCGTACGAAATCGTGCCGCCTGCCGCGTCACCTGTGGACGCGTTCCAGTTAATGGTTATAGCAGTACCCTGCGCGTTTGTTTCATACGCGCTCACGCCGTTTTCGTTGTCAAACGCCGGCCATGTCGGTGCTGTCGGCGCTTCTATCTTCTTCGGCGTTGCGCTCACAATCGCGCTGAACGGGCCTCCGTCCGCGTCAACGCCGTTGATCGCCTTAATCTTGTAAAATCTTCCAACGCCATTCTTAAGACCTGTGTCCGTGTACGCGAACGTGTAACCGTCCACCTTCGCGATAACGCCCATGTCACTTTCGCTGTTGCCCGCCCAAATGCTGTAGCCTGTGATGGTGCTGTTACCGTCGTTAATCGGCGCGCCCCACGTAAGCACAACGCTCGCGTCACCGGCTGCCGCCTTAACGTTAGTCGGCTCGCTCGGCTTCGTCTGCACAATCGTTCCGACTACCTGCACACGCGTAGACGCGGACGCAGCGCCCTCGCCTACGGCGTTAACCGCTGTAACCGTTATGTTGTATTTCTGGTTCGTTACAAGGTTCTCGCTTATCGTCGCGGTAATTTCGCCGTTTGTGTCGGCGGTCGGGAGACCCGACCACGTAACCGTATCGCTTCCGTCAACCGGCTCGGCATAAACCTTGTACTCCGTAATATTGCTGCCGCCGTTACTTGCGGGAGCAGTCCATGTCACAATAATCTGATTGTTATATGAATTACCGCCAATCAGCGTCGGTGCGCCCGGCACGTCAAGCGTTGTAATTGTATCGGTT
>JBJEIU010000235.1:0-2238 GCA_051877355.1 Hominilimicola sp.
CCTGCAATACGATGCCGGTAGCCATGTGCGGATAATCAACGTCTTTTCCGTTTACCTTCAGTTTGGTGTTGGGACCGAAAACATACCCTTGCGCAGCCGCTTCATCCGTCAGCTTTACATAGAGCATATACATATAATCTGTATCTGCCTTAAAGGAAGAGACAGGTCCGCCGCACCAGCCACGTTCAACATAAGCGTTGTTCCAATAATCGGAGCTGCAGATGAACGCGTCATCTTCACCACGCCAGCCTTCATAGTCAACGACATACAGCGCATCGTCAGGGGTCGTTCCGGTGAACACTGGTCTGTCGCCCACATGGAAGCTGACGGTTGCGTTGTTGATCTCGATCAGCTCGATTTCTTTCTGCTCAGCGGGATTTACCGGCTTCATAAATGCGCCGGGTCCAATCATAAGGCTTTTTCCGTCCATGATTGGCTCGCTCTTAGCGGAGAAGTCGCTGCCGTTCAGCATAACAGAAAGGGTGTCCCTTGAAGCAAAGGTGTAGTTTTCATTCCCTGTTGCGATAATGCTGTAGGAATAGGTCTTGCCCTCTTCAAAGGCAGTAATTGCTTTACCCTCAGGAACTCGGCTCATCTGCTGGGCGTCGGAATACCAGAACTTGACCGGCTCTAAGCCGTTCGCGGTTTGCTCCCACTCTTCCCAGTATTCATAAAAAGTGTAATTCGGAGCGCTTTCACCGCCCGCTGTCGCCTGTGCCGCCGGCGCTTCGCCCGCGGTGCAGGAAGTAGGGGCATTGTTAATTACCACGTTGTTGATAACATAGTTGTCCTGAGATGCGCCGTCGGTGGCAACTACCTTCGGATACCCTAACACCCTGAGGGTCGTTCCAAAAACAGTGTTACCCAACATGAAGGCACTCACGCCATCAACCTTAGATTGTCCGTTCTCTACTATTGTCGTTCCGTCGCAAATTACCGTGCCTGTAAATGCGCCGCTTTTACTATCATATGGAAAAGTATATCCTTCTTTCGCGGTAAAGGTTATACAGAAATCGTAAGATGCTAATGCTGTTGGCTTCTTTTCGCTGGCATTCGATTCCATAATATCGCCATAAGAGAAATTTACCCAACTTTGCGCAGTAATATCCATCTGATTCGAGCAGGCGGAATTCGGGTTGAGCTCCGTGGTAAATGCAACAGGCTGCGTGGAATCAAGATTCTTCCAGACATTTCCGAAATCGACCAGAGTAATATTCTGATCAGCGTTACCGCTTGCAAACGCCATAACAGGCGCAATTGACAGTACCATGCAGAGCATGAGTAAGAGGCTTACAATCCGCCCTGCATGATGATTTTTTATGTTTTTCTTCATCTGAAAAACCTCCTTAGATTTTTTATTTTTGGTTTTCGCTATAAAACCAAGAGTATTATAGCAGACAAATTCGTTTTCTGCTGTTTCCTTTCCGATTTGTCATTATCCAAATCGGAAATTACTATCTTTTCGCATCAATTTGTAGTATAATGGGAACACAGAGGCAATCTCGCGGAGGAATACATTATGAAATTTTGTGAAAAATTAAATGAATATATTGAAATACTGAATTGTACGGCAAAGGATTTAAGCCGTGTATCCGAATTATCCGAGGCTACCATAAGCCGCTATCGTGCAGGCGGACGAGTGCCGGAAAAAGATTCGGAACCCTTGGAACAGCTTTGTGAAGCCATAGTCTTGCTCTCTGAAAAGGGACAACACAGCGATATCACAAAAGTTTCCGTCAAAGAGAGCTTTCTTGACTGCACAGATCTCATGACAACGGACAAAGAACAGCTGCGGGAAAATTTCAATACGCTGATTTCCGTTCTTGATATCAACATTGCCAGGTTATGCCGACATACCAATTACGATACATCAACCATATTCCGATTCCGCAACGGCTCACGCCAACCGTCCGAGCCAACGAAATTCGCCGCCGCCATTGCCGGTTATATCTCCAGAGAGATGGACAGCGCCGAAGAAATATCTGTTTTAGCTGAGCTTGTCGGATGCTCTCAAGAGGAGCTTTCCGACAGCTCAAAAAGATTTGATAAAATACAAAACTGGCTATTAAACGGTAAAAGCACAAGAACAGACAGCATTTCAAAATTCCTGACCAAGCTGGATGAGTTTGACCTGAACGAATACATAAAAGCAATCCGTTTTGATGAATTAAAGGTTCCTTCAGTGCCGTTTCAGCTTCCAACCTCAAAAACATATTTCGGATTGAAAGAGATGATGGA
>JBJEIU010000236.1:0-2237 GCA_051877355.1 Hominilimicola sp.
TCCTCGATACTTGAAGCAACAGGAATTATAAAATTCTAAATTCGAAAAAGAGCGTTCAATAAACGCTCTTTTTGATTTTCTTTAAAAAAGCGTCTTGATTTTCTTTACCATTGTACAATTTTTTGAATTATATGATATAATAGTTTATATGTTTAATCAATTAAACCAAAGGAGGTCAATTAATGAACGAATGTTCAATGCAGAGGAAATTTATTTCCGATGAATTTCAAAAATGTCTTGCCTTGTTCTCTGCTCTCGGAGATGAAATACGACAACAGATTTTCATCACAATATTGGAGCATGACCCGATTGGCATACGAGTGCCTGAAATTACAGAAAAAAGTAATTTATCACGTCCGGCAGTATCTCACCACCTTAAAATATTAAAAGATGCTAAAATAATCAGCATGCGCCGCGTGGGGACAAAAAATTATTACTACGCCAACGCTGACACAGGTAATTGGACTGCTCTGAAAAATCTGTCTGATCATATTTGTTCATTAATCCCCCGTGCGGTTAAATCCGGTTATCCTAATATTGATGAAGAAAATTTTGAAAGGAATGATTAATATGACTATCGAAGAAGCAATCAAGAACCGTCACTCAGTAAGAAGCTATAAGGATATACCAATACCCGAGAATATTATTTCTCAGCTTCAAAATGAAATTAACAAATGTAACATGGAAAGTGGTCTTAATATCCAGTTTGCCGTAAATGAACCTTCCGCATTCAGCGGATTGATGGCGCATTACGGAAAGTTCAGCGATGTGAAGAATTATATTGCCCTTATCGGCAAAAAAGCATCTGATCTTGACGAAAAAATCGGTTATTACGGCGAAAGACTTGTTCTGAAAGCACAGCAGCTTGGTCTTAACTCATGCTGGGTTGCCATGACCTACAGCAAGAGTAAGAGCAAATGCACAATAAACAAAGGCGAAAAACTTGTGTGTGTCCTTGCTCTCGGATACGGAGAAACACAGGGCTCTGCACATAAAAGCAAGTCAATAAACACTCTTTATAAATCAAGCCGGAGTGTTCCTGAATGGTTTAAAAACGGCATGGAAGCCGTCTCGCTTGCTCCCACCGCAATGAATCAGCAGAAGTTCATATTTACATTAGATAATGATACAGTAAACGCACAGTCAACAGGCGGATTTTATTCTAAAGTTGATTTAGGAATTGTAAAATACCATTTTGAGGCTGTCGCCGGAAAAGAAAACTTTAGATGGGCATAATATTGGCTGTAAATAAAAAAATGAGCGTTTTAAACGCTCATTTTTTTATTACTATTTAACAACTATTCTGTGGAAAGTCTTTTTACCCTTCTTTATAATCATGCCATCATCTGTTATCATATCCGCTGTAACGACACCGTTTACGTCGTTATACTTAGTGTCGTTGATTGACAAGCCGTTCTGCTGCACAAGACGTCTCGCTTCTCCCTTTGATGAAAGAAGCCCTGTCTTTACAAGCATATCGAGCACTCCCATTCCCACAACATCCGGAATAACCGTAGTAGGCATATCAGCGCTCACGCCGCCATTTGCGAATACCTCTTCGGCTGTTTTCTTAGCTTTTTCGGCTTCTTCTTCGCCGTGTACGAGCTTTGTAACTTCATATGCAAGTATTCTCTTTGCCTTGTTAAGTTCCTGTCCCTCCCACTTTTCCATTTCGCGGATTTCGTCCATAGGAACAAACGTAAGAAGCTTTAAACACTTTATTACGTCAGCGTCCTGCACATTTACCCAGTACTGGTAGAAATCATACGGAGTTGTCTTTTTTGGGTCAAGCCATACTGCGCCTGCGGCAGTTTTACCCATCTTCTTTCCCTCACTGTTTGTAAGCAAGGTAAATGTCATGCCATAAACCTGTTTTTGATCCTTTCTGCGGCAAAGGTCAATACCTCCGAGGATATTGCTCCACTGATCGTCGCCGCCAAGTTCTATCTTACAGTCATATTTACGGTTAAGCATAAGGAAATCATAGCTCTGCATAAGCATATAGTTAAACTCAAGGAATGAAAGTCCCTTTTCAAGTCTTTGCTTAAAGCACTCTGCTGTCAGCATTTTATTTACTGAAAAGCATGAGCCGATGTCTCGCAAAAATTCCACATAATTAAGGTTAAGCAGCCAATCAGCGTTATTAACCATAATAGCCTTGCCGTCAGAAAAGTCAACAACCTTTGAAAGCTGTTCCTTGAAGCATTCGCAGTTATGGTCGATCATTTCCTTTGTCA
>JBJEIU010000237.1:0-2231 GCA_051877355.1 Hominilimicola sp.
AATCAAGTATAAGCTTAAGGCAGAGCCGCAGACAAATATTACTGCAAAAACAATAGCGGTAAGCCTATACGGCTATCAGGATATTGACGCGGAAAATCAAAAGGTAGTAAATTACGGCACTGCAAGAAGTGTGCTTCTTCCGTCGGTATCGGGTAATCTTCCCAAAATCAGCATGAGCAATATTACGCCTGACACTGTGTATACAGAGGGTACAAAGACAGTGACAGTCAGCGGTGATATGTCAGCGCTGCAAGTGCTTAAAGCGACAGACATGTGGGATCTCTATCTTGTACATACAACATCTGACAGCAAGGTGAGAATTGAAAAAGATAATATTGCATTCACAGATGATACATATTCCACATTTATATTTTCAACTGATGAAGAGCTTGTAGTAGGTGAATATGAGCTGGTGCTGGAGTTTACTGATGCACAGCTTGTACAGCAGTTCGGTGTTACAAGTATTACCGCGGGCAAGAAGCTGAATGTATCAAACGATCCTAAGTATAAGCTTCGTTCATACGGACTTATGGCGCTTGTAAGGCATGATACAAATAAGTATTCATTTATTGCGTTCAATGATGAAAGTGAATATAATTCATTCTTTGCGGGTGAAAAAGATTTTTACGATATAAATGGTGCAAAGATTGCGAAACATAACTATTCAGCCACGAGTTCAACAGCTACAAATGAGGTTCTTCTGATTATCAGAGGTAATATCAAAGAAGCATCCAAAGAGGTTAACGGCACAACACAGAGTTACTATCAGGCAGATCCTAAGGATGCTGACGTAACTATTAATGATATTCTTACTTATAAAGGTGACGAGCCGTTAATAATACAGGAAGACGGCGGCATGTATAAGGTTTCGGGTGACGGACAGCTTTGCGTCATTGATTCAATTACAGTATGGCGTGATAAGTGGTCTTTCAAGGCACAAAAGGATCAGGTCACAACTCTTGACCCCGACAGCTATGGCGCTGACAATTGCACAAATCTTGAGCTGAGCCTTGATGGTATAGGTAGTGTTGTGCAATCTATAGCAGGTTTTCTGATTGATATTTCATACGGTGTTATGAGCTCCAGCCGCGTTGTTGAGAATGACAAACTCCTTGTATACGGCATCGGCTTCGGCGGACGTATTTCAATTCCTATTAAATCGTCGGAAGACAGCTCAAAGAAAGATACTGCCAAGGAATCAGTATTGTCGTCAAATGATCCTGACGATTATTCGGCTGATCTTCAAAATCTGTTTAATGAAGATACCCCCGCAGAATCAGGTAAGCAATTTACAAAGGATACAACCCTTACCGAAGGCGGTCTTACGGCAGATGTTAAGGAAGTTCGCTTCGGTCAGAAAACAGGCAAGAATGATGCCGGAGTGCTTGTAATCAATGATGTGGGATTTGTTGGTATTAACACAACATTGTCGCTGTGTCTTCCGAAAGACGTACTCGGCAGTCTTGTTACAAATGCGCCGGGTGTATATGCCTCGATGACAATCAATACACTTGATGATATTTATGCAGTTGCGGCAGGACTTGACATAAAGGCAATTCAGTGCGAGGGACTTCTGAGCTTCAAGAAAACAGATATAAGAGGCGTTGACATTATATTGCCGGATAATATTGAATTTTACATAAGAGAGGGGCTTCAAATTCCGATAGTACCGCCGGTACTCAGCATTACCGGTCTTGGAGGCGGTATTAACAATCTTGCAGACACAATGGGCGGTGAATTCACAAAGCTTCCTCCGCTGACATTGCTTTTGTTTACACGCCTTAAGGCGGTAGAGATGCTTATAGGCGACTTTGATGCAAGCGTAAATCTTTCGGGAATAAAGCTTGAAGGTGAGCTTAAGCTTAATACAAAGGATATAATTAAGAGCCCTGTTGTTATCAATGCTGGTATATCGGCGCAATGGATTGATCCGCTGTGCTTCAAGGTATATGGTCAGATAAATGTTATTGACGGACTTATCAAGGGCGGAATAACGATTACAATTACAGATAAATCGTTCTGCGGTTATGCGTTTGTGTCAATATGTATTCCTGATTCGGTACCAATTATAGGCGGAAAAGAAGTGGCGAAGGTTGAAGCGGCGGTTTCAAACGACTATATAGGCGCAGCCATTAAGATTATAGGTATCAAGTTCGGCGTTATATATTACTGGGACGGAGATCTTTCATTTGGTACCGGTGTTTCACTTACATCTCTTGACGATGAGTTTG
>JBJEIU010000238.1:0-10331 GCA_051877355.1 Hominilimicola sp.
CCGATTGTCAACCGTCAGCTTGAAAAGATTTCTCCAAAGAGGAAAGAATGGATTGAAACAAATCTTACTACATACGGCGGCGTTATTCTTACAAGCTCGCTTGACGAGTCAATTGATTTTGTAAACGATTACGCTCCCGAGCATATGGAGGTTATGACGGAAAAGCCGTTTGACACGCTTCCGAAGATAAAGAATGCAGGCGAAATTCTGCTTGGCGATTACACCCCTGTAACGCTTTGCAATTTCGTGCTTGGCCCTAACGCAATTTTGCCGACAGGTGGCTTTGCAAAGACATATTCATCAGTGAGCGTGCAGGACTTCTTAAAGCGTTCATCAGTGGGCTATGCGTCAAAGGACGGATTTGAAAACGTAAGAGACTACGCCTACAGATTTGCTAAAGTTGAAGGTTTCGACACTCACGGTTTAGCAGTGAAAGAGAGAAAATAATGGAAAAGATAAAAGTTACCCGCAAAACAACGGAATCCGAAATGAATGTGACGCTTGATTTTGCGCCGCTTAAAAAGGATTACCGCAAATACATAAAAACCCCGATACCGTTCCTCAACCACATGATTGAGCATATCGCGTGGCGCGGCGAGGTAAATATTGACGTTGACGTGAAGCTTGACGAGTTTGCGCTTACCCATGTTATATGCGAGGATTTGGGTATTGCACTGGGTAAGGCGGCAAAGGAATATATAGACCGCACAGACGGTGCAAGAGGATTTGGTGACGCAATAGGTATTATTGATGAGGCAAAGGCGCAAACTGCCATAAGCTTTGAATCGAGAGCGTACTGTGATATTGATTACCACGGTATTGAGCTTGGCGAAAAAGTTGAGGGAATGGATACAGAGGATTTGGAAACTTTCCTTGAAGGCTTTGCGCAGGGTGCAATGTGTACGCTCCATATTGACCTTTTAAAAGGACATAACGGACATCATATTTGGGAGGCAATATACCGCAGTTTCGGCAGCGCTTTGAATAAGGTGTTTGAAGTATCGGAAAGTCGAAAGGGTAAGACAAGCGGTGTTGCGGGCAAGATTGACTGGGTAATAGAATAATAAATAGGGACACTAAAATTTAGTGTCCCTATTTATGGATATAGAGGTAAAAATGAAACTGGCAAAATTTCTTGGTAAATATGACACCGTCATATTTGATATGGACGGCGTTATAACAAGTGAGCAGAACTACTGGAACTGCGCGGCGCTGACTGTGTGGGAATATCTCCGTTGGAACAGGCAGGAAAGGATAAATTCCGAAGAATGTATGTCGGATATGAAAAATATCCGCGCTAAGGTGTTCTGCAATGACAAGCTGATAAGCGTTTTAAAGGGCAAGGGCGTAAATTCAAACTGGGATTTAGGCTATGTGACGGTTCTTATTGCATGGATATGCGGCGGCAGAGAATATGACGGAGATTTTTATGACGTGCTTGATTATGCTGAAAATCTGTCTGACAATATAATAGACGAATATGACGTTCTTGCAAAGACGTGTTCCGAAAAAACAGGCTTTGACTATGACTGGTTAAAGCGTAATGAACTTATGTGGCGCACAATGCGTGACATTTTCCAGATGTGGTTTCTGGGTGATGACTTGTTTAAGAAAACCTTTGGATATGACGCATTAAACGGCGGAAAAGCAGGTCTTTTATATAAGGAAGAACCGATTGTAAATAAGGATAAGCTTGTGGAAATGCTGCGATTATTAAGCAAAAATAAGCGCGTATGCACAGGTACGGGCAGACCGTATATTGAGATGCTGCCGCCCATAGCGAACTGGGGAATAAAGCAGTATTTCGCAGAAAACGGTTTGTGCAATTATGACCACGTTGTGGCGGCAGAAAATGCGCTTAATAATAACGCGCTTACAAAGCCGCATCCCTATATGTTTTTAAAGGCTCTTTACGGTACTGATTATGATGATAAAAAGCTGATAGACGGCGATTATGACAAGGAAAAAATAAAAACAACGCTTATTGTAGGCGACGCGGGCGCGGACATATTAGCGGCGCAGGCTATGGGCGCGGACTTCTGCGCGGTGCTTACGGGCATACAGGGCGAAAAGGCGAGAGGATATTTTGAAAACCTTGGCGCGACATATATTCTTAATAGTGTAGAAGATTTTCTGGAGGAAGAATGATGGAAAAGAGAATAACCACACCATTTACAAAGGATAAGATAAAGGATTTAAAAGCGGGGGACAGCGTGCTTATAACAGGCACAATATATACCGCCCGTGATGCGGCGCATGAGCGCATGACGATAAATTTTAGAAACGGCATACCGTTTCCTATAGATTTAACGGATAACGTAATCTACTACGCAGGTCCGTGTCCTGCAAAGCCGGGCGAAGTGATAGGCTCCTGCGGACCTACCACAGCGGGCAGAATGGACGCATATACTCCGCTTTTGCTTGATAACGGATTGGGATGTATGATTGGAAAGGGCGCGCGCAGTAAGGACGTTGTGGACGCTATGAAGCGCAACACTGTTGTGTATCTGGGCGCAATCGGCGGCGCGGGCGCGCTTATTGCCGAGTCCATAAAAAAGGCGGAGGTTGTCGCCTATGACGATTTAGGAACGGAAGCAATACGACGCCTTGAGGTGGAGGATTTCCCTGCGGTGGTGCTTATAGACTGCGAGGGGAATGACCTATACGAAATGGGACAGGCGCAGTACAGAGAAATATAAAAATATGACGGACATTAAAAAATGTCCGTCATAATTTTTTGCACGGAAAAAGGACTTCATATGAAGTCCTTTTTCTGAATACTAAATTATTATAACAAAGAAAGAATTTCTGGATTATACAAGATACAGCAAATCTGTGTATGTCGGGAATGGCCAGTATTCCTTAGCAACGATTGTTTCAAGTGTGTCCGCTGTCTCACGAAGCGCGTCCATAGCAGGAATAACGGTATCTTTGTAATACATACCTACTGCATACGGGTCAACTTCAGGAACAGCTGTTGCGGCATCAAGTGTATCAATCTTAGCCATAAGATCCTCTGTAAGCTCTGTCAGTGTCTTAGCCTTTTCAAGCTCCTTTGGAGCGTCAATACTAAGAGATTTCTTTGACGCAAGGTCGTCTGTAACAAACTTTGTATACTTCAGGCAGGCCGGAAGAATTTCCTGTTTAGCCATTTCAAGCATTGTAAGCATTTCAAAATGAAGTGTGTTGTTGTAGTCCTCCATCATGATTTCGCCTCGGGTCTTAACCTCAACTTCGGTAAATACGCCCTGCTTTGTGAACAGGTCGATTGACTTCTGTGTAACGAAGTAAGGCATAGCGTCCGGAGTAGTCTTAAGATTATACAGACCTCTCTTTTCGGCTTCTTCAACCCATTCATCGCTGTATCCGTTGCCGTTGAAGATAATTCTTTCATGATCCTTGAAAATCTGAATAGCAAGGTCAAGAGCGTCTTTATGAACATTGCTGCTGCCGTCAAGCTTTTCAGCAATCTCTGTCAATGTTTCTGCAACAATTGTGTTAAGAACAATGTTGATACCGCCTATTGACTGTCTTGAACCTGGAGCACGGAACTCGAAACGGTTTCCAGTGAATGCAAACGGGGAAGTTCTGTTTCTGTCTGTTGTATCCTTTTCAATGTCTGGAAGTGATTCAACACCTGTTTCGATAAGTTTGCCTTCCTCATACTTAACGCCCTCGCCGTTCTTAAGCTGTTCTACAACGGCTGCAAGCTGGTCGCCAAGATACATTGAAATAATAGCAGGAGGCGCTTCATTTGCGCCAAGACGGTGGTCGTTACCTGCTGTTGCAACAGATACTCTTAAAATATCTGCATAATCATCCACAGCCTTGATAACAGCCGCAAGGAACAATAGGAACTGAACATTTTCCTCGGGCTTCTTACCCGGCTTTAAAAGAAGTTCGCCGTCTGAAGTACCGATTGACCAGTTGTTGTGCTTACCGCTTCCGTTAATGCCCTCATATGGCTTTTCATGAAGCAGACAGTACAGACCGTGATGGTCAGCAACTTTCTTCAATACTTCCATTGTAAGCTGGTTGTGGTCGTTTGAGATATTTGTTGTTGAGAAAATCGGCGCGATTTCGTGCTGAGCGGGAGCAACTTCGTTATGCTTTGTCTTTGCGAATACGCCAAGCTTCCAAAGCTCCTCGTCAACCTCTTTCATGAAGTCGGCAACTCTTTCCTTAATCTGACCGAAGTAATGGTCATCCATTTCCTGACCCTTTGCAGGCTTTGCGCCGAACAGTGTTCTGCCTGTAAGAAGTAAGTCCTTACGCTGATTTCTCAGCTTCTTGTCAACAAGGAAGTATTCCTGCTCCGGACCAACGTATGCGACAACTCTGTTTGGATGCTTGCCGAACAGCGCAAGTACTTTCTTTGCAGCCTTGTCAATTGCGGCTTCACTGCGAAGAAGCGGAGTTTTCTTGTCAAGAACCTCGCCTGTGTATGAAACGAATGAGGTTGGAATATATAATGAATGGTCTTTAATGAAAGCGAATGACGTCGGGTCCCATGCTGTATATCCTCTTGCCTCAAATGTGGCTCTTAAGCCGCCTGAGGGGAATGAGGAAGCGTCAGGCTCACCCATAACAAGCTCCTTGCCCGAAAATTCCATAATAACAGTTCTGTCGTCTGTAGGCTGAATAAATGCATCGTGCTTCTCGGCTGTAAGACCTGTCATTGGCTGGAACCAGTGTGTATAATGCGTGCAGCCGTTTTCAATAGCCCATTCCTTCATGGCGTGGGCAACAGCGTTTGCAACATTCAAATCAAGCTTTGTGCCGTCATTGATTGTCTTAACCAAAGACTTATATATTTCCTTTGGAAGACGTTCTTTCATTGTCGGCAGGTTGAATACCTTACTGCCGAAGATTTCTGCAACATTACTCATTGTGAATACCTCCTGAAAAAATTGTTAGTTTGTGCTAATTTTTTATTATTTATGAAAAAAAGGTGAATTATATCTGAACCAATATAAAACACCTTTGTCTTATCAAAAATTAGCTATTGAATTGTTAATTTCAAATTATACATTAATTATACCACTAATTGAAGTTTTGTCAATATGCAACTTGTAAAATTTAAGCCATGATTAACTTTGCTTAATTATGCAAATTGTTTAGAGGGGCTAATTTGTCATGGGTCAAGGTGATGAATATCTCTCGGGAACAGGCTTGCTTCTCGGATATTGCTAAGCCCCAAAAGCTTCATAACCAGACGCTCAAGACCGATACCCAAACCGCCGTGGGGAGGCATGCCATACCTGTGTATGTCAATGTACGCGCCCAGATCCTCCGGCTCAATGTGATATCTCTTGAGCTTTGTCACCTGCTCGTCATAATCGTGTATTCTCTGACCGCCCGTGGTGATTTCAAGACCGCGGAACAAAAGGTCAAAGCTTTCAGCTAATTTTGGGGCGTCCTTTGAATCCATAGCGTAGAACGGACGCTTTAAGCCGGGAAATTTCTCTACAAATATAAACTCGCTACCGTAATTTTCCTTTGCATATTGGCACAGCTTGACCTCGTCTGTGGGGTCAAGGTCGAACTGGTTGTGGGATTTGCCTAAAATGGCAAGCGCCTCAAAGAATGTTACTGACGGAATATCGTTTATAACGGGAAGCGTTGCGCCGAGCAAATCTAATTCGGGCTGATAATTCTTTGCAATATAGTCTACCACATGTTTAAGCATAGCCGTTTCCATAGCCATAACGTCATGCATGTCGTTTATGAATGCCATTTCAAAGTCAAGACCGATATATTCGTTCAAGTGGCGCGTTGAGTTGTGCTTTTCGGCTCTGTAAACGGGAGCTATTTCAAAAACCCTGTCAAAGAACGCGACGCATGTCTGCTTGTAAAACTGGGGACTTTGCGCAAGGTATGCGTCCTTGTCAAAATATTTCAGTTTGAAAATATTTGCGCCGCCCTCTGCGCCTGCCGCAACGATTTTCGGTGTATGAATTTCTGTAAAATTCTGTGACAGCATAAATTCACGAAATCCCGAAACAACGCCTTCGGCAATTTTGAATACCGCCCTTTGGTCGGGGTGACGCAGCGCCACACTTCTGTGTGCCATTGATGTTTCTATTGAACAGCCGAGCTTTTTGCTTGAAACATGCAGAGGATATTCCTCTGCCGGCTTTGAAAGAATTTCAAATGATGAAAGTGTTATTTCGTAGCCATAGTTTGCTCTTTCTTCCTTTTTAACATCGCCCGTAACCGTAATATACGCGCCCTCGCAAAGACTGTCAAAGTCGCCCCCACATTTGTCTGACGTGTAAACGGACTGAAGAACATATCTTCCCGTACGAAGAATAATGAATGAGAAGCCGCCCATTTTTCTAAGCTTATGCACGCATGCGCTGAATGAAATTGAGCCGCCGACAGCTTTTTCGAGGTCATCAAGGGTGATTTCACTGATAAGCTGTGAACCGTCTATTTTTTGCATAATTAAAACTCCTTTATTTCAATTTTTCCGTTAATAAATCCTTTGCCATTTTCGGATTTGCACCCTTGCCGGCAAGGCGGATAACCTGCCCCATAAGGAATCCGAAAACCTTTTGGTTGCCGCTCTTAAAGCTTAGTACGCTGTCGGCATTTTCAGTGATAACCTGATTTACAATATCCTCAAGACCCGAAGCGTCATTATCCATAATAAAGCCGTTTTCCTTGGCAATGTTCTGCGGCTTGCCGCCCTTGTCGAACATGATTTTCAGAATATCCTTTGCGGCGTTCTTTGAAATAACACCGTCTGAGGACATCTTCACAAGATCTGCAAGGTCAGCGGGGGAGTATTTAACGTCCGATATGGTAAGCTGTGAATCGTTAAGCTGTCTGTTTACTTCCACAAGCATAAGATTTGAAATCTGCTTGTAGTCGGGATTTATTGCTACAGCCTCGTCATAGAAGTCTGAAAATTCCTTGCTTGAAATAATAAGGTTTGCGTCGTCCTCGGGAAGCCCGTATTCTTTAGTATATCGCGCAAAACGCTCCTGCGGCATTTCGGGCATGGAAGCCTTTATTGCCTCAATATCCTCGTCTGAAATAAGCACCGGCGGAATATCCGGCTCGGGGAAGTAACGGTAATCGTGCGCTTCTTCCTTACTTCTCAGAGCCTTTGTGTCACCGTGATTGTCGTTGTATCGGCGCGTTTCCTGAACGACCGTGCCGCCGTTGTCAAGAATTTCAGACTGACGGTTTATTTCATATTCAATCGCGCGTCCGATAGCTTTTAATGAGTTTAGATTTTTAAGCTCGGCGCGCGTGCCGAATTCTGTTGAGCCAACGGGCATAATTGAAATGTTTACGTCAACACGCATTGAACCCTGTTCCATACGCGCGTCACAAACGCCTGCGTATTTTAAACGAAGCGCAATCTGTTCCACGAAGTCCTGAACCTCCTCAATAGAGCGGAAGTCAGGCTCTGTAACGATTTCTATAAGCGGCACACCGCAGCGGTTGTAGTCCGCCATGGAAATACCCTCGTAATCGTCATGGACAAGCTTACCAGCGTCCTCCTCAATGTGGATACGGTTTATTCTTATATCTTTGCCGCCCACAACGGTTATGTGACCGTCCGTGCATATAGGATGCTCAAATTGTGTTATCTGATATGCTTTTGGTAGGTCGGGGTAGAAGTAATTCTTTCTGTCAAAGGCGCTGTAATTATTTACTGTACAATCCGTTGCAAAACCTGCCTTTGCGGCAAGTCTTACCGCGTCATGGTTAAGAAGGGGAAGCGTGCCGGGAAGTCCCGAGCAGCGCGGACATACACGCGTATTTTCGCTGCCGCCGAACTCGTTCTGACAGGTGCAGAATACCTTTGAGTCCGTCAGAAGCTCCGCATGGATTTCAAGTCCCATTACCGGTTGATATCTCATAATATTCATCTCCATAGCCTTTCTGCCCACAGTAATTGTTAAAGAAAATTTGTAACTCCTTATCTGTGGGCGGATAAGGCGTTAAATGGAGATTATGCCCATGTGCGCTTTCGCCTAAGGCGAAAATATCGCACGGGCACAAAATCGGTAATGTGATGAATATCACATTACATCCTTTCTGTCAAAATCCTTTTCAAATCTGTCACATACAGCGATTATTGTCTTTTCGTCAAAGGCTCTGCCGATAAGGCTCATGCCAATCGGAAGTCCCTTTGCGTCATAACCGCAGGTGGTGGATATTGCGGGAAGTCCCGCTATGTTTACCGTAACGGTGTAAATATCAGCTAAATACATCTTTACGGGGTCGTTTTCCTGTTCGCCTATTTTGTATGCCGTTGTCGGTGCAGTGGGCGTTAGCATGACGTCGCACTTCTCAAATATAGCAGCGTATTCCTCGCGTAATTGAGTTCTTATACGCGTTGCGTTCTTATAGTAAGCGTCATAGTAACCGGAACAGAGAGCGTAGTTGCCAAGCATAATTCTTCTCTTAACCTCATTACCAAAGCCCTCGCGGCGCGAATTTTTGATAAGGTCGTTGAAGTCCTCACCAAGACCGCTGCGAAGTCCGTATTTGATACCGTCAAAGCGTGACAGATTGCTTGCCGCCTCGGCTGATGAAATAAGATAGTAAGCGGAAACAGCATATTCAAGGCTGGGAAGTGAAATGTCAACTATTTCACAGCCAAGCTTTCTGTAATATTCCACGGCATTCAGCACAGCCGTCTTAACTTCGTCATTCAAGCCGTCACCAAAGAATTCTTTTGGTACGCCGATTTTCAGCCTGCTCACATCACTTCCAACAAGTGAGGTGTAATTCCCCTCGCTCTTTTTGCTTGACGTAGCGTCGTTTGCGTCATAGCCATATATGCCATTAAGCAGATAGCCTGTGTCCTCAGCAGATTTTGCAATTACGCCAATCTGGTCAAGGGAGGAAGCAAAAGCTATAAGTCCCCATCTTGAAACTGTGCCGTATGTGGGCTTAAGTCCCGTAACACCGCAGAACGATGCCGGCTGACGTACAGAGCCGCCTGTGTCCGAGCCGAGCGCCGCGGCGCAAAGGTCAGCGGCAACGCTTGCGGCTGCGCCGCCCGATGAACCTCCTGTGACGCGCGATACATCATACGGGTTTTTAACACCGCCGAAATAGGAGGTCTGCGAAGAACCGCCCATTGCGAATTCGTCCATGTTTGTTTTACCGAGCATTACTATATCGGAAGCCTTTAGCTTTTCCATAACTGTCGCGTCATATGGAGGAATAAAATCCTCAAGCATTTTTGATGCGCAGGTGGTCTTAACGCCGAGCGTGCAGATGTTGTCCTTGACGGATATGGGAAGTCCCGTAAAGGCTGTTGAATTTCCGCTGTCTATTGTATTCTGCGCCCTTTTTGCGTCCTCGATTGCGCTTTCGGCGCATACAGTTATATAGCTGTTTAATTCCTTATCTCTTTTTTCTATTTTATCAAGATACTGCTGTGTAAGCTCAACAGCGCTGATTTCCTTTTTATCGAGCATATCCCGAAGCTTCTTAAGAGCCATTTAAAATCAATCCTTTCTGTTATACTACCTTTGGAACTACAAAGCTGTTATTCTTAACATTCTTTGCGTTGGCTGTGATTTTTTCTGTGGGGTATGAGTCCTTGTGCTCGTCAGCGCGTAAATCATTGTAATCAACCGCGTCAAGCGCATAGGGCTTCTTTGAAGTGTCAAAATCACAGACCTTGTCCATAATAGCGATGATGTTAGTCATATCTTCCGTCATCTGTTCAAGCTCATCATCTGTGAATTCGATTTTTGAAAGCTCTGCAAGATGCCTTGTTAAATCTGAGTTAAACATATCTATTCTCCATTCCTGATAAAATTAAAAAAGACGCAGCACAGCGGAATTACACATTGGTATAGTTCCGCCATACAACGTCCTTGCTGTATAGTTTAGTATAATATATCATATTTTGAAAATGTTTGCAAGAGGTAATTTGATAAAATATAAAAATTTATCTGTATTTCCTTTATGCAAAGTGCATTATGTTTTAGTTTTGCGATGTTGTCTCAGTTTTGTGCGGCATGTATGTGCTTGAATTAAGCGTATCGGTGGAGATAAGCTGACCATTTGAATAAACATATCTTACCGAACGAACCACAGTGTTTTCTCCAACTTGTGAAGTGGAATTGGAAATTTTAACCTCTCTTGCAGGCTCCCATGCTGTTCCTATAATGCTTATTGTTATTGTTGCTCCGCTTGTATATGCAGATATTTTTATAGGATAATCACTGCTGTTTTTGAACTTAAAGTCCACGCCGCCGTCTGCAACTGTCGCGTCCTGACCGAGCGGTATATAGCCGACTGTCATCATATGATTAAGACGTTCCACGATAGACATATCAGCATACAATACA
>JBJEIU010000239.1:0-10277 GCA_051877355.1 Hominilimicola sp.
GTCAACATATGCCTGAATAGCATTTTCTCTTAATTTGCTCTTGTCGTAGTCATAGAGGTATTTTTTATTAAGTATCTCCTCCACAGCCTGTACTTTATTTGAAAATGCTTTATTCTCATCATTTGACGGCAGGTAAATTGCTATATTATCTTTTACAAACGATGTCACATTGCAGCTTATAACTGCGGTGACCACTGCCGTTATAACGGCAGTAAGAACTATTTTTTTAGTAGTATTCACGCCGATTACTCCTTTAAACAAAAAATATAGGGGGATATAAACCCCCTATTCTCATATTTTCATAGAGTTTGATTCAAGATATTTATGAACCATCATCGCTACCTTGAATACGATAGCCTGATCAAACTTTCTCAAATCCAGTCCTGTAAGCTTATATATCTTTTCAAGTCTGTAAACAAGAGTATTTCTGTGAACAAACAGCTGTCTTGAGGTTTCACTTACATTTAGGTCATTTTCAAAGAATTTATTTATAGTAAGAATTGTTTCATCATCAAGAGTGGAAATATCGCCTTTCTTGAATACCTCCTGCAAAAACAGCTCACAAAGCTTAATCGGAAGCTGATAAATAAGTCTTCCTATTCCGAGACTGTCATAATTTAAAATATACTTTTCCTCATCAAATACTTTGCCGACCTCAAGAGCAATCTGCGCTTCCTTATAGGCATTATTAATCTGGTCAATATTGTATGCAACAGTACTCAATCCCACGCATACGGTAAGCATTGTTTCTGCGCTGATTGTATCAACTATTGCCTGAGCCGTTTCCTCAAGTTTTTCGGAGGTCTCAGCCTCTTTAAGCTCCTTGATAAGCACCATATCACTTGTATCAATATTTATAACAAAGTCCTTTTCCTTATCGGGGAACATATTTCTCAAAACGTCATAAATACCGTTTTCGCCCTCATCAAGCACCTTGATGTAAAATACGGCTCTGGGAGTGTCTATATCAACATGAAGTTCTCTTGCTTTCTGATGAAGGTCGAAAGAAAGAAGATTGTCGAAAATGATATTTTGCATAAAGTTATTTTTATCATACTTTTCATCATAATAATGACGCACGTTGTTCGCGGCAACAACAACAGAATTACAGCAGTATTTTGATACTTCATCAGTACCATCAACATAAACTACATATTCAGCATACGGCTTATTTGACATTGAACGCACCGTATAACCGTCCTTGAAAAGCAACTTATCGTTATTTGTTGCGGCATACACAAGATTTTCAATTATATCAGCGCTCGGCTCATTTCCGTTATTTGCCAAAATCAATCCATGTGAATCAACTATTCCGAACTTTTTCGGAAAAACCTCTGCCATCTGTGTTACAATATTCTGAAATGCCTTGCTTATCATTTTCATTCCTCCACTTTAACAATTCTAAATATGCAATTTACCGCTATACATATTTATTATACATGAAAAATGTCACAAATGCAAGAGCAGACAAGGATTTTTTTTGACAATATTTTTAAATTCAGATATATTTTCTCAGCTGTTTTAGGGCACTTTTTTCAAGTCTTGATACCTGTGCCTGGGATATTCCTATTTCCTCTGCCACCTCCATCTGTGTACGGCTCTGGAAAAATCTTAAATTCAGTATATGCTTTTCCCTTTCGTCCAGATGCTTCATCGCTTCGCTGAGTGCAACGCTTTCAAGCCAGTTTTCATCAACATTTTTTGTATCTTTTACCTGATCCATTACAAAAATCGCCTCGCCTCCGTCATGATATATCGGCTCAAACAGCGATACCGGATCAGCTATGGCATCAAGTGCAAAAACTACCTCCTCCTTAGGCAAATTAAGCTCCTTTGCAATTTCGGATATCGTAGGCTCCTTTGAATTGGCGCTTATAAGCCGTTCTTTCACGTGCATTGCTTTATAAGCGATGTCCTTTAATGAACGGCTGACACGTATTGAATTATTATCGCGCAGATATCGGCGTATTTCGCCCACAATCATCGGCACTGCATAAGTGGAAAACTGCACGTTTTGGCTCAAATCAAAGTTATCAATTGCCTTTATAAGTCCTATACAGCCAACTTGAAACAGATCATCTACATTTTCACCTCTGTTATTAAATCGCTGAATTACGCTCAGCACAAGGCGCAGATTACCTTTGACAAAGGTTTCACGGGCCTTCATATCCCCCGCTTTAATTTTTACAAACAGTTCATCCTTTTCTTCCCTTGAAAGCACCGGAAGCTTGGAAGTATTTACCCCACATATCTCTACTTTGTTTGTCATATCTTTTTCCTCCTTAATCAGAACCGCCAAAAAATACGGTTATGTACAAGATATGACAATTTATGTAGTTAACACATTTTAGCTATTTCTTTTTTTAGTCTGCCGATAATTCTTTTTTCAAGTCTTGATATATAGGATTGGGATATTCCCAACATATCGGCAACTTCTTTTTGCGTTTTTTCTTTTTCGTTTCCCAAACCGAAACGCATGCGCATTATCTGCTGTTCTCTGCCAGACAGCTTTTCAAGCGCATCGGCAAGCAGTGTTTTATCAACTTCGTCCTCTATATTTTTGCATATCACGTCATTGTCAGTTCCGAGGATATCTGAAAGCAACAGTTCGTTTCCGTCCCAGTCAACGTTCAACGGCTCATCAATTGACACCTCACTGCGCATATTGGAGTTTTTCCTGAGATACATCAGTATTTCATTCTCAATACACCGTGACGCATATGTCGCAAGTTTAATATTTTTTGTCGGATTGAAGGTGTTTATTGCTTTTATAAGTCCAATTGTTCCTATGGATATCAAATCCTCTACATAAATCCCCGTATTTTCAAACTTGCGCGCAATATAGACTACCAAACGAAGATTTCTCTCTATCAGAGTAGATTTTACAGACATATCGCCCTCGGCAAGTCTTTGTATAAGCTCCGCTTCTTCCTCTTTTTGCAGCGGCGGCGGCAGTGTGTCGCTTCCGCCTATGTAGAAAATCTCATCACATTTCAGCGGATTTGAACCTATAACCATAAATTTCTTACTGATTTTTCTTAAAAGCTCCATTTCGCAAATACAAACTCCCTTCACAATAATCCTGCATTAATAAGCGCGTGATATTCTTTATTTTTTGAAAGCGTTCCGCCATAAATTCCTATAAATGTTTTATCTATTGTCTTTTGTTCCTCCGGAATTGTAATGTTGTCAGCAAGGAACGCAAACAGCAGTCCAGACGAATTACCCAGCGAATTAAACGGTATTACCCACAGCTTCATTTCCTCCGCATGGTCAGATATATCGGAAAAATCATATTCTGCCGCAAATAATTTTCTTACAAAATCCCATTCAAGAATACTGACATATTTGCCGGTTATCGGCTCTTTAAGCAAATTTCCGCTGTCGAACAGTGCCGTAACTGTAACTGTTTTGTCATTGTGTGTCACATTCATAATATAGTATTTTTTGTTTTTTCTGTTTTTAAACACCTTTATAAAGAAAATCATCAAAAAATATGATAATGCAAATGTAAATAAAAATACCTTGGGCGGAATATCAAAATATACAATTCCCGACTTTATTACCACGCTGACTGTATTTTTTATAACGGCAGTAATAAGTATCATGGAAAATATCATTATACCCGACATCAGAACGAACCACAGAAACTGATTTACAAGCTTTTGTCTGTGCTCAAAAAATGATATAAATATCATTAAAAATATGGATAACGTCCGGATTATCCATGATAGAGCTGCCGGTGTTTCAATACAAAATACAGCCGTCGCGCTCACCGCGCCCAGAACCGAGGCAAGAAACAGTCTCTTTTTCTTTATCCTGAGCTTGTTTATAACCTTACCGAGAATATACAGCATGATATATGCTGATATGAAATTAATAATAAATATGACATCTGCATATATCACCATTTCCCTCACCTCTAAAAAGTATTATACTCCTCATATTATGAGAAAAATGTCAAAGGCAGTTGTCGAACGTAAAAAATATTTCGACATAGAAATTTATGCATAAAAAAACAGGTCATGAGTGTTGTCTCATAACCTGTTTAAGCATAAGCTTATATCAATTCATATCCGCCCACCGGACGTATTGAAAGAACGTGACACATTCCCTCGCCCAATACCTCTTCAATTTTGTTCTTGAATTCATCAAGCATATCAAACGGTACAAACGCCTGAATCGTACCAGCAAAACCTCCGCCGTGTACGCGGTATGCGCCTCTGTTACCGAGTAATTCATCACACAGCGCAAGCGTAAGTGAAACAGCTTGATTTTTCGGCATGCTTGGAGCAAAAACATTTTGCAAATACATATATGACGAACGTCCTGATGCCTTGACCAATTCCCTGAATTTTTCAAAATCATTGTTTTTAAGTGCAGTTACCTCCTCCTGCGCACGTTCATTTTCGTTGAAGAAATGTATTGCGCGAAGCACAGCTCTGTCATTATGTATTTTCTCACGTATATTCTGTATATTTGCCATGAACTCCTGTTTATCAACCTCACGCAGATAGTTCTTGCCAAAAAACTTCGCAACCTCTTTCATATCGGCTGGGACTGCGGCATACTCGTCCGTCAAATCTGCATGGTCAGCGCCTGAGTCAATAATGCAAAGCGCATGTCCATGCTTTTGAAGGTCAAATTCAACCTTATTTACAACAGGCGCTTCGGTACTCATGAAATCAATCGCAACAACCGAACCGACAGACGATGCCATCTGATCCATAAGACCGCTTGGTTTATTGTAATATACATTTTCTGCGAACTGTCCGAACTTTGCTATTTCCACAGGATTTACCTCATTATTGGCAAACAGTCCGTTTATTATCGTACCCACCAGCACTTCGAATGCCGCTGACGAGGATAGACCTGAGCCTTTAAGCACGTTAGATGTGGTATACGCGTCAAATCCTTTAACGTCATACCCCAAATCGACGAACTTTCTTATAACGCCTCTGATAAGTGCTATCGCCTTATCAAACTGCTCCTCATGTATTTCAAGGTCATCAAGCTCAATGACATCCATTTTATAATTTCTCGACTGTATACGCACAGTGTTTGTACCGTTCGGACGAGCGGCTGAAATTACGTCAAGATTTACACTGCCAGCAAGCACACAGCCGTGCTGGTGGTCTGTGTGATTGCCTCCGATTTCCGTACGGCCCGGGGCTGAAAACAGAGCTATTTCATCAGTTTTACCAAAGGTTTGTTCAAAGCTTTCGATTACATCAATATATCTGTCGGCATATTGTTTTATATTGCTGTCATCACATGAATACAAATACTTTAGTTTATCATTATATTCCCCATTTAAAAGAGCCGCTTTTATATCATTTACAGAACGCATATTTACCTCCTATTCAGCAATAAGGGTGTAACACAGTTACACCCTTATTCGTTATCAATAATACTATTCAACCATAAGAAAGTCGCTTACTATCTGCTGCATTTCGTCCTTGTCACATACAAGGTCAAACACAACAGACTTATCCTTAAGCTCAGCCAGTGAAGCAGGAATTTTCATGTTGCTCTTTTCAGAAAGCTCCTGGAGCAATGTGAATTCATCTTTTCCGACAACAAAAGTATGGTCCTCAAGCGCGATAAGCACGCTCTGGTTAAACTTAAACGGACTTGCGGTAGATGCAATTACAGTCTTTGTGGTATCGCCTGTTTCTGCAACGTATTTATCATATACAGATTTTGCAACAGCTGTATGAGTATCTATAACATAGTCATATTCTGCTGCACACTTCTTAATCGTAGCCATTGTTTCAGCATCGTCGCTGCATCCCGCGCAGAACATACTCTGCATTTTTGCCTTTACTTCACCAGAAATTTCATATGTTCCCGTTGTGTTAAGTTTCTGCATCCAATCTCTTACTGTTTCATCGCTTCCTCCTGTCAGGTCGAACAAAAATCTTTCAAGGTTGCTTGAAATGAGGATATCCATTGACGGCGAAATAGTCGTATGGAAATCTCTGTTCTTGTTATAAATACCCGTCTTGATGAAATCAGTAAGTACATTGTTCTCATTTGAAGCGCATATAAATTTAGCGATAGGAAGTCCCATTTTCTTTGCGTAGTACGCGGCAAGAATATTGCCGAAGTTACCCGTGGGAACAACTACGTTTATCTTCTCTCCCGCTTCAATCTCGTTATTTTTGATTAGCTCTGCATATGAAGAAAAATAATACACAATCTGCGGAACAAGTCTGCCCCAGTTGATTGAGTTTGCAGAAGACAGCTTGAAATGATTTCTTTCAAGCAGATTTTTATATTCGTTATCTGTGAAAATCTTCTTTACACCATTCTGAGCATCATCAAAATTACCCTTAACGGCGGCAACGCTCACGTTATTGCCTTCCTGAGTAACCATCTGAAGCTTCTGTATTTCGCTTACGCCGTTATCGGGATAAAATACAATTATTCTTGTTCCCGGAACATCTTTGAAGCCTTCAAGGGCAGCCTTACCCGTATCACCCGATGTGGCCACAAGAATAACAATTTCCTTGTCCTCGTTTGTTTTTTTCATAGATGTTGTAAGCAGATGCGGCAGTATCTGAAGTGCCATATCCTTAAACGCGCAGGTCGGACCGTGCCACAGTTCAAGGAAGTAAGTAGTATCATTCAGCTTGTATACAGGCGCAATGCTGCTTGTTTCAAATTTTTCCTTTGTGTAAGCGCTGTCTATACACTTTTTAAGTTCTTCTTCCGTAAAATCCGTAAGAAACTTGCTAAGTACAAAATACGCTCTTTCGTTATAGGATTTTGCTGACAGTGCCTTTATTTCTTCCATACTAACCGAAGGAAAGCTTTCCGGCACAAAAAGACCTCCTTCTGCGCTGAGTCCTGTCTTGATCGCCTCTGCAGAGCTTACGGAAATACTTTTATCCCTCGTACTTTGATATTGCATGTAATTTAACCTCCAATAAGTAAATCATGCCTGTAAGACCTGATAAAATATCAGGTCTTACAGGCACCTTAAAATTTTATGCTAATTTTTTTATGTATTCAGGTGCTGTATCAGCATCTATGCTAACCGAAATAACAAAGCTGATATTAAACTTCTGGCTCATTGCCTCAAGTCTGTTAAGAAATTCCTCGAAGCCGTCAAGATTGTCTGTACCGACAATCTTGAAAATACCGTCAACGAAAATATTTGTTATATCGAAGTCACGGCTTATAATACCGCAGATGAAACCAAGAAATTCGCTGTATGTTTCTATATCAAATTCAGATGTGTCTGCCATTCTTGCCTTTGAGTTGATATTAAACATATTTTCACCGCTATTGCTGATATATACAACATTACCCTTTGCAACTGTAAGCGCAGTGTTCACTTTCTCGATAAGTGCCTTTGTTTTTCCTGTGCCTTTTTTTCCAATAAGAAGTTCAACCATGTTAACCTTCCTCCTTTATTATAATATTTTATATTTTGAGATTTTACTCTCTGTAATACTTATTCAGCCAATCTTGCCTCAAGTTCAGCCTTTGCGTCCTCGTAACCCGGCTTGCCCAAAAGTGCAAACATATTCTTCTTATACGCTTCAACGCCCGGCTGGTCAAACGGATTTACGCCAAGAAGATATCCCGAAAGTCCGCATGCTTTCTCAAAGAAATATACAAGCTTACCAAAGTTATACGCATCAAGAGCAGGAATTGTAACTGATAGGTTCGGAACTTGACCGTCTGTATGCGCAAGTGCAGTACCCTGCGCCGCCTTTGAGTTTACAAAATCAATTGTCTTTCCGGCAAGGAAATTAAGACCATCAATGTTGTCATCCGTTGCCTGAATTTCTATATTCTTACGCGGATTTTCAACGAGCAATGCAGTTTCAAAAAGTATTCTCTGTCCCTGCTGGATATACTGCCCCATTGAATGAAGGTCGCTTGAAAAATCAGCCGCAGCCGGGAAAATACCTTTGTTGTCTTTGCCTTCGCTTTCGCCATAAAGCTGCTTCCACCATTCGCCGAAATAGTGGAGAGCAGGCTCATAATTAACCATCATTTCAATCGTCTTGCCCTTTCTTGCAAGAGCGTTTCTTACAACCGCATACTGGTAGCACTGATTTTCAGCAAGATTTGGATTTGCATATTCCTCCTGCGCTTCCTTTGCACCCTGCATCATCTTGTCAATGTCAATGCCTGCCGCAGCAATTGGCAAAAGACCAACTGCTGTAAGAACCGAATATCTGCCTCCCACATCGTCTGGAACAACAAATGTTTCATATCCTTCTGAATCAGCAAGCGTTTTAAGTGCGCCGCGTGCCTTGTCTGTTGTAGCGTAAATCCTCTTTGCTGCTTCCTCCCTGCCATACTTCTTTTCAAGCAAGTCCTTGAAAATTCTGAAAGCAATAGCAGGCTCTGTTGTTGTACCTGATTTTGAGATTACGTTTACAGAAATATCTTTGCCATCAACAGTTTCCAAAAGGTCTGCCATATATGTTGAACTGATATTATTTCCTGCAAAGAAAATAGCAGGACTTTTTCTCTTGTCTGCATCAAGTGCGTTATAGAATGAATGCTGAAGCATTTCTATAGCAGCTCTTGCACCCAGGTATGAACCACCGATACCGATTACAACAAGCACGTCGGAGTCTGAACGGATTTTTTCTGCCGCCTTTTTAATTCTCGCAAACTCCTCTTTGTCATAATCTGTGGGAAGATTCACCCAACCAAGAAAATCGTTGCCTGCTCCTGTTTTATTATGAATCATATCATGCGCTTCCTTAACATATGAAGCCATGTTGTCGATTTCATGCTGTCCCACAAACGGAAGTGCTTTTGAATAATCAAATTTGATATTGCTCATTGTTCTGCCTCCTAATTTTTATAAAAGCTTTTAGATTTTATTATTTACTATTTTATACTATTTTTACTAATAAATCAATAGAAAATTTAATTTTAATGCTAAATATTTTCTATCATATCCGAAAACCGTTCAGTGTATGCAATTAGCTCGTCAATATCCTTGTCAGACGGCGTAAAGTAAACAGAAAACGGCTTTTCAAACGGCTTCATTTTCAGAAGTTTAAGATAATCGTGCACAAACTGCGCTCCTTCTCCGCTCCAGCCGTATGAACCGAACACGAAATAAGGCTTGCCCTTTACACTCATTGATACCAGCTTTGAAACAGCGCTGCGGATTACATCAGGAGCGTTTTTATTTTCTGTGGGAACACCGAATATAAGCGCATCCGATTTGTTAAGCGCGCAGGCTGTATTTTCGTTTATCTCATTAAACACATTTACATACAGTCCTTTGTATGTAAGTGTTTGTTTTATCGTATCAGCCATTTTTGCCGTATTGCCATACCTTGAAGAAAAGAAAACGGATACCGTTTTTATATCTATTTCAACAATATTACTCCATTCCTCATAATCAGCGATAACTCTGCTCACATATTGTTTTATTACAGAGCCGTAACCAGTACAAATAAGCTGTATGTCAAAGTTTGATATTTTCTCAATTGCTCTCTTTGCAAAGCCTTTAAACGGCGTGAAATAACAGTTATAATATTCCTTAAGTGCCGTCTCATAGTTGTTATCAGTTTCGCATTCACAATACGCACTGAACAAATCACAGCTGAACAATGTTTTGCTCTGCACCTCGTATGTAACCATTGTATCGGGCCAGTTCATGTTAGGAACAATGCAAAATTGCAGTTTTATTCCCATTCCCAAATCCAGTACCGCGCCGTCCTTTGCAATATGTTCACTAAAGGTCATATTTGCAATTTCTTTTAAATTCCTGATTGCCGCAATAGTTGCTACAACTTCTATATTGGGATTAAGCTCCAAAATGCGCTTTACAGCTCCGGACTTATCCGGCTCGCTGTGGTTGCAAATAAGATAATCTATCTTATTTACCGGTAAAATTTCTTCAATATTCTTTATGTATTCCAGTGAAAGCTCCGCTGATACCGTGTCAATAAGCGCTGTTTTTTCACCTACGACAAGATAAGCGTTATTATATGCGCCCGCAGCGGTATCTTTAACTCCCACATAAAATATGTTATCTCTTAATTTCAACATTCTGATACGTTCCTTTTTTATCTGCATATAATTGACGCCCAGTCCTTACGCTGATTTACTGCAACTATTTCAAATCCGTTTTCAATAAGTGCCGCCTTAACATCTTCAATTCTGTCCTCAATTATGCCTGAGGTTATAAACACTCCGCCTTCTTTCATGTATTCCTTTGCCTTCGACGCAAGTCCTATTATAACATCGGCAACAATATTCGCCGCAACAACCTCATACTTATTCTTTGA
>JBJEIU010000240.1:0-2208 GCA_051877355.1 Hominilimicola sp.
AGTTTCACGGGTATTGAAGAAAGTGAAGAAGAATACCAAAGCGCCGATTACTCCAAAAATAAGCATTACCCACTTGAAGCCGATAACCTCATTGCCTCTTCCGAAAAATGCAACAAGCGGAAGCGCAAGTGAGCTTACAACAGTAGAGCCGACAGATGAGAAGCATATTCTTGTTGTTGCAAGATTTGTTCTTTCCTGCGCGTCGTCTGTAAGCGCCGGAAGAATTGACGCCATAGGTATATTTACAACTGTGTATGACAATGACAGCAGTGAATATGTAATATACGCGTAAACAATCTTGCCTGCCATGCTGAAATCGGGCACGTTGAATGCGAGGAACGCGAACAGCGCAAACGGTACAGCACCGAACAAAATCCATGGTCTTGATTTGCCCCAGCGTGTTTTTGTTTTGTCTATGAGCATTCCGACAATCAGGTCTGTTACACCGTCAATAACTTTTGTAATGAGGAACATAAGCGCGATTGCTCCCGCGTCCAGCTTCATTACATTTGTGTAGAAGTACAGCAGATATAGAGAAATCATCTGCCAGATAAGGTTACAGGCAAAATCCGATGAACCATAGCCTATTCTTTGTCTCCATTTGCCAATTGGCTTTTCCTGTGTTTTCATACTTAAATCCGTCCTTTCATATCTTTATTAAATATTTTTAAACACCGAGTGTTTATTTGTTGATTATATAATAGCATATACGTCATAATTTGAACATTGATATTTTTATGTTTATTATTGATATTTTTTGTCTTGCTTTAATATTTTTTACATGTTAATATATAAGTATAAAAGCGTTAAAGGAGGGTATCTTATGAACAAAAATGAATTTAAAGAATATATCAGCCGCTATGAGCCTGACGAGTTGTTTTACAAAAAAATGTATGAGAAGAAATCAGATGGCGAAAAGGCGCTTCAGCAATTCATTTCCGAAACCGGCAGACAGGATATTCTTGACCGCCGTCTATATGTACCCGATATGCCGGGATGGTTTGATGATTATGATGAATATTTCCGCGATTTGCAGGAGCATAAGCTGTTCATTGATATAAGCGACAATGTTATTATTCAGAAGCATTACAGATACACTCCTCCGTTTATGCATAAGCATGATTTTTTTGAGGTCGCATATGTATATTCCGGTAAATGCGTAAATCGATTTGAAAATATTGTCCACAATATGACAGAGGGAGACATGTGTTTCATCGCGCCTAATACTCAACACTCTATTGAAGTTTTTGACGATAGTATTATTATCAATCTGATTATACGCAAAAGCACTTTTGAAAAAACATTTTTCAATATGATGACCGAAAATGATATTCTTTCCGCCTTTTTTCTGCATATACTCTACTCTGAGAATCATAACAATTATCTTGTTTTTCACACCGAAGGCAATGACATTATAAAGAGCAATATGGAGGACTTGTTTATAGAAAAGCTGGAGCATAAGAAGTATTACAGGCGTATGCTGATAAATATGCTGTCAGTTATGTTTACTCATTTGCTTCGTTATTATGAAACGGATGTTGAGCTTGCTCCTTCATCCGAGCAAAGCGGCAGTCAGGTAGCGGAAATACTACGGTATATACAGGACCATTTTATTGACATAACTCTTGCAGACGCAGCTGAACATTTTCACTTTTCAACTTCATATTTCTCCAAGCTTGTCAAGGATTACACAGGAAAAAACTTTACCAAGATTTTACAGAATATAAAGCTTGAAAAATCCTGCCGTCTGCTTGCAAACACTGACTTGAGCGTAATAAAAATATGTGATATTGTAGGGTATGCGAATATCGAACATTATAACCGTACATTTAAAAAACAGTATGGCATGACTCCAAGCGATTATAGACGCAATGTAAAAAATCTGTCCTTATCCTGATATTGTGTTTAATGAGATTTTTTAGGTCAGCAAAACCCTCAAATATATTTTCTTTTGACACATACAAACGTACATGGATTTTATAATAACGAAAGAATTTCATAAAAACAAAGCTGACATCGCCCAAAAACGATGTCAGCATATATTACTTGTCATATGTTCTGCCTATACAAACCAAATCAATTCATAAATCGTGGGAGTGCTTATCTTCTGCGGCAGTCGCAGTCGTCATCACGGTCACGGCAACAGTCGCGGTCATGGTGGCGCTCACAGTCGTCGTCATCGTCACGCGGCATTGACGGGTCATCCTG
>JBJEIU010000241.1:0-10206 GCA_051877355.1 Hominilimicola sp.
ATAGCGGCAACCTTCCAGTCGCCCTCCGCTCCGAAGCCGTAGCCGTCAGCCATCATATTCTGCGCGGCAAGTCCGGGAAGCTGTTCAAGACCGTGAAGCGTGTCAAAGTGCGTTACAAACGCGCTGTAACCAAACTCCTCGCAAATCTTTCTTATAGCGATTTCTTCCTTTGCCTGATAACGTACAGCCGCAATATTGTCTGTGTCAATTGTGTAACGGCTCTCATATTCAGCCATCTTTGCGTCAATCTCGGCTTCCGTAACCTCGTTCAGCACGTCAACAACATCGCCGATTGCTCTGTATTCAATATCCCAGCCGAACTTGATTTCAGCCTCAACCTTATCGCCCTCTGTAACGGCAACCTGACGCATGTTATCGCTGAAACGCACCATTTTCAATTCCTGACTGAGAGCATATCCGCACGCGCTTCTCATCCAGTCTGAAAGCTTCTTCTGCGGCTCCTCGTCCTGCCAGTAGCCTACAATTATCTTTCTCGGCATACGAAGTCTTGAACCGATAAAGCCGTGTTCTCTGTCACCGTGCGCTGACTGGTTAAGGTTCATGAAGTCCATGTCAATCTCATTCCACGGAATTTCACGGTTGAACTGTGTATGGAAGTGACAGTAAGGCTTCTTGAAGTCCTTTAGACCATTTATCCACATCTTTGACGGGCTGAATGTGTGCATCCATGAGATAACACCCGCGCACTTATCGTCATAGCTTGCTTCCTTGAAAATCTTTGTGATTTCGGCAGGCGTCTTTACTGTCGGCTTGTACACAATCTTGCATGGCAGTGTTCCTGCGGCGTTAAGTCCCTCCACAATTGCCTGTGAATCCTTTGCAACCTGTGCGAGCGTTTCTTCGCCGTAAAGGTGCTGGCTTCCTGTGATGAACCAGAATTCAAATTCTTTTATTGATTTCATTGGTTTCTCTCCTTATATCATATTTTATAATATAATTATATATGAAAGCGGCTATTTTTTCAATAGGTTTTTGTTTATTTGTGCCAAATATTTTTCTATATTTTCGCATTTCATGAACCCCGACATTATACATGCGCCGCACGCACCTGCTGTCTTGATTTCCACGATATTATCGGGTAATATCCCGCCTATTCCGTACACGGGAATTTTCACGGCATTGACTACAGACTTCAAATATTCCGTTCCCCGCGGCGCAAGACCTTTTTTGCAGTCGGTCGAAAAAACATGTCCTGCCGTTACATAGTCCGCGCCCATTCTTTCAGCTTCCACTGCTTCCTCTGCACTGTGCACGGAAATACCGACTGTTTCAAAATCGTTTTTTACGCTTTCGTACATCTTATGAAGCGGCAGATGTATTTTCTTTACCCCAAGACGCTTTGCCGCGTCTGTGTATGAATGAAGTATCACGTCGGGACACACCTCAATTACGCTTTTCGCAAGCCGTTCATATTCACTTTCGGACAAGTCCTTTTCACGCAGAATAACGGTAACGCCGTTTTTGTAAAGCTCACCAACGCGCTCGAAAAAATCGTCGCACATTCCCCTGCTTGTAACACAAATTATTTTAAACATAGATATAATCACTCATTACAGGCTGCAAGCCCTGCTCCTCTATCGCCTTAAACACCTCGTCCACATTTCTCGGGTCGGATATTTCAAACTGCTCGTCGCCTTTTTGCTCGCCGCTGTGTCCGCCTATTCCCACGTCAACACCCGCGCTTATTTTTGTCGCGGCAATTTTTATAATGTTATTTCTGAACCGCTCACATTCACGCGTTGAAATGGTTATGCTCGCGAACGGCATAAATATTCTGTAGGCGCAGATTACCTGCAAAAGCTGCGGCTCGTGTACGTCCTTTGGGTTGATTTTATCATTATTGATGATTGGTCTTAGTCTCGGGCATGAAAATGCAATTTCCGCGTGCGGATATTTTTTCTGCAGCAAATATGCGTGCATACCTGTTGCAAATGCGTCCTTTCTGAAATCGTCAAGTCCCAGAAGAGCGGCAAAGCCCACCCCACGCATACCGCCCAGTATCGCGCGCTCCTGCGCATAGAAGCGGTACGGGAATACTCTTTTGTGTCCCTCAAGGTGAAGCGTTTCATATTTATCGCTGTTGTAGGTTTCCTGAAATACCGTCACAAAGTCCGCGCCGTTTGCGTGTAGCTTTGCATATTCATCGCTATTCATCGGATATACCTCAACGCCTACCACCTTAAAATATTTCTTCGCAATGGCGCACGCCTCGGCGATGTAGTCCACGTCCGACATCTTTCTGCTCTCTCCTGTAAGAAGTAGAATTTCCTGCAAACCAGTCTTTGCGATTGCCTGCATTTCAACCTCTATTTCCTCCGCGGTAAGCTTCGCGCGGCGGATTTTATTGTAGCAGTTAAAACCGCAGTAAATGCAGTAATTTTCGCAGTAATTCGCTATGTAAAGCGGAGTGAACATAGCAATTGAATTACCGAAATGCTTACGTGTTTCAATCTGTGCGCGCTGCGCCATTTCCTCCAGAAACGGCAGTGCCGCCGGTGACAGCAGCGCCGCAAAATCCTCCGGTGTAAGCACGTCATGCGCAAGCGCGGTCTTTACGTCGCGCTCTGTGTATTTATCATAGTCGTAATTGTTCATTGCGGTTATGACCTCTTCAAGCATGTTGGAATTTATGACCTCCATGCCCTCCATATATTTCATATGATTTGTTCGTTCCTTCATTTTAGTGTCCCCTTATGTTTTAGTGTCCCTTGTTAGTCGTGTAAAAAACCTGTTAATGGTGATGATGCTCTTGCGCCCTTTTCCACCACGTCACCAAAGCCAGCAAGATAAGACTCACGTCCTGCTTCTATAGCTTTCTTAAAGGCAAGAGCCATTGCGGGAACATCGCCCGCTGTGGCAATAGCTGTGTTCGCCATTACAGCCGCTGCGCCCATTTCCATTGCCTCGCATGCCTGAGACGGTCTGCCGATACCGGCGTCAACGATTACAGGCAGGTCAATTTCATCTATAAGAATTTTGATAAATTCCTTTGTGCAAAGTCCCTTGTTTGAACCTATCGGCGAGCCAAGCGGCATTACGCAAGCCGCGCCCGCGTTCTGTAAGTCCCTTGCAAAGTTTAAGTCGGGGTACATATATGGCATTACAACAAATCCCTCTTTTGCAAGTATTTCTGTTGCCTTAAGTGTTTCGTAATTGTCGGGCAATAAATATTTAGTGTCCCTTATTGCTTCGATTTTTACGAAGTCGCCACAGCCTGTTTCACGCGCAAGACGCGCAATTCTGACCGCTTCGTCAGCATTTCTCGCACCCGATGTATTCGGCAAAAGCGTTACATTGTCAGGGATATAATCAAGGATATTCGCCACCTCGCCGCCTGCCGCGCGGCGCAGGGCAAGCGTTATAATCTGAGCGCCCGCGTTTTCTATAGCCGCCTTGATAAGGTCAAGTGAATACTTTCCCGAACCTAAAATAAATCTTGATGTAAATTCATGTCCGTTTAAAATTAACTTATCTTCCATTATCTTTGTTCTCTCCCTTGTTTAATTTCTGTAAATTATTGTTTATACGTATTTGGCACAAATGCTCCGGCTACAGTCGGAGTGTATCTCGATTTGCACTGCGTGCAACCGTTTCGGACACGGCATTTTCACTGCCTGTTCATGATTTTGCTCCGCAAACCTCATGAACCGTCCTGCACTATCTTGGATACACTATCCGCATTTGCTTCGCAAATGCTCCGCCTCCCATGAAATGTACTACCTCGACTATGTCACCGTCTTTTATCGGTGTCGTGTCATAGTCGGCTTTGCTTATTATTTCGCCGTTTATTTCCACAGCAATGCGTTCTCTGCGGAATTTGTTTTCCTCCAGCAGCTCCGTAAGGTTTGCGTATGTCTTGCTTTCCTTGCCGTTAAGAGTAATCATTTTTTTGCCTCCTCATAAATACTTCTGAAGAAAATGCTCTAAGCAGGTCATTCCAAACAGGGACACAGACATATGTGTATACTTCAAGTCCCTGTTTGGGGTGAGATGCAACGAGAATTTTTTTCAGAAAAAAAGGTTACACAAAGAAGCTCTACACCCGTGGTGGTGTACCCCTTCGTGTAACCTGTGGTTTCACTCTGTAAATTATTATACCATATTTGAGCCATTTGTCAAGCCCATCACATAATCAATCCAAAATACCGCGCCACAAAAATCCACAATGTCAGCGTGACGGACGACAGCAGTGTCGTCATAACAACAACACTTGACGTTAGCACGCCCTCGTGTCCCATATTCTTCGCCATTATATAGCTTGACGGCGTGGTCGGCGAACCGAGCATTATAATAAGCGCCACAAGCGCCTGATCACGGAAACCTAATTTAACAGCAATCGGCAGAAATATTGCCGGCAGCACCATTAATTTTATCATTGCCGCCGCGATTGTCGGTTTGATTTTCGCAATGGCTTTCTTCCCCTCAAAGCCTGCGCCTATTGTGACAAGCGCCAGCGGCGATGCCATTTTTGAAAAAGACGACAGCGTTTTATCAATTATTTCGGGGAAATCAATTTTTATAAGCGATGCTATAACACCGAGCGCGATAGCGATTATAATCGGATTTTTGATGATATTTATAATTGATTTCTTTATATGCTCCGCGCCGTTTTCACTCTTTTCGCCCTCAAAGGTCAGCGCAAGCACCGCAAAAATATTGAACAGCGGCACACAGCCGATTATCATAACAGGCGCCATACCGCTGTCGCCGTAGATATTCTGTATAAACGCAACGCCGAGGATTGCCGCGCTTGAGCGGTAACCCGCCTGAACAAATTCGCCGATAAGCGATTTATCCTTTAAAAACAGCCTTGCGCCAAGCCACAGACCGCAAATTACCACTGTTGTGGTCACGGCGCAAAACAGCACATATGAAAGATCAAAATCGCCGATTATGTCCGTTGCGGACAAGTCCACAAACAGCAGCACAGGCAGCGTAACGGTAAAATTAAACTTATTCGCACACTTTACAAAGCTTTCGTTAAGCATACCTATCCGCTTTAATATGTATCCCACCACAATTACCAGAAACACAGGAATTGTGGCGTTCAGACTGTAAATCAAACTGTCCATCTTATCTCCTTTTGAATGAAAAAAGGGCTTCAAGCCCTTTTTCATTATTTAACTACTATATTAACCAATTTACCCGGTACAGCGATAACCTTAACCACGTTCTTGCCCTCAATAAGGCCCTTAATCTTATCCGTGTTCATAGCCGCCTCCTGCGTGCCGTCCTTATCAAGTCCGGCAGGAATCATAAGCTTATCCTTAATCTTGCCGTTTATCTGTACAACGATTTCAATCTCGTCGTCAACCGTCTTTTCCTCGTCAAATGTAGGCCACGGCTGAAGCGAAAGGAGCTCGCCGTTTCCGTATGTCAGCCACAGCTCCTCCGTCATATGCGGCGCAACAGGGTTCAATAGAGTGATAAGCGTCTTGTACTCGTCCTTTGTGACAGAGCCTTTCTTTGAGAAATCGTTTACAAGGCTCATCATTGTTGCGATAGCGGTGTTGAACTTCATTCTCTCGAAGTCCTCGCCCACCTTCTTTATAGCCTTGTTCATTGTCTTTTCAAGGTCGGCGCTGTAGCCCTCCTCGTCAGTGACGATTGACTGCAAATTCCATACTCTTTCAAGGAATTTGTAACAGCCCTTAAGTCCCTGCTGTGACCAAGGCGTGGATTGGTCAAATGCACCGATAAACATTTCATATGTTCTGAACGCGTCTGCGCCGAACTCGTTTACGACATCATCAGGGTTAACAACGTTTCCTCTTGACTTTGACATTTTTTCGTTGTTCTCGCCCAAAATCATACCGTGTGAGGTACGCTTCATATATGGTTCTTTTGTTGGCACTACACCGATGTCATAAAGGAACTTATGCCAAAAACGCGAGTAAAGCAAATGCAGCGTTGTATGCTCCATACCGCCGTTGTACCAGTCAACAGGTGACCAGTATTCAAGCGCTTCCTTAGATGCAAGTGCGTCATTATTGTGCGGGTCCATATATCGCAGGAAGTACCAGCTTGAACCTGCCCACTGTGGCATTGTGTCGGTTTCACGCTGTGCCTTTCCGCCGCACTGCGGACACGTTGTTTCAATCCAGTCATACGCCTTTGCAAGCGGTGATTCACCGTTTTCTCCCGGCTCAAAGGTTTCAAGCTCAGGAAGTTCAAGCGGCAGTTCGCTTTCGGGAATCGCCACCCAGCCGCACTTGTCGCAGTGTACCAGCGGAATTGGCTCACCCCAGTAACGCTGACGTGAGAATACCCAGTCGCGCAGCTTGAAATTGACCTTTCTCTTGCCAAGCCCCTGTTTTTCAAGCCAGTCTATCATTGTCGGAATTGCTTCCTTTACATGCAATCCGTTAAGGAAGTCGGAGTTTACCATGTTGCCCTTATATACGTCTGTGTAGGCTTCCTCCTGCACGTTCTTTCCGCCCGATACAACCTCGATTATAGGAAGATTGAATTTCTTTGCAAAATCCCAGTCGCGGCTGTCATGCGCCGGAACTGCCATGATTGCACCTGTGCCGTAGGTTACAAGCACGTAGTCCGAAATAAATACAGGAAGTTGCGCACCGTTTGCAGGATTTACCGCATATATTCCCTCAAGCTTAACGCCAGTCTTGTCCTTCGCAAGCTCTGTACGCTCAAATTCGGATTTCTTTGCTGCCTCCGCCTTATATGCAAGCACCTCGTCATAGTTTGTGATGGAGTCTTTCATCTTTTCGATAAGCGGATGTTCAGGTGACATAACAGTGTATGTCGCGCCGAAAAGCGTGTCGGCGCGTGTTGTGTAAACAACCATTTCATCGCCTGTCGAAAGCTTGAATTTAACCTCCGCACCCTCGCTTCTGCCTATCCAGTTCTTCTGCTGTGTCTTTATCTTTTCAAGATAGTCCACCTCGTCAAGATCATCTATAAGACGCTGTGCGTATTCAGTAATTTTCAGCATCCACTGGCTCTTGCGCTTCTGTACAACCTCGCTGCCGCAGCGTTCGCAGACACCGTTTACGACCTCCTCATTCGAAAGTCCCACCTTACAGCCTGTACACCAGTTAATAGGCATTTCCTGCTTGTATGCAAGACCATGCTTGAATAGCTGTAAGAAAATCCACTGCGTCCATTTATAATAGTTCGGGTCAGTTGTGTTGATTTCTCTTGACCAGTCAAATGAAAAACCAAGCATTTTAAGCTGGCGTGTGAAATTTGCAATATTCTTTTCAGTTACTATTTTCGGATGAACCTTGTTTTTTATGGCAAAATTCTCCGTAGGAAGTCCAAACGCGTCCCAGCCTATCGGGTAAAGCACGTTATAACCCTCCATACGGCGCTTTCTTGCGATAATGTCAAGAGCCGTATAGCTTCTCGGGTGTCCCACGTGCAAACCTGCGCCCGATGGGTACGGGAACTCAATCATTGTGAAATATTTCGGCTTTTTGCTGTTCGTTTCAGCGTGAAAAGCGCCTGTTTCCTCCCACTTGTCCTGCCATTTCTTTTCTATGGCTTTGAAATTGTAACTTTCCATTTGTATATAAACTCCTTTGTATTTTATTCTTCTTCTGATTCAACTGTAGTACCCGCGTCGTCCCATAATCTTTCGATTGCATAAAACTCTCTGATTTCCTGCTGCATTACGTGTACGATTATATCGCCGTAATCCATCAGTATCCAGCTTCCGCCGCGGTATCCCTCCTTGTGGTGTACTACGAAGCCTGCGTCCTGCATTTTTTCCTCAACCTCGTCAACGCAGGCTCTTACCTGCACCGTTGACTGACAGGATGCCACTATAAAATAATCACCCAAAGAGGTCTGCTGCGAAACGTCAAGCACCTCAATATTGGTGGCTTTTTTATCGTCAAGGGCCTTTTTGATTATTTCAACTTTTTCGTTCATTTTAGTGTCCCCTTTCATTTCTTTTTAGTGTCCCCAAGCATATAATTCCATGCTGAAATTGTGTCGGGGTGTATTATCTTGTTTTTCTCGGCATTGAATACAATGCTCTGCTTCAGCCCCATAATAAAGGCTTTGTCAATATCCTCATACGCCGCTTTCCTCAGCTTGTCCACGCCCGGAAAATCGCGCATAGGCTCTATCATATCCGCAATATAGATTATCTTGTCAAGAAGCGACATATTCGCCTTTGCAACGGTGTGACAGCGGATTGCTTCGAGAATTTCTTCATCATTTATTCCGTATTCGTCTTTTGCTACAGCCGCGCCAAGCGGCGCGTGTATAACGGCTTTGCATGAAAGTGTTATTTTGTCAAGCTCAATACCGTATTTTTTGCAAAGCTCGATTTGCTTATCGGTATTATAGCCTTTTGCGCAGTCGTGCAGAAGTCCTGCAAAATATGCCCTTTCTGTGTCAGCACAGTATAATTCAGCCAGCTTTACCGCTTCATCGCACACGCCGAGGCTGTGCTTATAGCGTTTTTCGCTTAATGTCCCTTTTAATTTACTTTTCATCTGGATCACCATACAAATTATGTTGTTTTATATATTCTATCACTTTATCGGGTATCATATATTTTACCGTTTTATTGTCCCTGATGCGGTTTCTTATATCCGTTGACGAAAGTTCCATTATCGGCGCTGATATAGGCAATATGTTATTCCCGAATTTTTCACGCATTGCCTTTAGCGTCACCGCAAGTGTTTCATGCGACCTGCGCGGAAATACAAGAAGTGTACACATGTCAAGTATCCTTTGGGGTTCATACCATTTCGGCAAATCCTCAAGAGAATCCTCGCCGATTATGAAAAACAACTCGTCACATGGATATTTTCCCCTCAAATATTCAAGCGTATTAACAGTATAGGATTTTTCCGTCCTGTTTATTTCAAAATCATCGTCAACAAAGCTTTCGTTCCCCTCTATCGCAATATGCGTCATATTAAAGCGGTGAACGGCTGACACCTCGCTGTTTTTATGCGGTGGGTTGCCGCCCGTTATAAAAATTATGCGGTCAAGCTTAAATTCCTCTCTTGCCAATTCGGCAATTAGCAAATGCGCGTTATGCACAGGATTAAACGTACCGCCCATTATTCCTATTCTCATCTTTTTGGCAGCTCGATTTTTCTGTATTTTTCATCGTCGGACTTGCGGTAGATTATAAACTTGTTTCCGATTGCCTGCACAGGCTCGGCGTTAAGCTTCTGCGCCACTTCGTTACATGTGTCGCGCGTGTCAAGAAAGGCGGTTTCAAGAATATGCACCTTTAATATTTCGCGCTTATTGAGCGCCTTGTCAAGTCCGTCAAGAAGCGGAGCTGTAACACCCTCTTTTCCAATCTGAAATATAGGTTCCAATTCATGCGATATTTTTCTCAAATATGCTCTTTGTTTTCCTGTAATCATTAATTTCTCCCGTTTCTGAATTATATAGTCATACACAATAAATTATAGCATTTTATCACACTTATGTCAATAACAGTTAGCACAAATATCAGCAATTTAAGCGCAAAAAAAGGCAGTCATATGACTGCCTTTAGGAATTTCTATTACAGCAAGTGCTTTCTCAGTTCCTCGCCGCTCTGCTTGCACAGGTATGCAGGAGCAACGTCAAATACGGTCTTACAGCCGCTCTGACCCTCCTTGTTCATTCTGTATGCTGCTCTTGCGTACGCGATAAGCACAGATGAAGTAAATTCGGGGTTTGAATCAAGCTTCAGACTATATTCGATAACGTGAGTGTTTTCGCCGTTCCAGCCTGTTTTACCTGTTCTTATAACACTGCCGCCGTGAGGAATACCGCTGTGGTTCGCCTTTAGCTCCTCCTCGGAAATGAAGTAAACAGTTGTGTTATAATCCGCAAAGTAGTTTGGCATTGTCTTGATTTCGTTTTCAATGCGCGCAAGGTCTGCGCCCTCCTCCGCTACAACGTAACATTCACGCGTATGCTTTTCGCGTGTTGTAAGCTCGGGATTTTCTCCGTTTCTTACAGCGCTGAGCGCCTTTTCAACAGGCACGGTATACTGTCTTGCGTCCTTTACGCCCTCAATTCTGCGGATTGCGTCAGAGTGACCCTGACTTACGCCCTTGCCCCAGAAAGTATAGTCCTTGCCGTCTGAAAGAATTGCGTTTGCGTAAAGTCTGTTAAGCGAGAACATACCGGGGTCCCAGCCAACTGAAATGATACCCACATGACCGCTTGCCTTTGCGGCAGCGTCAACCACGTCAAAGT
>JBJEIU010000242.1:0-10189 GCA_051877355.1 Hominilimicola sp.
TGTAAAGTACACAATAACATTTCTGATTTATTGTGTAGTAATGGTATTGATAAAGTCCCCGAACGACGGTAATATGTGTACAACAAAAGGGCAGAAAGCCTGAGAAAATGGAGGAAAGCAAAATGAAAGAAACAGTGAAATTATGGTACACAAAAACATTTCCGGATGATGAACTTGGAGCAGAAATCAATGAAAATATTACATTCGAGGATGTACTTCAGGCATTAAATCAGCATACTGAAATCTATGAATTCATCGGAGTGGGGGATAGCATTGTAAGAGAAAGGATTTTCGGGGAATTAGCGGAACGTGCCAATTGCGACTATGACGATATTTATTATAAGTGGCTGCGAGGATGATAAATTGAAACAACGAAAAACCGCCGAGCGGCGGTTTTTTGCTTGGAGCAATAAGCTCTAAAGTACACAATAATATTCCTGATTTGTTGTGTACTAATGGTATTGATAAAACCTCCGTATGACGGTAATATGGACTTACAATAAACGAAACGGAGGATTTTACAATGAGAATTAAAAAAGAGGCAATCAGAACTTTGCAGAAATATGGTGAATATCACTTTGAGGGGCTTGACAGACAAGAAAGCCGCAAAGCAGCCGAAAGACTATCAAGAGCAGCGATGAGAGATGACCGAGAGAGAGGCATAGAAAGCAAGTTCGGAATAGTAAGGGATGCTTTTGGTTACTACCATTCAGCGCAGATTAATGACTAACGGGAATGGGAGGGTTTGAACATGGCAAAGTATAAAGTAGAAGTAGGCGGATTCGTAAGCGTATATAGACATCGTACATTTATCATATATGCGGCTGACGAAACAGAAGCAGAAGAAAAAGCAATAGACAGATTTATCGACGCACAAAATATTAATTGTAATATGTGCGACGAAGGTACGGTTAATTCTATCGAAGAAATCTTTTAAGAGCTTGAATGGAGGAATTTGTTATGAAAATGCCGGAAACGTATAAAATCCAAGTGAAATATTTTCAAAGTCAGAATTATACGCCATCTGATGTTATGCGAAGATGGGCTATGGAAAATTACGAAAAGTTCTTTACAGATTGGCAAAGAGGATCGTATATTCATATGATGGGCGGTAATTATTACTACGACCACTGGGAAATTGATAAGCACAAGGACGAAACGGAAACGGTAACGGTATATTTAAAAAAGAAATAAGCGAAATTGTAGAAATAAGAAACGGTACACGAGCCGCAGACCGCCTTTACGGGGCGGTTTTTTGTGTGAATTTATATAAAAAAGAATATTACGCCCTCGGCTTTGCCGAGGGGTGATTTTTTGTGCTTAAAATTAAGTGGAAGGAGGTGATACGCTTGGCACAGAGGGGCAGAAAGCCGAAACCTACGGCAGTAAAACAGCTTGAGGGTAATCCCGGCAAGCGCCAATTAAACGCAAATGAGCCAAAACCTGCGGCTCGTGCGCCGTCCTGTCCGAAATGGCTGGACGATGATGCGAAAAAGGAATGGCGGCGGCTGGCAAAGCAGATGGAACAGCTCGGAATATTGACAGAAGTGGATATGGCGGCATTTGCCGGATACTGCCAAGCGTATGCGCGATGGAAGGCGGCGGAGGAGTTCATTTCAAAGCACGGCGCGATTGTAAAAACACCGAGCGGATATTGGCAGCAGGTTCCGCAGGTAGCTATTGCACAGCAGTATTTAAAACAAATGAGCAAATTCTGTGAGCAGTTCGGACTTACACCTGCGTCAAGGTCAAGGATTGTGAGCGACAGTGGAACGGATGCATCCGACGATGCTATGGAACAGCTTCTATCGCTTGGCGGTGAGAAAAAGTAATGTTTGACGAGAATAAGGCACAGCGGGCAAAGGCCTTTATAAATGCACTCAAGCACACCAAAGGCAAATGGCGCGGTATTCCGTTTGAACTGCTGCCGTGGCAGGATGAAATCATATCAGATGTGTTCGGTACGATAAAGCCGAATGGTTATCGTCAGTATAACACGGCGTATGTGGAAATACCCAAGAAGATGGGTAAATCTGAGCTTGCGGCGGGTGTGGCGCTGTATCTGACTTGCGGTGACGGTGAATGGGGCGCGGAGGTCTATGGATGTGCAAGCGACAGACAGCAGGCGAGCATTGTATTTGATGTTGCCGTTGACATGGTAGACCAGTGTCCGGCTCTTAAGAAACGAATCAAACCTGTAATGTCGGTAAAAAGACTTGTGTATAAACCAACGAATTCCTATTATCAGGTGCTTTCGTCAGAGGCATTTACTAAACACGGTCTGAATGTACACGGCGTAATATTTGACGAACTGCACTCGCAGCCAAACCGAGAGTTATTCGATGTAATGACAAAAGGCTCCGGCGACGCAAGAACACAGCCGCTGTTTTTCCTCATAACAACTGCCGGAACGGATAGAAACAGTATATGCTTTGAACAGCACCAAAAAGCTGCCGATATATTGGCAGGACGTAAGATTGACCCGACCTTTTATCCTGTCATTTACGGAATTGCCGATGATGACGATTGGACGGACGAGCGGAATTGGTACAAGGCAAACCCGTCGCTCGGTCATACGGTTGATATTGAAAAGGTACGGGCAGCTTTTCAGTCCGCCAAGGAAAATCCGGCAGAGGAAAACCTGTTCAGGCAGTTAAGGCTTAATCAGTGGGTGAAACAATCCACACGCTGGATGCAGATGGATAAATGGGACGCCTGCGATGAGATTATAGATATAGAAACTCTGCGCGGGCGCGAATGCTACGGCGGACTTGACCTTTCGACAACTCTGGATTTGACAGCTTTCGTTCTTGTGTTTCCGCCGAGAAATGATACGGAGAAATACATAATCCTTCCGTACTTTTGGATACCGGAGGAAAACCTCCGTCAGCGTGTGCGGCGCGACCATGTCCCATATGATGTATGGGAGGCAAACGGTTTTATTCGCACCACAGAGGGAAATGTTGTGGATTACCGCAGAATTGAGGCGGATATTAAAGAGATTGCAAGCAAGTTTGTGGTTCGGGAAATCGCATATGACAGATATAACGCAACGCAGATTATATTGAACCTCCAAGATGAGGGTCTTACTATGATTCCGTTCGGACAGGGCTTTAAGGATATGAGTCCGCCGACAAAGGAACTGTATTCGCTTGTTCTGAAGGAAAAGATAATCCATAATAATCATCCTGTGCTTAGATGGAATTTCGATAATGTATGCGTGGAAACGGACGCTGCGGAAAACATCAAGCTTTCCAAAAAACACAGCACTGAGCGAATTGACGGCGCTGTTGCATCAGTGATGGCTCTTGACAGAGCAATCCGTAATGAGGGACAGCAAGGCAGCGTTTACGATAGCCGCGGGATTATTGTGTTTTAGTGTGTACAATACACATAAAAATTGCGTGATTATTGTGTAGTAATCGTATTGATATAATCCCCCATAAGAGCTAATATGTACCCAACAAACGAAATAAATTCTTAAAAAGTAAGGAGGTAAGCGATTATGCGAACGCATATTCTTTCATTTATTGAATACTTTTTTCAAAGGTATTGACAAATATTGTATGCACATAGTAATATACAGGAGTACAATAACTCCTTAAAATTAACCTTTTGAAAAGGTAGGATCATAGACATTATAATTTGAATGTAAAGAAAGAGGGTACATTATTATGGAAGAAAATAAAAAGACATATATTTATAAACGTGCGGTTGCTGAAAACAGCAAGGGAACGGATGTAAGAAGCCAATTTGATAAAGTGAGCAAATGTTGTGCAGATAAAGGTCTTAAACTTTCCACCAGTAAACTGACATTGACAACTGGTACAACGGTGCTAATAAATGAAGGAGCCAAAATGCATCTTCCCATTTGTCATACCGAATATTGCCTAAATTATAAAACAGAAGATGAAGCTATTAAAAATTTTGTCAGGGACTTAGAACTTTTAGGGAAAATGGATAAAAAGGGTAGCTTTGATGGCTATATCAATGGTGAGCCTTTTGCATTCTTAATACGTGTTAATAATTCTTCAGATCAATATTATTTTACAGGTGGAAATAATATTGATATTATTGAAATTAAAGAGCAGTATTATAATTCTGCTATAAGTAAAAATGATATTTTTCATAATGCATAGACAAGACAATAAATATGCAATTATGGATAGCGGGGCTGCTCCTATGATAGCGTAGGGACAGCCTTGTGTTTTTAGTGTGTATAATACACATAAATGTTGCTTAATCATTGTGTAGTAATCGTATTGATATAAACTTCGTATGACGGTAATATGTACTCACAATAAAGAACAAGGAGGAACACGAGAATGTGGGAACACGCATATTTAGAAGTAGGAAAGCAGATGGTAGAGTTTTGGGTAAAACACTACGAGGAGGGTTCTGAATTTGGAATCAAAGGCGGCAGAATATCAAAGCTTATGGTCAAACACAAAAATGAAACACTTTTAAACTATGACAGAGGCTGGGACGTCAAACCAACGACTGAGCTTGGCAAAAAAGCGTTAGAAAAGCTGCTTAAAATTTACAACTAAAAATATTCAATATATGACCTCTTTCAAAACGAAAGAGGTTTTTTTCTGCCCATTTTTAGACTGGAGGCTGTTATGAACATAATTAAATCAATATTTAAATCACGCGACCGCCCGAAAAATCATCAAGGCGACAGCATTGGCGGAGGACGGTCTTTTCCGTTCGGCAGAGCGTGGTCGGGGAAGTCGGTAACCGAGCGGACGGCAATGCAGACAACGGCGGTGTATGCCTGTGTCCGCATTATATCTGAAACGGTGGCAAGTCTGCCTCTGCACGTTTACGAATATACCGACAGCGGAAAAGAGCGTGTGTTTACTCATCCGCTGTACCGTCTGCTCCACGATATACCAAATCCCGAAATGAACAGCTTTGTAATGCGCGAGGTGATGATGAGCCATTTATTGTTGTGGGGCAATTCCTACTCGCAGATTATCAGGAACGGCAAGGGTGAGGTTACGGCTCTGTATCCGCTTATGCCTGAAAAGATGCACATAGACAGGGGCACAGACGGACGGATATATTACACATACAACAGCGATAAGCAGGGAACGTTTGTGTTCCGGAAGGATGAGATTTTTCATGTAGTCGGACTTGGATTTGACGGACTTGTCGGATATTCGCCGATTGCTATGGCTAAGAATGCAATCGGTCTTTCCATAGCTGCCGAGGAATACGGCTCGTCGTTTTTCTCCAATTCGGGAACTCCGAGTGGTGTGCTTGAGCATCCGGGCGTATTGAAGGAACCGGAAAAGGTGCGCGATGCTTGGAACGACGCATACGGCGGCAGCTCTAACGCACACAAGGTCGCAGTCTTGGAGGAAGGAATGAAGTTCAGTCCCATATCCATAAATCCGCACGAGGCGCAGTTCCTTGAAACGCGCAAATTTCAGGTAAACGAAATCTGCCGTATATTCAGAGTGCCTCCGCATATGATAGCCGACCTTGAGAAGTCCTCATTCAATAACATAGAACAGCAGAGCTTGGATTTTGTAACAAACACAATCCGACCGTGGCTTGTGCGCATTGAACAGACCATATTTCAGCAGTTGTTAACCGAGGAAGAACAGCAAAAATATTTTGTTAAGTTCAATGTTGATGGATTATTGCGCGGTGATTTCAAAAGCCGTATGAGCGGTTATGCCGTCGGCAGACAAAACGGCTGGTACAGCGCGAATGATATACGGGAATTGGAGGATATGAATAAAATTCCGGCAGAGGAGGGCGGCGACAGATACTTATGCAACGGAAATATGGTGGATATAAAGAACGCGGGTAACGGCGGAAAAACAGAAGGAAGTGATGAGATTGAGCAAGTTTTGGAAGTTCAAAACAGTTAAAAACAGAATAAATGAAGAAACGGAAAGCACGGAAAACGTGCTTTTTTTAGACGGCGTAATTGCAGAGGAGAGCTGGTACAGCGACGATGTAACACCGCAGATGTTTCGTAACGAGCTTAGTCAGTACAGCGGCGATATTACCGTTTGGATAAACAGTCCGGGCGGAGACTGCTTTGCTGCAAGCGAGATATACACGGCTCTTAAAGAGCATAGCGGCAAGATAACCGTCAGAATAAACGGTATCGCAGCAAGCGCGGCGTCGGTTATCGCAATGGCGGGGGATATGGTGGAGATGTCGCCCACGTCAATGCTTATGATACATAATCCGTCAATGATGCTCTACGGTCAGGCGTCGGAACTTGAACAGGGCATTGATTTTCTGAACGAGGTTAAGGAAAGCATCATAAATGCCTATCAGATAAAGACAGGCCTTTCACGGAGTAAGATTTCACATCTTATGGACGGTGAAACTTGGATGAACGCGCATTCGGCTCACGATATGGGTTTTTGCGACAGGATTTTGTATTCCGATGACGAGAAGCAGGAAATATCGGATATGGTTTTTGACAAGACCGCGATGGTTACCAACACAATAGCGGCTATGAGGAAGAAGCTCAAACCGATAGAGAAGCCGGAGGATAAAACTGACGGTGTTCCTGCCGAGCAGTTTGAAACAAGATTAAATTTATTGAAATAACGGGAGGGAATATACATGGCAACAATAACGGAATTAAGACAAAAAAGGGCAGCATTGTGGGAAAAGACAAAGAAATTTCTTGATGACGCCAAGCGCGAGAACGATATGCTCTCGGCTGATGATGTGGCGGCATACGAGAAGATGGAGGCTGAGATTGTCGCGCTCGGCAAGGAGATAGGTATTCTTGAACGACAGGCGGAACTTGAAAAGAAGCTTAACGCACCGACGAGCGAGCCTATCCGTGAGAAACCGGACGGCGGAGCAGACGCGAAAACAGGCAGAGCAAGCGACGCGTACAAGCAGGCGTTTTGGAAGCTGATGCAGAATAATCAGCTCTCATATTCGGTACACGATACCTTGCAGATTGGCACTGACAGTGAGGGCGGATATCTTGTGCCGGACGAGTATGAGGCAACGCTTATCGATAAGCTTGCCGATGAAAATATTATGCGCGGACTTGCCACTATCATAACAAGCGCCAACGGCGACAAGAAAATCCCTGTTGTTGCATCACACGGCGAGGCGGTATGGACAGATGAAGGCTCGGAATACACCGAAAGCGATGACGAGTTCGGAGCAGTATCGCTCGGCGCGCACAAGCTCAGTACGATTATAAAGGTGTCGGAGGAACTGTTAAACGACTCCGCCTTTAATCTTGAAACCTACATATCGTCCGAGTTCGCAAGACGAATGGGCGCGGCGGAGGAATTGGCGTTCATAAACGGCAACGGCACAGGCAAGCCGACAGGCGTACTCAACACGGCAGAGGTGGGCGTTACAGCGGCGGCATCAAATGCAATTACGACTGATGAGATTATTGATTTGTATCACAGCCTCAGAACGCCGTACAGAAAGAACGCCGTGTTCCTTTCAAACGACAGCACGATTAAGGCTATAAGGAAACTGAAGGACAGCAACGGTCAGTATTTATGGCAGCCGGGTTTGCAGGCAGGACAGCCGGATACAATCCTTAACCGTCCTATACATACCTCGGCATATATGCCGGAGATTGCAGCGGGGAACAAAATCCTGCTGTTCGGTGATTTGAAATATTACTGGATAGCCGACAGACAGGGACGCTCGTTCCAGAGATTAAACGAGCTGTTCGCAAAGAACGGACAGGTAGGTTTCCGTGTGTTCCAGAGAGTGGACGGCAAATTAATTCTTCCCGAAGCCGTAAAGACAATGCAGATGAAATAAGGAAAGGTGTAAGCAATGAAAATAAAGGTGACAACTTCATGTTCCGGTCTGAGCTTCAGCTTTGCGGAAGGTCAGACCGTTGATGTGGACAAGAAAATAGGCGAGGACTTGGTGAAATGCGGCTTTGCTGAGGAAATCAAGGCGGCAAAATCTGTGAAGAAGGACACTAAGCCTAAAGTAAGTGCTGATGATAAATCGGCGGGTGATGACGATGGCGCTGACGATTGATGAGGTAAAGCAGTATCTTCATTTGGATTCTGATGCGGAGGACGAGTATTTGCGGATACTCGTCCTTTTAGCAGGAGAAATGTGCGAAAATTATACACGGCTTTCATTGCCGGAGGAACTTCCCGAAAGCTATAAACAGGCGATGCTTGTATGTATCGGATATTTCTTTGAACAGAGGGAAGGTACGAAGGACGGTGTTCCGAGCGTATTCTACACGCTTCTTCAGCCATACAGAAAGGCGGCGTTTTAATGGACTTTTCAAAGCTGCGTCATCGGGTCATATTCCTGAAACCGCTTGATAAAAAGCTGAATTCCATGAAGGAAACTGTGCCTGTGTGGATTCCGTTTAAGCCTAATTTAAGCAATAACCTCAATGTTGATGAAAATACTGAGGTGTATGTAGTTGCCGATAAGAAGGGAAACGCTGTCCTGAAATCAGTAGGAGGGCAACTGTACGCACATCAGCTTTCGGTAAAGGAATATGCGGTATGGGCAAACGTATCTCCTATGTCGGAACGAGAGTATGAGGAGGCGCAGAAACTGCGCGAGGAAACAACATACAAGATTACAACGCGGTATTTTCCGGACATTACGGAGGATATGAAGATTATGTTTGGAGTCCGTGTGCTTGATATTGTTTCGGTTCTTAATATAGGCGAGCGAAACACCCAATTGCACATTATAGCGAAGGAGAAAGACCGCAATGGCAAGAAATGTTGATGTATTCGGTTTTGATGAACTTGAAAAGGCTATGAAACGCTGCGAGAAGAATTATCCAAATCAGGCGGATGCGTTTCTTATGGCGGAAGGTCAGGCGGTGAACAAGAAAACAAAATCACTGACGCCTGTCAGGACAAAGAAACTCCGCAACTCATGGCGGCTCAAGAAGGTGAAGCTGTATAAGAGCGGCAAGGTCAGAGTAGTTAGAGTACAGTCAACAGCGCCGCACGCCCATCTCATAGAGCAGGGACACGAGGTTGTAAGGGGCGGACGAACGAGGGAGAGAGGCAGAACATTAAATCGTGTACAGCGCAGCGCACGCGGCATAAAGTCGGGTGGCTATGTAAAAGGAAGATTTATGCTTGAAAAATCTATGTCAGAGGCGCAGACAAAGTTTAAGTCAGGCGCGGAAAAGCTGCTTGATAAGTTGACAAGAGATATTCAGGTATAGGAAAGGAAAGTTGAATGATTACAGAAAAGGATATACAGACACGGGCAGCGGAAATCCTCACAGATGCGGGATTTAATGTAGTGGCGTCAGAGATAGACGAGGGATTTGATAAGCCTGCCGTGTTTGTTTCGGCATATCCCTCAAATACACAGCCGCAGTGCTGCGGCGGTGCGACTGAGGAGATTACCGTTTCCGTTGAATTAAAATATATATCGGCTCTTGAAACTGTGGAGGATTGTATAGACGCATACAGCAGAATCAAAGAGCTTTTTTTGTACCCGACTTTTGATATTGCCGATAGGCATTTGACTGTGCAGGAGATGGAGTTTGAAATCGAAAAGACTGCACTGTATGTCTATTTTGATATTACCTTCATTCAGGCAGTAGAGAAAAATGAGGAGTACGAGGATATGAGTGAACTTGTGATACGAGGTGATGTGTAATGGGACTTCCCGAAATCTTAATTGAGTTTAAGACAAAAGCGCAGACAGCCGTAAGGCGAAGTCAGAACGGTGTTGTGGCGGTAATTCTTGAGGATTCAACAAAAACAGGCGATGAGTGTTTAAGTTATTCATATAACTACGAAGCGGATATTGTAAAATCCGACTGGACGGCGGCAAATCTTGATTATTTAAATAAGGTATTTCTCGGAACACCGAAGCGTGTGCTTGTCGAGAGAGTGGAAAAGGGTGAGAACTTTAAAGAGTCGTATGATGCGGCTCTTGCAAGGCTAAGAAATAAGACATGGAATTGGCTGACTTTTCCCGGCTTGGAACAACACAGCAGCGGTTTAACGGCAGACCTTCAAAATTGGGTTATTGCTCAAAGAGCGGCGAAAAAGACATTCAAAGCAGTTCTGCCGTGTTCCGCAGCGGACAGCGGCGCGAACAATGAGGGAATTGTCAATTTTGCCACTGACGGAATTAAAGTGGGCGCAAAGACATATTCGGCATACGAATACTGCGCGAGAATTGCGGGACTGCTTGCCGGACTGTCAATGACGGAGAG
>JBJEIU010000243.1:0-2176 GCA_051877355.1 Hominilimicola sp.
CATAGCCGATAAAATCTGCTCTTGTGAAACAGGCGGAAGAAGCTTTTGCAGAAACTCGCGTCCGTCGTTCGCTATCTTTTCAATAAAGTACAGCGGATTTAATATTGACAGGAAAATATCCTTTTCCGCAAACAGATTTACCAAATCCGTTTGTCTGTATGGCCGCGTATCAAACGTAATCGAGGTGTCGCTGCCTTTTCTGCGGCGTATAAGATGATGAATTTCACCGTCGCCGTCAACAAGCTCAACCTCTACACGCATTTCCTCCGTTCCCTTGCTCATAAGACGTTCCACGATTTTCTCGCCCCAGAACGGAACGGCGCAGAACGCGTAAGCGATAGCGTCGGCAATCGTGGTTTTACCCTGACCGTTAGAGCCGAAAATATACGACATACTGCCAAAACGAAATTCTGTTTCCTCTGCAAACGCTTTAAATCCCTTCATTTTAATTTTTGTTATCGTAAATTCTTTTATTTTTTCCATAATATCTCCTTTATCTTTTCATAAAATATTTTTCACTTAACCGGAATTTCACACTTGTTTGTTTTCCTGCATAATATATACTATCACATATGAAGGGAGGATAGATACTATGAGCAACACAAACTATGAGTGCGACAGACAAAAGCACGTCCATGAAATCATAGGAAGCACCGGCTTTACAACAGAGTGCGGCGATTGTCACAATCACCGTTTTACAACCGTTTCCGGTGAAGCAATCAGATCCGGATGCAGCCATGTACACGAAGTCAAGTTCTGTACAGATTTTGCAGACGGTCATTACCATGAGTTCTGCGGAATGTCCGGCGAAGCTATAGATGTAGGAAACGGAAAACACATTCACTACGCTAACGTATGTACTGAAAAATCAGACGGACACAAGCATCGTTTTCAGGTTGCTTCTTTAATTGAAGCTCCTACTGACTTTGAAGACTGCAAATAATTATTCAGGTACCCTATATTGGGTACCGTACATAAGCTCCTACTTTTTATTACGCCGCTAAGTCGAAGTCTTGTAATATATTTACATCGCCGTATGCGGTCTTTTTTGATGTGAAAACAGCTCTGCCCAGCTTCGCGCCGGTTATGAGGTTACTGTTTGTACCGTTAAAGTACGCCGTTATAACCTTGCCGTTGCCGTTATGCTTAATCCGAAGCAGACTGTTTACTCCGCTTGTGCCTCTCTGTTCTTTGACGCCCATAACTTCATACGCTGCGACAGCTTTTGGCTGCGCGGGTTGTGGACTTGCCGGTTTCTGTATCGGCTGTACATTTCCCATAGTCTGCGGCGCTGATTTCTGAACCGGAGCTTGTGACGTTATTCTCCGTAAAAATACGATATAGCTGTCATTGAGCTTTTTATACTCACTGCTTTTAATTATCGTACTGTTACCTCTTTGCTCAGCTTCAACCCATATCGGATTCATGTCATACAGATAGCGTCCTATTCCCCATTTAACCGCCGCGCGCTTAAACGCGTCCGAAATACCGCCCTTTACAGGCTCTATATTGGAAAGACTTGCGCCATCGCTCTTGCCTATCCACTCCTTGAGGTCGTCGTCATAAATATATATAACGCACAACTGCGACGCGCTTTCCTTTGTATTTATCCACGGTCTGTATTCGTCCTTCCAGCGCATTTGCCCCACAACGTCGTCAAGACGCTGCGCAATCGTGCGCGAGTCAAGATACGGAACCGCATAGCCGCCGGTCTTTTCTTTATTTGTGCCTTGCAGACGCCATTTAACCTTGCTTACGTCAAACGGCTTTGCAAAAGCTTCTAAATACTTATTTACGCTCATATTTAACTCCTCCGATTTTTTATGATCTTAATAAATTCGGAAACATTGCATATTTAGGATTTCTTACGACTTTTATTATGCACTTTTGTGACAAATCAACCGTAAATTCTTCTGTTACGTCCTCGCCCTTTGTCATTCCGTAAGGAGTAACATAGCCCTTAGTTATTCGTACAGGCTCAGGAAGTTTATTATCCCGTTCCTGAATGTAATGCTTCCATTTCTTATACATAGCCAGCGCCTCGCTGCGATTATTAGGATTATATAGAAAATCCTGCGAATGAACATACCTATCACCACCAAGCTCATAAAAAGCGACACACCTTCCGCAAATAGCAGAACGCTTTTCTTCCTTGCGTAATAGACGTTTTAATTCA
>JBJEIU010000244.1:0-2176 GCA_051877355.1 Hominilimicola sp.
CAAGGGACAGTAAAATTACTTCTTTCAAAAAAGAAAAATATTACACTGTCGAAATTAGGGACACTAAAACTAAAGCAATAAGCGAACGCTTTTCGGATAAGGACGAAGCGGAAAATATAAAGACGGCTTGTGATAATTCACAGGCCGTTTGTGTGTCTGTTGTGAAAGAGAAAAAGACGGAACACGCTCCAAAGCTCTTTGACCTTACAACATTACAGCGTGAAGCAAACAGGCTGTTTGGATATACGGCAAAACAGACGCTTGACTATGCTCAATCACTTTACGAAAATAAACTGATTACATATCCGAGAACGGACAGCCGATATTTAACGGAGGATATGGCGGACACTGTAAACGCCGTTATTCATTTATCGGCAAAGCACCCGCCGTTTAGCAACTGCAAGGACTTTGTACCCGATACATTTTATCTGTTCAATAACGAAAAAGTCACCGACCACCACGCTATTATTCCAACTGTTCAGATTGAAAGAATACGCCTTGACGAGCTTCCGGGCGGCGAGCGCAGTATTTTACAGCTTATTATCTGCAAGCTCCTATGTGCTGTAAATGAGCCGTATGCTTACGAAACTGTCACAGCTGTTTTTGAGTGCGGGGACACTAAATTTACAGCTAAGGGCAGAACGGTTATATCGGAGGGTTGGAAAGACGTTGACTGTCTTTTCCGTTCATACATAGGCTGTGGCAATTCGGAGCATGAGGACGACACCTCTATTTATATTACCGAGGGTCAGACAATAAATGTTACGGCTTCAATAAATGAGGGTTACACTTCACCGCCGAAAGCCTACACCGAAGATACATTACTTTCAGCAATGGAAACAGCCGGCGCAAAAGAAACAACAGACGAAGCTGAACGCAAGGGATTGGGAACTCCGGCAACAAGAGCCGGAATAATTGAAAAGCTGGTACAGACAGGATTTGTCTGCCGCAAGGGTAAAAGCCTTATCCCCACCCGTGACGGTATCAGTCTTGCGAGCATACTTCCCGAAACTCTGTCCTCCCCGTTATTAACGGCGGAGTGGGAAAATCGCCTTGCCGAGATTGCAAAGGGTAATTATTCCGACACTGAATTTATGACAGGTATTGAAAACCTTGTAACGGAGCTGATACAGACCTATTCCTTTATTTCAGAGGATAAAAAGGATATTTTTAATACTCCGCGCGAAGTTATCGGCACTTGTCCACGCTGCGGTGCTGATGTTTACGAAAGTAAAAATAACTTCTGCTGCTCAAATAAAGAGTGCGGATTTGTTATGTGGAAGAACGACAGATTTTTCACAGACAAGAAAAAGGAGCTTACAAAGAAAATTGCGTCCGACTTGCTCAATAAGGGCAAATCAAAGGTCAAGGGCTTGTATTCCGAAAAGACGGGAAATACTTATGACGCGACTGTTATTCTTGCGGACACAGGCGGAAAATACATCAATTACAGGCTGGAATTTGAGAAAAGGAGGTCAAGTTAATGATTGATAATGACACCATCACTACGCGTCAGACTGCGGTTGTTACAGCGGAGCCGCCGAAAGGCGCCGCCGTTAAGCCGATAGAATTAACAGCAGCAACACAAAAAGAGAAGCTGCAGGAAATCACTGAAAAACTGGAGCAAGGCGTAAAAGACCTTTTCGCCAGCGACAAGTTTAAGGAATACTTATCCGTAATGTCAAAATTTCATCATTACAGCTTCAGAAATACGCTCTTGATTTTATTTCAGAAGCCGGACGCTTCTATGATTGCGGGATATGGCGCTTGGCAGAAGAATTTTAAGCGGCAGGTCAAGAAAGGTGAAAAAGGCATAAAGATTATTGCCCCTTCTCCGTATAAGGTACAGCAGGAAACTCAGATGTTAGACCAAAAGACAAAACAGCCTGTTTTCGGGGCGGACGGAAAACCGATTATGCAGAAAATAGATGTTACAATTCCGGCATATAAGGTTACAACGGTATTTGACATTTCACAGACGGACGGCGAACCTTTACCGCAGCTTGGAGTTGACAAACTGCAAGGCAGCGTTGATAATTACAAGAATTTTTATGCTGCGCTTGAAAAGGTTTCGCCCGTACCGATTGGATTTGAAAATATCGAAACGCTCAGCACTTCTGCTTCGCAGAAGCCGACCTCTGGTCGTCCGCCTCTCTTGGCGGTGCGTGGCGCAAAC
>JBJEIU010000245.1:0-10055 GCA_051877355.1 Hominilimicola sp.
TCCCAGTTCGCCCAGTCACGGTTTTCAATCTTTATGGCTATAGGGCTTCCCATCGTCACGCCGCCGCGCACGCCTGAAAGTATTTCGGCTGTGTCCTTTTCAATCAGCATTCTTCCGCCTCTGCCGTAGCCCTGCTGGCGCTTTGCAAGCTGTTCATTTATCTTATCAAGACTTATATGTACACCCGACGGCATTCCCTCTATTATAACTGTAAGGCATTTGCCGTGTGTTTCTCCCGCTGTGAAATATCTTAGCATATTTTTTCTCCATTCATATCCATAATTAGTATTTTTTGTATATATTCTCTACAATATAATGTATATATACTTTTTCATTTTATCACTTTTACGCAATTTTTTCAAGCACTATATAGCATTTTACAAAACTTTGCAGAAGATATTTTTTAGGAATATACTATGCCCACAAAAAAAACATCTCCCAGCTTTGCCGGGAGATGTCTGTTCTAAAATTTACCGCTGGCGCCGCCTCCGCCGAAGCTGCCTCCACCGCCGGAAAATCTGCCGCCGCTGCTTGAGCCGCCAAAACCGCCTGAGCTGAAGCCACCGCCGCCGAAGCCTCCGTAATAGCCGCCTCCGCGATAACCGCCTCTGCCTCCGCGTCCTCCGCGTCTGCCTGCAATCAGCCACATTCCAATTACCAACACGCCTACTATAATGGCAACTATCAGTTCAACCATTACGTCCATATCCTCATCGTCATCAGGTGTGGGTTCCTCCAGCTCTCCGATTACATCATCATATATCTGCTTTATTCCGCCGCTGTAGTCGCCGCCGGACAGCATATCTGTGGCATTTCTTATAAAGCGTCCGCATTTGCCGTCATTTAAAACGCCCTCAAGTCCGTATCCGACCTCAATGCGTATGTCGCGGCTGTCCATTACAAGCAGTATAAGCACACCATTATTTTCTTCCTTATCACCTATACCCCATTTACGCGCAGTTTCGATAGAAAAATCCTCCACCGATTCTCCGCCTATGGAATCCATCGTCAGCACAACCACCTGCGGACCGCCGTTTGTGTTATATTCCTTTCCACGCTCAAATATGTAGTTTTCCGTTTCGCTGTCAATTACATTAGCATAATCGTTTATAAAAAATCTATCTGTGGGCGAAGGAACAGACGTCTTTGCAAAGACGCATACGTTTAACATTATCACGAGCAGCGTTGTAAGCAGCGCGGCTCCTCTTAATCCTACTCTTTTCATATCGTCAGAAATTTACATTCGGCACTGACTGCGCGCTCTCATCTGCTGTGAACTGCTCCTTCTTCTCAAAGCCGAGCATATTTGCAAATATATTCGTTGGGAATGAGCGTATCTTCACGTTATATTGCTGAACCTTTTCGTTATAATCCCTGCGCGCCACGCCTATGCGGTTTTCTGTACCTGCAAGCTCATCCTGAAGTGACAGGAAATTCTCGTTTGATTTAAGTTCTGGATAGCTTTCCGAAATGGCGAGAAGTCTGCTCAGCGCCGAGTTCATTTCTCCCTCTGCCGCATTGATTTCGTCCACAGTAGTCGCGCCAGCAAGCTTTGCCCTTGCGTCCGAAACAGCCGTATAAACCTCCGTTTCATGCGCCGCATAGCCTTTTACGGTATTGACAAGATTTGGTATTAAATCCGAACGTCGCTGAAGCTGTACCTGCACATCTGAAAACGCAGTATTTGTGCCTTCCTCAAGGCTTATAAGATTATTATAGCCGCCGACAAGCGACGCAATGATTATAACGACCACAGCCGCAATTACAACACCAATAATTAAACCTTTTTTCTTCATTTCTTATCTCCTCATAATTTATTTTGCAAGATGGAACGCTTCCTCAATATCGTCTATTTCCTCATCATTTATCGCAACAACCTCGCCCAAATCCTTTGCGGCTATTATAGCCCTTGCGCTGTATTCCGCAACCTCCAGACGATCAAAGGCGTTAAGCAGGCTTGTTCCCGTCACTATAACACAGTCGTTCTTGATTATGGCAATGGGCGTGTTCTCCTCAAACACCGCTGCTGTTTCCTTCGGGTGCATATAGTTTGCGCCGAATTCCAGCTTCGGAATTGTACGCATAAGAATATAGCTTTCGGGAATAGTTCTCGAATCAAGTGCCTCATCTGTAACAGCAAACGCCATTATACACGGCGGATGTGCTATAATTATTGAATTTATATGTGGATGCTGCTTATAAATTTCCCTATGTAATTCAGCGCTCTTTGACGGTATCTTTCCAAGCTCCTTCAGGTCGCCCTGTATTTTTACAATATCCTCCGGCTCAAGATATTTTCTGTCTGAGCCTGTAGGTGTGATTATAAAGCTGTTATCGTCAATACGCTGCGAGAATGTTCCCTGTGTGCTTGTGAAAAGCTGCTGATTATATGCTCTCTTTATCAGCTTGCATATTTCACGGCGCGCCTCCTTTTCCTCACTGCTGATATTGTGCGCCACAAATTCATCCATCGACACATTCTGACGCGATTTGTACCATTCAATCTGCTCTGCTGTAAGCGGTTTGGGTGTGCCGATATTATTTGCGTCAATTTCCAGTCTTGCGCTGAAATCAAGCGTTTCAAAGGACTTAAACGCTTCAAACATAGACTTTGCACCAATAACAACGCCGTGATTTTCAAGAATTACGGTGTTGAAACCCTTTGCGAACTCCTCGCTTATCTTATCACCCAAATCACCGCTGCCCGGAAGCCCGTATTTTGCCATGCCTATCTCACCGCATGAGAATTTTACCGTAGGTATAAGGCTTGTGTCTGGCAGCTTTCTTACTATTGAAAAAGCCACAAGTGCCGGCGGGTGAGCGTGCAGCACAGCTTTAAGGTCGGGACGGGTCTTGTAAATATGCTGATGGAACGGATATTCGCTTGACGGCTTGTGATTGCCTATTATCGTTCCGTCAGGCTTAATTCTTACCATATCATTTCTTGTAAGACTTCCCTTGTCGATTGAGCCCGGAGTTATCCATATATCACCGTTGTCGTCCAGAATTGAAAGGTTACCTCCCGATGTGGTCGTCATACCGTAGCCGTATATTCTTTCCATGAACATAACAAGCTGGTCGGCAGGATGAAGCATCTCTAAATTCATTGTAATTCCTCCTTTTTTATACTTTTATATACGCTTTTATTTATACAATTTCCACAATATTATTGTACCTCAATACAGCCATTTTGTCAATATGACAATGAGTTCTTTAGCCAATAAAAAAGACAGAAACAATTTCTGTCCTTTTATCAGCCGTTTCTACAAAGCCTTTCTTGCCGCCATTGCGGCACCCACAATTCCGGCGTCATTAAACAGCCTTGCTATTCTTATATCTGTTTTCGGCATGAATTTATTGAAATCATACTTATACACAAATTCCTTAAGCGGCTTCAATATAACTTCGCCCTCCTTGCTTATACCGCCGCCTATGACGAGTATTTCAGGCTGAAATATGTTTACCACGCTTACAATACCCTCGGCAATATACCGTATATAATTATCCCTTACCTTTATCGCCGCTGCGTCACCTGCTGCCGCACATTCAAAAGCGGTTCTTCCGCTTATATGTCCAACTTTCCTTACCCATTCGTGCATTGAAGATTCGGGCGCAATGTCCATCATTTCCTTTGTCTGCATTTTTAGTGCCGTCACAGACGCATAACGTTCAAAACAGCCCTTTTTGCCGCAGTTACATTCTATTCCGCCCATTTCAACCGTCATATGACCTATCTCTGCACCTGCGCTATTAAATCCGCGGTAAATCTGCTTATTTATGATTATACCGCCGCCCACGCCCGTACCGAGCGTTATAAACACAAAGCTGTCCGCATCATGTCCGCAGGCTATATATTCTCCATATGCCGCGGCATTGGCATCATTTTCCATATGTACCGGTACATCAAAATATTTCTTAAATTCATCAGCAACGGGTGCTTTTTCCATTTTCAGATTTCCCGCAAAAACAACAACTCCGTTTTCGCTGTCCACAGTTCCCGGACTTCCTATACCTATCGCCTTTACGTCTGCCATGGACGCCGCAGCCTGCGCTGTAACCTTTTCACAAAGGAACGCCATATCCTTTACTATGTCTATATAGCTTCTGCCGCTTAATGTTGGCATTGAAGCTTTTGCAAGTATTTCTCCGCTGTCATTGACGGCACCTACGGCAATATTTGTGCCGCCCAAATCTATTCCGATATACATATTTTCTCCTCTTATTCTACTATCTGTCCCGTTGATTTGATGACAAGAATAGCCTTGACGGGTGTTTTATCATCAAATACGGTCTTTGCCTTGAACAAACATCTTTTATACACATTGCCATACTGGCACAAATCTATCATTTCAGATATTGGTTCATCTGAATTTTTAAGATGCGCGCATATTTTTTCCATTGTCGGAATTGAATTCCGATGAATTATATTGTGCTTTATAAAAGCCTCGGGAGCATTTTCTATATAGTCTCCAAGCAGATAGTTTTCATTATCGGAAGGCTTTGTTTTGACCCGCAATGTTCTGTCTGCAAAGTTATATTCAAGCACAAACACCTCTACAAGCTCCAGCGCCGTTTCAAAGCTGCGTCTTGCCATATCGCGCTCCTGCATCGCATTCATCAGCTCGGTTGAATCCGAAACAGATGAGTAATACAATTCATAATCTTCCCTGTCGGCAAGGTAGAACATACGCACTGTTATCCATTCATTTTTGTTCCGCCTTATATTCCTCAGATGAATCATTGCGCCTTTTGAACCGGATTTCTTTGCCTCAACAAGCGCTTTGATTATTCTCTCCCTGTCTTCGGGCGCGGAGCTGTCCAAAATGTTCTGAGATGATAAATCGATTAACGAAACATAATTTTTTATATCATAGTATGCCTCATTCGCTTTAATAATACGAAAATCATCTTTGCCGTCAAACTTATAAATCGCAACTCCTCCAAGTATATTATTAAGCAGGCTTTCCGTCATAAAGTCAGAATGAAATAGCTCATCAATGTCAATTTTTCCGATTGTCTCGCCGCTGAAGCTGTCAGACATAACATTTTCAGGATTTTGTATAAGCTTTACAAATTCCGCCTCGGGCATTGGCTTTGCAAAGTAAAAACCCTGCGCATAGTAACAACCCAGGTTAAGCAGAAACCTTTTCTGATCGTCTGTTTCAACGCCCTCCGCAATTGTCTGCAAACCTATCCATTTCGCCATTCTTATAACTGATTCAAGAATTTCCTTACCCTTCTTGTTGTCGCCCTTTCCGGGTTCAAGGAATCGAGTATCTATTTTCAGCACATCAACGTTGATGTCCTTAAGAATATTCAGCGATGAATATCCACTTCCGAAATCGTCCATAAGTACCTTGAAACCAAGCCGTCTGAGCTTGTCCACAACGCTTATAATCTGTTCTTCATCATTTGAAAAGGCACTTTCCGTTATTTCTATTTCAATCAACCGTCTGTCTATATTATATCGGTCCGTAAACTCAACAAATTTATTAGTTATGTCAAGCACATAAATATCCATTCTGGAAACATTAACCGATACCGGCACTGTGCTGTAGCCACAGTCTATCCAGCCTCTTATCAGGCGGCACGTTTCCTCCCATATATACTCATCCAGTCTCGTTACAAGCATATTATGCTCGAAAAGCGGTATAAAGTCCTTTGGCATTATAAGACCTTTTTGGGGGTGCTGCCATCTTACGAGGCTTTCCGCCCCTATTACCTTATTGGTGCGTATGTCAAATTTGGGCTGAAGATATACCTTAAAGTCGCGGTTTGCGAACGCACTCTCAGCATCGTTAAGCATCTCATTCTGGGAGAACATATGGTCACGCACATCTTTATTATACTCAGCAACATTAACCATATAGTTGCCCTTAATATTTTCTATTGCAAAATTTGCTCTATCACACATAAGTCTTACCGGGATATTTCTTGATTCAACATGATATATTCCAGCAGATATTTTTATATCCACATCAAGCGGATAGTCCTTAACCCAGCTCTGAATTTCCGCACCCAATGCATCAGGATTTATATCCTTTTCTTTGCTCAGAAATGAAAATACGTCCGCCGAAAGCCTGCACGCTACGCTGTTGCACTGTTCTGTTTTTTCATCAAGCTTTTCTCCTATATATGTAAGAAGTCTATCTCCCTCTACAAATCCAAATCTATCATTTATAAACTTGAATTTTTCAATATCAAGACATATAACTGCGTATTTTTCATCAGGATTTTCATCAAATGTTTCGCGTATTTTCCCAAAAAATGTATTTCTGTTATAAAGTCCCGTAAGCTCATCGCGTGTTTTTACTCTGCTGAGCTCACGCCTAAGATAATCTATCTCTTCAGCAAGCCTCTTTTCCTTTTCCTCAGACATATTCACACCTCCCCAAAAACAACTATTTACATAATTATACCATGGCATCATCTTTTTGCAAAGTATTTTTTGGTAAATTCATCATATTGCTGAAAAAGTCAGGGTTGTATTGGTGTGAATTGTATGATAGAATAAGTTTCTCAGGAGGAATTAACATGAAATACAAATACATTTTTTTCGATTTGGACGGAACACTTACTGACCCGCAGGAGGGAATTACAAACTGTGTGAAATACGCTCTGGAATATTACGGAATACATGAAACGGACTATTCAAAGCTTATGCGATTTATCGGTCCGCCGCTTGTGTACTCCTTTCACGAGTATTATGGCTTTGACGAGAAAAAGTCACTTGAAGCGGTTGACAAGTACCGCGAAAGATTTTCTACTGTCGGATTGTTTGAAAATCGCGTATACGACGGAATTTATGATTTACTGCAAAAGTTGGTGGACAGCGGTCATGTGCTTGCGCTTGCAACCTCAAAACCAAAGGTATTTGCGGGCAGAATTATGACGAAGTACCGCCTGCGACCATATTTCAAGCTGATATGCGGCAGTGAATTAGACGGTACGAGAAACGACAAAAATGAGGTTATCGAATACGCGATTGAAAAGCTTGAATGTCCGCGCGAAAGGGTGATAATGGTGGGTGACAGGAAGCACGATATCATCGGCGCAAAAAAATGCTCCGTTGCCTCCTGCGGCGTGCGCTTCGGCTACGCTGAGGATGGCGAACTGGAGGAAGCCGGAGCAGACTTTATTGCGGATAATCTTGAGGATTTGCTCGCAATACTTATGCAGTGATATTAACGCATAAAAACGCTGAATGAAAAATCATTCAGCGTTTTTTCCCGTTCTTAAAATTTTATTGGCATTTTTTATACGTTCCTCATTCGGCGGGTTAATTCCGTCAAGCTTATATTTTATACCGAGCTTTTCCCACTTCGGCACACCCAAAGTGTGATATGGAAGAACCTCCACCCTTTCCACATTATCAAGCGTGTCGATAAATTCACGCGTTCTGACAAGGTACTCGTCATAGTCGCTTCTTTCCGGCACAAGCACATGTCTTATCCATATTGGCTTTTTTATATCGGACAGATAACGCAGCATATCAAGGATATTATCATTCTTTCTGCCCGTAAGCTCAATATGCTTTTCTTCATCAATATGCTTTATATCAACAAGAAGTAAATCCGTATACTTCATAAGCTCCTCAAATTTTAAAAAGAACTCATCTTCCCTTGTGAACGGCGCGCCGCTTGTATCAATGGTTGTGTGCACGCCCTGTGCCTTAAATTTTTTGAACAAATCAATCAGAAAATCAATCTGCATGAGCGGTTCACCGCCGCTTACGGTAATGCCGCCGTCCTTTTTCCAATACGCCTTAAATCGCATTGCTTTTTTCACAAGGTCATCGGCTTCAATCTTTTCTCCGCTCATCATATCCCATGTGTCAGGATTATGGCAGAACTGACAGCGCATGGGACAGCCCGAAACAAATATAATGAAACGCACTCCGGGCCCGTCAACGGAGCCGAAGCTTTCTGTCGAATGTATATAGCCGTACATATTTTTCTCCTTTCCGCGGCATAGGATTTTTGCCGCATGTATAATAGCGCAGTTAAGAAAAACTGCAAGGGGTAATGCCTCTTGCAGTTTTTATGCCTTATCTTACATTGACTTGTGGCAGGTTCTTGAAATAACGTCAAGCTGCTGTTCCTTTGTCAGGTCAATGAACTTAACCGCATAGCCTGATACTCGGATTGTGAAGTTTGCGTATTCCTCTTTTTCAGGATGCTCCATAGCGTCTATAAGCTTTTCCGTACCGAATACGTTTACATTCAAATGGTGCGCGCCCTGGTCAAAGTATCCGTCAAGAACGTTTACAAGATTGTTTGTTCTCTCTGTATCATCATGACCCAAAGCGTCAGGCGAAATTGTCTGTGTATTTGAAATACCGTCAAGAGCGTACTCGTACGGAAGCTTTGCAACTGAGTTAAGAGAAGCAAGCAGACCGTTCTTCTCTGCACCATAGGACGGGTTTGCGCCCGGTGACAGCGGTTCTCCTGCCTTTCTTCCGTCAGGAAGAGAGGAAGTAGCCTTACCGTATACAACGTTTGATGTTATTGTAAGAATTGATGTTGTCGGCTCACTGTCACGGTATGTGTGATAGTGCTTAAGCTTACCCATAAAGGTCTTAAGCAGCCATACTGCGATTTCGTCTGCTCTGTCATCATCATTTCCGTAACGCGGGAAGTCGCCCTCTGTTTCAAAATCAACCACGATACCCTGCTCATTGCGTATTGTCTTAACCTTTGCGTACTTTATTGCACTAAGTGAGTCTACAACATGTGAGAAGCCGGCGATACCCGTAGCAAATGTACGTCTTACGTCTGTATCAATAAGAGCAAGCTCAGCCGCTTCATAATAATATTTATCATGCATATAGTGGATAAGATTCAATGTGTTTACATAAACGCCTGCAAGCCATTCCATCATAGCGTCATACTTTTCCATTACCTCGTCATAATCAAGGTATTCTGATGTGATAGGCTTATACGCAGGACCTACCTGAACAAGTGTCTTTGCGTCAACGCCGCCGTTAATAGCATACATCAAGCACTTTGCAAGGTTTGCTCTTGCTCCGAAGAACTGCATTTCCTTACCCGTCTGCGTAGCTGATACGCAGCAGCAGATTGAATAATCGTCACCCCATACTGGACGCATAACGTCGTCATTCTCGTACTGGATTGAGCTTGTTTTTACTGAAATGTATGCGGCAAACTTCTTGAAGTTCTCAGGAAGTCTTGATGAATAAAGTACTGTAAGGTTCGGCTCAGGCGCGGGGCCCATGTTCACGAGCGTGTGCAGGAATCGGTAATCGTTCTTTGTAATCATGTGTCTGCCGTCCTGACCGATACCCGCAACCTCAAGCGTAGCCCATACGGGGTCGCCCGAGAACAACTGGTTATATGAATCAGGTCTTGCAAACTTGACCATTCTCAACTTCATTACGAAATGGTCGATAAGCTCCTGTGCCTCTGATTCGGTAATTTTTCCGTTTTCCAAATCTCTTGTGATATATATGTCAAGGAATGTTGAAACTCTGCCGACACTCATTGCCGCACCGTTCTGGGTCTTGATTGCTGAAAGATAACCGAAATACAGCCACTGAACAGCTTCCTTTGCAGTTGTGGCAGGCTTTGAGATATCATAGCCGTATGACGCAGCCATCTTCTTCATATCGCCCAAGGCTCTGTACTGCATCTGGATTTCTTCTCTCAGACGTATAACGTCGTCTGTCATTGTGCCGTCGCCGCAGTTGTCAAAATCCTTTGCTTTCTGCTCCATAAGGTAATCAATACCGTAAAGAGCAACTCTTCTGTAATCGCCCACGATACGTCCTCTGCCGTATGTGTCGGGCAGACCAGTTACAATCTTATTCTTTCTGATTGCGCGCATTTCCGGTGTGTATGCATCAAACACGCCTTGGTTATGTGTCTTATGATAATCCGTAAAAATCTTGTGCATCTCAGCGTCAGGCTCATAGCCGTACATCTTTAGTGAATCCTCCGCCATACGGATACCGCCGTAGGGCATGAATGCACGCTTTAGAGGCTTGTCCGTCTGTAAGCCGACAATCTGCTCAAGGTCCTTTAAATCTTCACTTATAT
>JBJEIU010000246.1:0-9997 GCA_051877355.1 Hominilimicola sp.
GTCCACACTCGGCGGCAACTGGCAATGGCGTATGGGCAAACGTGATGCCACAAAGAAGCTTGCGGCAAAGATTGCCGATATTACGCGTACATATGGCAGATGTGAGAGATAAAATATGAAATGCGTTGCTTTGGCGGCGCATTTTATTTTTATGTTTACAAATAAATGCTTTTGTGATATACTATATTTGCGACACAAAACTAAATATGTAACATTAACATTGTGTATCATTTTGTCTTTGATAAAAATGCATACTCTGTTTTTCGTATACACTTTGTTAATGTATGTGATAGTTTTGTGTCGCAACAAAATCGGCAGGGTATTGCATTTTTTATGCGCTGCTTTGTCAGCGCATTTTTTGATGCGCGGAAAATATATAATAATGGAGGATACATATTATGAAAAGATTAAAAATTCCGTAGCCTACATAAAAATTGCTGAAAACTAACGTGTTGACAATCAAAAAATGCGGCTGAGATTTGATGTTGCAGTACAACCAAACACGGTATGAAAAAAGGCTGTTTAAAAACAGCCTTTTTTCATATATATATATTTAAAATTAAAGAGCAGACTTAGCTGTTTCAACAAGCTTTGCGAAAGCAGCGCTGTCAGCGATAGCGATTTCTGAAAGAACCTTTCTGTTCAGGTCGATACCTGACTTCTTAAGACCATTCATGAATGTTGAATAGTTCATGCCGTTCATCTTGCATGCAGCAGAAATTCTTGTAATCCAAAGACGACGGAAATCTCTCTTTCTTCTTTTTCTACCCACGTAAGCGTTCTGCATTGAACGCATAACAGCCTGATTAGCAACTCTGAACTGCTTGCTTTCAGCGCCTCTGAAGCCCTTAGCAAGCTTTAATATTCTCTTATGTCTTTTTCTTGTATTTAATGCACCTTTTACTCTTGCCATTAGTTTCTACCTCTCTTTCGAATTATTTGTAAGGAATTAGCTTCTTGATAACTGCTGCGTTTGCCTTTGAGCAGTAAGCCTGTTTTCTCAGATGTCTTTTTCTCTTAGTAGTCTTCTTGTTCAGAATATGTCTTCTGAACGCCTTGTTCATCTTAACCTTACCATTCTTTGTAACGTTAAATCTCTTAGCAGCGCCTCTGTGTGTCTTTATCTTAGTCTTAGGCATAGCTTTAACACTCCTTCCGAATTTAAAAATTATCTTATTATGATAGCGGCGCAAGAAACATTGTCATGTTTCTGCCCTCAAGCTTTGCGGGCTTTTCAACGCTTCCCGCTTCCTTTGCCTGTTCAGCAAACTTTTCAAGCAAGGTATAACCAATCTGCGAATGACTTACCTCACGACCGCGGAAACGGACAATTACCTTTACCTTGTCGCCCTTTTTAAGGAACTTTATTGCGTGGTTGCACTTCGTATTGAAATCATTTGTATCAATCGATGGTGACAGCTGAACCTCTTTGATATTTATAACCTTCTGATTCTTTCTGTTTTCCTTTTCACGCTTGTTAAGCTCAAACTTATACTTTCCGTAGTCCATAATTTTGCAAACAGGCGGCTTAGCCTGCGGCGCAATCTTGACCAAATCCATTCCCTTTTCATATGCGATGTCCTGAGCTTCCTTTGCGCTCATCATACCAAGCTGTTCGCCGTCTGCTGATACGACACGAATCTCATTATCGCGGATTTGTTCGTTAATCTGCAAATCATTCTTACTAATGGTCAATCCCTCCTTAAAATATAAAAAAACGGCTGCACAACGCACCCGAAACACACTTTTGCCCATCAAGAGCAACCTATGTATTTACCGCAAAGCCTTTGCCGTGCGGTGAGAACGGAGCGTTCTGCTTGTTTTCATTTCTGATATATTATACCAGATGAATATCGACTTGTCAAGTATTTTTTATTATTTTTTAATTAATAAAATCTTTAAAGGACATGCGGTTTCGCATGTCCCTATTTTATACTTCAACTAATACTTCCTCAAGCGAACGCTTCGGAACATTTATCGTGCCGTCCTCGCTCTCAAAATACTTCACGTTTCCGTCCTGCATTTCAACCATGCGGCTTTTCTGCATAGGATATCCAACTGCCAGAAGATAAACCACATCAAGCTTTTCATCAACAACAAGAGTTTTCTTTATCTCGTCACGCTGAATAGCGCCAAGCCAGCACGTACCAAGCCCCATTTCCACAGCCTCCAGCATCATAGTCGTAACGGCTGCGCCTGCCTCAACCTCAAAAACTCCGTTGGACTTGATATTCTTATCGCCAAGCACCGCGATATATGCCGTCGGTCTTTCATTTTCTTTCGGCGCGCCGTCTGCAAGCGCGCCCGCCCATTTCGTGAACGGATATATCTTCTTTAGTGTTTCCTCATTCTCCACAATCGCAAATTTCAGCGGTTGCACATTCGCGCCGTATGCTGCAACACGCGCGCAGTCGACTAATTTTTCAAGGTCCTTTCTGCCGACCTTTTTCTGCTCATATTTTCTTATTGTGCGTCTTTCCATTATCGCATCATATACGTTCATAAATCATTCCTCCTGTTTTTTATTTAGTATACCACAGTTTTTCATATTTTTCAATTTTGTATTTACATACAATCAAAAATTTTATATAATATATGTAGATTTTTACTTTGGGAGAGAATTTTATGTCTGCACCGTTATATGAGCGTCTGAAAAATTACGCAAGCCAAAACAGAATATCCTTCGCAATGCCGGGACACAAAAACGGCAGAGGTCTGAGAAAGGATTTAGTGTCCCTCGACGTTACTGAGCTTGACGCAACTGAAAACCTGCACCATGGCGGTGAGTATGTACAAGGCGCTCAAAAGCTGCTCTCCCGACTTTACGGCAGTGATAAAAGCTATATCCTTACAGGCGGCTCAACCGCCGCAATACAGTCCATGATATGCGGCGCGGTAAGACATGACGGTACACTTCTTGCAAGCAGCGACTGCCACATGAGCGTTATCAACACCTGCGCGTTGCTCGGAATAAATATACGCTTTTTCCCCAAGGAAACCGACAATATTTTTAGTGTCCCTAAATCTACAGGGACACTAAAAAAGCATTTAACACCCGCCACAGACGCAGTTATAATAACCTCTCCGAATTATTACGGAATATGCTCGGACATAAAAAAAATAGCAGAGGAATGTCACGAAAACAACATACCGCTGCTTGTTGACGAAGCACACGGCGCGCATTTCATTGCCGACAGCCGTTTCCCCGAAACGGCTGTAAAATACGCTGATGCGGTATGCCAGAGCGCGCACAAGACACTTAATGCCATGAACGGCGCAGCATATCTGCACGTAAACGGTAAACTCATAGACAGAAACAGACTTGAAAAATCGCTTTATATGTTCCAGTCCTCAAGCCCGTCATATGTTATAGCCACCTCGGCGGACATCGCAAGAGAGGAAATATCAGACGGCGGCAAATGGGACAGAACGTGTAACCTGTGCCGCGACTTCAGAAAAAAAATAGCAGGCACAGAAATTAAGGTGCTTGAAAATGACGATATGACAAGGCTTGTTTTTAATTTTTCGGAATTTGAGATAACAGGCTTTGACGTAAGCGCAATGCTTTCTCAAAAGGGCATTGACATTGAAATGGCGGACTTATTCAATATAGTTTTAATCGTCACGCCCTCCAACACCGCAGAGGATTTAAACGTACTTTTTTCCGCTCTTACGGAAATTATCTCACATACCTCAAAGCGCAAAGAAAAAATAACCATACTTCCCCCACCAGTATGCACTGAAACCCTTTCACCGCAAAAAGCGTTCTTTGCTCCGCAGGAGAAAATCGCGCTTTCAGAAGCCGCGGGACGCGTATCCTGCGCGACAGTTGTCCCCTACCCGCCGGGAATACCCGTCATATACACAGGCGAAACAATGCGCTTGGAGCAGATTGAATTCATAGAAAAAATGACTGCGGCAGGCGCAGAAATAACGGGACTAACGAACGGAAAAATCACAGTTGTGGAGTTACAGAAATGAGCGAAATAATTACAATTACAGGCACAGTTGAAGAAATAATATATTCCAACCCTGACAACGGCTACACCGTATGCGGTATAGACAGTGCGGAGGAGGGTCTTTTTACGGCTACGGGCTATATGCCGTTTCTTTCCGAGGGAGAGAGCGTAGCTCTTTCAGGGAACTGGACAACTCACCCTGATTACGGAGAGCAGTTCAAAGCGGAATATTATGAAACAGTTATGCCGTCGGACGAGGAATCCATACTTAGATATCTCGGCTCTGGCATTGTGCCCGGCATACGCGAGGCGACAGCAAAAAAGCTTATAGACCACTTCAGCTGTGACGTTCTTAAAATAATGCTGTCCGAGCCGGAAAGGCTTGCCGAGGTAAAGGGCATAAGCAAGGAAAAGGCGCGCAAAATCGGCGCGTCATTCTCCGAACTGCAATCAGTGCAGAACATAGTAATGTTTTTGCAGCAGTACAATGTTTCCGCCAACATGGCGGTAAAGGTTCATAATGCGCTGGGCGCTAATGCTGTTGATATGATTAAGAAAAATCCGTACATACTGTCCGACATGGTAGACGGAATTACATTCAAAACCGCCGACACAATCGCCTTTAACATGGGACTGCCGAAAAACAGCATAATACGCATACGCGCGGGCATAAAAAACATTCTCTATACCGCCGCCTACACAAACGGTCATGTATACCTCCCCAAATCCACTTTAATTGAACACGCCGTATACAATCTTAAAGTAGAAGAAAACGAGGTTGAATCGGCGATTTCTGAGCTTATCGGCTCAAAGGAAATCTTTATGGATAACGTGGAAAACACAGATGTATACTACCTTTACGAATACTACGAGGCGGAATATTACATCGCGCGGCGGCTTATTTCCATGGCGCACAGCACTCAGAAATTCACAATTACAGAGGACGAGGCGGAAAAAGCAATTGACGCACTTGAAGCGAAAACGGAGCTTTTTCTTGCACCCATGCAGCGCAGCGCAGTTGTTACGGCGCTTTCCACAGGCTGTATGGTGCTGACGGGTGGTCCCGGCACAGGCAAAACCACCACGATAAACACCATTATAAAGCTACTGGAGGATTTGAAGCTGTCAATTGCCCTTGCCGCACCCACAGGACGCGCCGCAAAGCGCATGAGTCAGGTCACAGGCTATGAGGCAAAGACGATACACCGACTTTTGGGCACACAGCGTTCCTCCGAGGGATATAACATTTTCACTCACAACGAGGAAAATCCCCTTTCCGCGGACGTTATAATACTCGACGAGGTCAGCATGATTGACATAAGCCTTATGGCGTCGTTTTTAAAAGCCGTAAAGCACGGCGCACGCGTTATTTTTTCGGGCGACGCTGACCAGCTTCCGTCCGTTGGCCCGGGAAATATACTCCATGACATGATTGAAAGCAAAACAATTCCCGTTATACAGCTTAACAAGATTTTCCGGCAGGCGGAGGAAAGTCTTATAATCGTCAATGCCCACAAAATCAACCGCGGTGAGCTGCCCGATCTGTCGGCGAAGTCAAGCGACTTCTTCTTCCTTAAACGCAAAACACCGCAGGACAGCGCCTACACGGTCATGGATTTATTTAAGAACCGTCTGCCGAAAAGCTACGGCGTAAATCCCATATCATCAATACAGGTGCTGTCACCCACAAAAAAGGGACTTGCGGGAACGGTTGCGCTCAACAAGCTGTTGCAGTCGCACATAAACCCCTATGACGAAATGCGTCCCCAACACGTTTACGGAAACATAATCTTCCGCGTGGGCGACAAGGTTATGCAGACGAAGAACAACTACGATATGATATACTCGCGCGAAAACGGCGAGGACGGCATGGGTATATTCAACGGCGATATGGGAATTATAGAGAGTATATCCGAGCGTGACAAGTGCATGAACATAGTATTTGACGAGGACAAGCTGGTTGAGTATCCATTCACTAACCTTGACGAGCTTGACCTTGCCTATGCGATAACGGTGCATAAAAGCCAGGGCAGCGAATTCCCGATTGTGGTAATGCCCGTATGCTCATTTGCGCCGATGCTTATGAGCCGTAACCTGTTCTACACTGCCGTTACACGCGCAAGGGATATGGTGATACTTGTAGGAAGTGAAAAAACTGTGCAGAACATGACCTATAATAATCAGTTCCACCAAAGGTTTACGGGACTTTGCGAAAAGCTGATTTACGTGAAGAAATTTACTGAAATGAAAAACGAACAGAATACTTGAAAAATCAATCAATTTATTGTATAATATACACATGAGGTGATTTAATGCGCGGAGCGATTTTTGACGTTGACGGAACGCTTCTTGATTCAATGACGGTCTGGTGGGACGTGCTGATAGATTTCTATAAACAGCACGGTGTTACTCTTACGGACGAGGAAGCATTTGAATTTAAAGAGCTGACTCTTAAGGAGTCTATTCCGATGATTATAGACACGCTTGGTCTTGAAGAGTCATTGGAGGAGGTTTCCGACACATTTCAGAGAATGGCGTCACTTCAGTACGAGAACACGCTGCCGCTTAAGGAGGGCGCTGACGAATACCTTAAAAAGCTCCACGACAGCGGTGTTAAAATAGCCATTGCCACCTCTGGTTATGAGGAGCTTTGCAGAAAGGCTTTCACTCGGCTTGGGGTATGGCAATATATTGATGCATGCGCATTCTCCTCGGAGGTTGGCGTGAACAAGTCAAACCCCGATGTATATCTTCTTGCGGCAAAGCGTATCGGCATACCGCCGGAGGAATGTATGGTATTCGAGGACATCACCACAGGTATCGGCGGCGCAAAAAAAGGCGGGTTTGAAACCTGCGCAATATTTGACGTGACAAACGCCGACGAAACAGACGCGCTTAAACAACTGTCCGACCATTATATTACGGGGTGGAAGGATTTGTTGCAGCGATAAAAAAAGTGTCAGGACACAATGTCCCGACACTTTTTCTATTATACAACATATACCCGTCATCAGACAAACCTGTCGGATACATATTTATTTAACTTTTTTGTATGTTGTTTTGCTTTTCAACAGCTGCGCCAGCTCATTACAGTCACCTTTTACATTCGCTTTGTCCACAATACTTATACTTTCTATATTATGGAATATCATAAAATACTTTCCTGTTTCAATAACCTTCATAAGGTCAGAATAATTATAATTCGTTTCCTGCGAATTGGTTTTTTCCGAAACGTAGGTTTCATAAAAAGCAAAATGCGTTGTCTGCTTTTTGTCCTTTGCCTTTTTATAGGGCTTTTTGTATGCCATATGCGGATAGAACAGCAAAAATGCACCAATCCATATCGCAATGACCGTCCATACAAGACCAAAGTCTTTTCTGTACATTACAAACGCTCCTATAATCGCAATTACCGCAACTATTTCAGACACAATATTGAAAACCTTAAGTCTTTCCTTGTAATACAGCTTATAAAAATCTTTGTAAATCATAGGCGTCATCTGAGTTGACGCGCTGAATAATTTTTTTTCCATAACATACCTCCGTTAAAATCTCAGCAGCTTCTTAAGCCAGCCGCCGATTACCGTTGCAATAAGTGCAAAAATTACATATACAAACAGCATTACGATTGCCGTCTGCATCATATATGCGCTTGTATCAAACTTATAATACATCGGTACGGATACAGCCGCGATTATTCCCATAAACAGAGGGAACTTGAAATTAAATCCCTTTTTTATTCCGTAAATAAGTCCCGTAATCGCCAAAAACATCGGATTCAGCGTCATCAAAAAGGTTAGCATTAAAATCTGCTGTCCGTTCTCGCCCATCATGACAAACGCAAGCGGCACAATATGGAACATGATAATCGTAAGAATAATATAAATCTTTGAATCATCAATGCTGAATTCGCTCTTGCTTATATAACTTTCTTTTTTTGTAAGTGTCTTTCTTCTGTTCTTTTTACTCATAAGTCTATCCTTTCCTATAGTCTGACGCTTTCTCCATTTTCACGAAGATATTTCTTTAAATCCTTTATTTCTATTTCTTTGAAGTGGAACAGACTCGCCGCAAGCACAGCGTCTGCCTTACCGTCACGGAACGCGTCAAGGAAATGCTCCATCGTGCCCGCGCCGCCGGAAGCAATAACGGGTATTTTTGCGTTTTCACTTATACGGCGCGTAAGCTCTATATCATATCCCGCCTTTGTACCGTCACAGTCCATGCTCGTCAGAAGTATTTCGCCCGCGCCTAATTCCTCCGCTTTCTTTGCCCATTCAATCGCGTCTATGCCCGTATTCACTCTGCCGCCGTTGAGGTATACCTCCCAGCCCTCGCCGTCCTCCCGGCGCTTTGCGTCTATAGCACATACCACGCACTGTCTGCCAAATTTTTCCGCAGCTTCGCTGATAAGCTCAGGACGCTTTATAGCGGCGCTGTTTACGGAAACCTTGTCCGCGCCTGCGTTTAATATTTTACGAAAATCCTCAACGGTGCGTATTCCTCCGCCCACAGTGAACGGTATAAACACCCGCTTTGCCACAGCCTCCACCATGTCAACAACAGTTTCTCGCGCATCGGAGGACGCCGTTATGTCAAGAAACACAAGCTCGTCCGCGCCAGCCTTGTCGTATACCTTCGCGCACTCCACCGGGTCGCCCGCATCTATCAGATTTACAAAATTAACACCCTTGACAACTCTGCCGTCTTTTACGTCAAGGCATGGTATTATTCTTTTTGCGTACATAAGTTATTAACTCCTTTTGTTCTACTGTAAGCCGGGCGATTTTACTCAGCCGCGATAAAATTCCTTAAAATCTCCATTCCCGTATCACCGCTCTTTTCGGGGTGGAACTGGGTTGCAAACACATTATCCTGTTCAACCGCAATATCAAGTTTTTGTCCGTATTCCGTATAGGCGCTGACAACGCTCTTGTCCCCCGCCTCCACGTAATAGGAATGAACAAAATACACATACGGCTCATCACCGATATTTTTCAAAATTTTACTGTCCTTTGTAATATGAATATTGTTCCAGCCCATATGCGGGATTTTAAGACTTCCGCTGTCGGGGATTTTAACTATTCTACCCTTAAAGATTCCCAGTCCCTTTACGCCGGGGCTTTCCTCGCTTTCTTCAAAAAGCAGGTGCAGACCGAGACATATTCCCAAAAACGGTTTGCCGCTCTGCGCCGCCGTTTTTACCGTATGGGTCAGTCCGCTTTCCTCAAGGCACTTCATTGCATCGCCGAACGCGCCCACACCAGGAAGTATCACCTTATCTGCGTTCAGAATTTCCTCACTGCTGCCTGTGACAATATTGTCTGCGCCGAGGAAATCAAGCGCGTTCTTTACGCTGTGCAGATTTCCCGCGCCGTAATCTATAATCGCTATCATTTGTTATCTCCTTTTCTACGCTAACACAAAGCTTCGCTTTGCTCGCTGCAAATCATATACGTCATTGTATCATATATTTCCCTGCGTTTCAATAATAACAAGGCGAAAAATTTATAAAGTTCACATCAAAAATCCCTCATCCGCATATATTTTACGGTGGAGGGTCTGACCATGAGTATATTTTCTATTATTTTTCTCGCCGTTGCATTGGCAATGGACGCTTTTTCCGTTGCCGTCACCGACGGCATGATTGTTAAAAATATACATACAAGGGACGCGCTGAAAATCGGTTTGTATTTCGGAGGGTTCCAATTTTTAATGCCTTGCGCTGGCAATTTTCTTTCAAGCTTCGCCGCTGATTATATTGCGGATTTTGACCACTGGATTGCGTTTATTTTACTGTCATTTCTCGGTATAAGAATGATAATTGAATCGCGCGGCGAGCATGAACTCCCGAAAAATCCATTGAAGCATTCCACACTGCTTTTAATGGCAATTGCAACAAGCATTGACGCGCTTGCGGCAGGCGTGACGCTTGCCGCGGTCGACACGCCTATAATTTTATCGTCAGCCGTTATCGGTTCTGCGGCGTTTATTTTCTCCTTCTGCGGCACGTTAATAGGCAGACGCTTTGGAGATTT
>JBJEIU010000247.1:0-2133 GCA_051877355.1 Hominilimicola sp.
GGTGTACGCCGTTGAAAAAAAGAGCGACGCGGCAGAGTTGATAGAGAAAAACGCCGTAAAATTTATGGCGGACAATATAGAAGTGATACAGGGCGAAGCGCCTGACGTGCTTGACGACTTACCAAAGGCGGACAGGGTGTTTATAGGCGGTTCATCGGGGACTATTGCGGAAATAATCAGAAAATGTGATTGTCCGAAAGTGGTTGTAAACGCGATAACCCTTGAAACACTTGAGGGGACACTAAAAGTCTTTGATGAACAGGGGTACACATATGAGGTCACGCAGATTAGCGCCGCATATGCTAAAAAGGTTGCAGGATACAACATGATGACGGCACAGAACCCCGTATTTGTGATAAGCGGTGAGAAAGAATGAAAAGGATAATGATTGTTGGCACAAACAGCGGCTGCGGTAAAACTACCGTTACCTGTGCCGTGTTGCAGGCGCTGGGGAACAGAAATTTAAGGGTGTCCTCCTTTAAATGCGGCCCCGATTATATCGACCCGATGTTTCATAAAACCGTTATCGGTACGGCTTCATACAACCTTGACAGCTACCTTATGGACAGCGATACCGTTAATTATCTTCTGCAAAAAAACGGCGGCGATATTTCCGTGATAGAGGGCGTCATGGGCTTTTATGACGGTTTCTCCTTTACGGAAAGCGGCAGCTCCCATGAGCTTTCTCAGATTACCGGTACAAACGTTATACTTGTAGTGAACTGCAAGGGTATGAGCCTTTCCGCAATGGCGGTTATAAAGGGTTTTAAGGAGTTTAAAAATAACAACATTGTCGGGGTGATTTTCAATAATCTGCCCGAAAGGCTTTATAAGGGAATGTCGGATGAGTGCAGAAAACTTAGTATAGAGCCGCTTGGATTTATGCCGTATGTTAAAGAAGCGTGGATTGGCAGCCGTCATCTCGGACTTGTCACGGCGCAGGAAATTTCTGATATAAGGGACAAAATGAACATTCTTGCGCATTATGCGGAAAGGCACATTGACATAGATAAAATTCTTGAAATTGCTGAGAGTAGGGACACTAAAATTAAAGCTCCCGATATTAAAAAAATTGCCGATGTAAAAATAGCCGTAGCGCGTGACAAAGCCTTTTGTTTTTATTACGAGGACAATTTGCAGCTTTTGCGCGAAATGGGCGCGAAAATTATTGAATTCAGTCCTCTTGAAAACGAGTGTGTGCCTGAATGTGACGGACTGATTTTGGGGGGCGGTTATCCCGAACTGTACGCGGATATTCTCGAAAGGAATACAGTGACACTAAATTCTGTTAGAAATGCAATAAAAAGCGGTATACCATGTATCGCCGAATGCGGCGGCTTTATGTATCTGCATGAAATTATGGAGGACAACAACGGTCGGGGATACAAAATGGCAGGAGTAATAAAGGGCGTATGCCGTAAAACCGATAAACTACAGCGGTTCGGGTATATGGAAATGACTGCGCGGCGTGATAATATACTTTGCAAAAAGGGTGATAAAATCCGCGCAAGGGAATTTCATTATTTTGACAGCGATTGCTGCGGAAACGGTTTTATTGCCGAAAAGAACGGAACAACATGGGAGTGCGTAAACACGGACAAAAATTTGTTTGCAGGATTTCCGCATATACATTTTTATGCGAATATTGAATTTGCGGAAAACTTTATAAAAAGCTGTGAGGGATACAAATGTACAAGATAAAGGAAATCAGTAAAGAGGCGATTGAAAATTCAAAAAAGCAATGGAATTCCATTGCAAAGCCGCTGCACAGCCTCGGCGTGTTTGAGGATATTGTTACGGACATTGCAGGAATACAGGGGACGCACGATATAGATATAGATAAGCGGTGCGTTCTTGTGATGTGTGCTGATAACGGAGTTGTGTGCGAGGGTGTAACGCAGACAGGACAGGAGGTCACGGCGATTGTGACCGAGAATTTTGTAAAAGGCGATACAAGCGTATGCGCGATGGCACGCCGCGTAAACGCAGACGTTATACCTGTCGATGTGGGAGTTGCGCGTGATGTTGACGGCGCGATGGATAAAAAAATGTCCTACGGCACAAAAAATATGCTCCATGAAAGAGCTATGAAATATGAGCAGGCGCAAATGGCTATACAAATCGGTGTGGATT
>JBJEIU010000248.1:0-2132 GCA_051877355.1 Hominilimicola sp.
GTTTGCCATCTCGTTCTTATAATAGTCTGAGCTGTAGCCGAGCTTCATCTCTCCCGCATCGTCAGGCTGCTCACGGCTGCTTGCCATATCGTCAAGCTTTCCCTTCCAGAACTCGGCGTTGGCGGTGTCGTTGTTCTCAAGCGCCTGCTCGTATTTCTGCTGAAGCATCTCCAGCATATCATTAGCGCCGCTGCTTTCCTGTACGTTTTCAATCGCTTCTAAAATTTCATTCATTTTGATTTCCTCCTTGATTTATTTATTATTTTCTTTCTACCTTAACCCACGCCGCCGCGTCATCCTTATCACCGCATATAATCGCGTGTCCGCATTCAAGCGCGGGTATGATATACTTCTGATCGTCACGCAGCGCGATACACGATGCCATGACCTCCTGATCGTCAGGTGCGGTAAGACGATGCACTATCTTATAATTCGTGTTCTTCACCGCGTCGTCAATAAGCCTTGTCGGAACCTGGTCTACTACAATAAAGCCTTGTCCGTAGCCGCGCACCTCCGAAAGCATATTGCCGAACAAGTCCGCAGCCGCTTTCTGAGAATCGCCGCTCTTTGTGATGTCGGGCTTTATAAACACATTATGCGCTTCTTCTATAAGCATGAGGTGCTTCAGCTTATTTTCCTGCGCGTCTTTTCTGTAATCGGCGTCATTGGCGTAGCGCGAAATGCGATACTCATACAGAGCCTGCAAAAGCAGCGACATTATAAGCGCCTTATCCTTGCTTCCCGCCAAGCGGCTGATATTTATAATCACGTTACCCGAAAACAGTTCTTCATAATCGACCGACTTTGTAACGTTCAGGATTCTTCCTCTCATTCCGCGTTTGAGCGATTTGAACCGCGTCACAAGCACCTCGGTCAGGTTATCTCTGTTAATATCGGCGTAGCTTTTTTTATCCATCACCTCTGCCGCCTTTATGAGCATAGCGTCTATATCGGGATAATCGCTAAGCGTCTCGCTCGCTCCGTCTTCGATGTCGATATTGTTGCGTATGGCAAATTCCCTTATCGTTTCGTACACTACCTCCTCAATCAAAATAGGTACGACCTCATCGGCGGGCAGACAGGCGTTTAGAAGCGTCGCCGCCGTTTCACTGTGCTGTAATATATCAACCTTTTCGCCCGGCTTCGCCGCCGGCTCATAGAGGTTAATTTTTAATTCGTTTATTTTACAGCCCTCAAATTCGTCCACGCCGGGCATATAAATCTTAAATTGTTTTTCCTTTGGCAAACGCTTGTTCATTCCTATCGCCCAACGCACGTAATCATCCTTTGCCGGTTCTATAACCATAATCGGAATATCACGGTCGAGCACTTCTGACAGAATACGCTTGCAGGTGGTCGATTTACCGCTTCCCGTGCTTCCCGCGATAAGCGTATGGCGCACAAGCGAGTTTACATCTATATCATATGTGGTGCTTTGAGTAATTCCTGTATCCACAATATTGCCGATGGTGATTTTATCCTTCTCTTCCTTAACAATTGCCGGATTATTTGCGAAGCGCACCGCCGTCTTTACAAATCTTAGTCCCGGCACATCTCTTCTCGGAAGCGACGTGGTTAGGCTGAGTTCCTTGGTGTTGAGCGGCGTGCTCACATACTGATACCGCTTTCCTAAAATATGCCATCTTCCGTCACTGTAGTCGTATTTATCTTTTTCCTTTACAACGTCAATATCTATAAGCGGCAGCAGCTCAAATCTGTTTCTGACAATTTCCAACGCGTGCGAATCATTTCGGAACAAATGAAGTCTTATTGGTTCAAAATACGTTTCGTCTCCCGAATATATAGAGCGAAGCATACCCGTTACGGTTATTATGTCGCGGGGCATTTCGCCAAGTACGTATACGCCGGTGTTCCAGAAGCCAAGATTTCTTCCCTCCATCAATCTGCTTACATGATGGTCCGTAGTTTCCTCCGCATACTGCGCGAATTTATCGAGGTATTCCATATTGACCGACGCGCTTCCGCTTACATTGCCTTCTTTTTGGACTTTTATTCCGCCTGCCAATGTTCCGCCTATCATTGAGCCCATAAACGGGTTGCCCAGAAACGATCCCGCAATCGCTCCGAGTACTCTTCCGAACATTCCGACTCCCGCCTGCGCCAGAGCACCC
>JBJEIU010000249.1:0-2109 GCA_051877355.1 Hominilimicola sp.
GTTCATCTATGCTTTGTCCCCGGAAGTTGTCGCCGCTGTGGTTTACCTGTATAATAAACGGGTTCGGATTGTCAATCACAAATCTCTGAATACCTTTCGCGATGCGCTTCAAAGTATTTTCTGCAAGAGGCTTCTTGCGCTCAAATATTGACGGACATTCCAAATCCCAGTCTATACACTCCGCCGCCGTATGCCAGGGCAGCAGCTTGCCGCTTTTCACCTCCTCGCTTTCAGGATTTCCGTGTGTAGGCTTCGGGAATACAATCGGTTTGCCGTCATTCCGGAATATGATAAATAGCCTTTTCCGTATTGTCGGTGCGCCGTAATCTGACGCGGTAAGCATTTTCCACTTACATTCATATCCGAATGATTTCATAACCGAAATAAACCGCTTAAATGTCTTGCCTGATTTCCGTTTGTCCGGAATGAGCTGCTGTTCTTCATACGGTACATACTCATGCTTATCTGCCAGTGTACCGTTCGTTTTGTAAATTCTTCCGTCCTTGTTTCGTCTTGCGCATAACGGGCCCCACGTCATAAACTCAGGTACGTTTTCCATTGAAATTATGCGCGGATGTACCGTACCCGCCCATTTTGTTACAACCCATGCAAGACCTCGGATTGATTTCTTGACAGGTGTTCCGCCCTTTGCCCGGCTGAAATGCGTGCAATCCGGGGAGAAATGCGCCCATCCGACAGGTCTGCCCTGTGTTGCCTCATATGGGTCAACCTCAAATATATTTTCGTTATAATGTTTCGTAAACGGATGATTTTTCTTGTGCATGGCTATAGCGTCCGCATCATGGTTGATACCAATGTCAACAGGTCTGCCTATCGCAAATTCAAACCCTGTAGACCAGCCACCGCCGCCGCAAAATCCGTCTACTGTTATTTCATCTGATAAATCAATTTGTGCAGCCATTGTCTGCCTCCTTATCTGTTATATACTGTAAAACACCACTTGCGTTGTATATTCGGGATAACGTATCTTTACCGCCTCAAGCATATAAAATGCGTCCGATGTTGCAAACAATTTATATGGTGTAAAATTACCGTTGTTGTCAGCCTCTATGTTATCCCACGAACTTCCTTTATAATGAAAACCATTGTATAAATTCAAGGCTAATCGGCACATTTTAATTGTGCTACTTGTCTGCCATGCTTCATTGAATCCGTCCAACTTCGGAAAATCACTTTCAAAATCGTAAAGGCTGTTAATATGTATTCTCGTTTCCGGCAATATTCCGAGTGTATAAAATAATGCCTTGCGGTATATGTCCCGCTCCGACTTTGTGTTTATAACATTTTCACCAAAGAACAACATATGTTCCGCATTCTTAAACTTTATACCCGGTGCTATTTTTTTTACTGTTTCTATAACACTAATCACGCTCATTTTTCTTTCCGCCTTTCTTTTTATTTCCGCCGCGCCGAAAATCTCTTAAAATGTAACCGCTATATTCAGCACAGCTGCCGCAAGCCAATATATCACTTTGCGTACATCATGCTGAAATCCGTACACAATTGCCGCGCTTATATCAAGCATAATCAGCAGCAATGGAAATATTTTTGTTTTATCCATATTGCACCTCACATTTCAATTCATGTATCATAATAAATCCTCCTCAAAAGAAATCTGTTCGTAAATTCTGTCTTTCCACGGAATCCCAAGATAATCCATCACCTTTCCCCACCCAAATTTCTCGCCTGTTTCTGGGTCTGTTGCACATCTGTACATCCAAAATTCCCATTCTTTTTCATTTCTTTCTCTCAATCGGTCAAAACGGTGGGGACGTTTCTCTATATGTAAACCGAATCCGCACATCTGACATCCTGTCCTTTGAGCTTTTGTTGTAAATAACGTACCGTCTGCATTGCGCTCAATCTTGCCGTAAATTTCAGGTACTTCCACATTTAAATCTAATGTCAGCTGCAATAAGTCTTGCCTTGAAAATATCGCAAAGGGCGCAGAACGAATTACATCTTTCCCAAAATAATTACATCCATTGCGTGTAAGACCAAATTCACGCTGACCGCCCTCCGATGCCATAAGTCCTAAATAGGGGACGCTGTTATGCTCTTTCGCCCAGTCGTCGCAAGGCTTTTCTT
>JBJEIU010000250.1:0-9782 GCA_051877355.1 Hominilimicola sp.
TGATAAAAAAGAAATTACTGTTACTCTTTCTGGGCGTATTGAGAAATATGTAAACGAAAAGCTTGAGATTTCTCCCGAAAAACCATTTACCACCGTTGTTACACTAAAAGATGATGTGGAAACCGATCTTACACTTGCAGTTAAGGACACAGACGGAAAGGAAATATGCTCATATATTCCCCTATCTGACGTATACGAAAAAACTCCCGCTCCCGCACAGAAATGTGAGAAGCCTTGCGACATTCATTCACTTGAGGAATTATATCTTACCGCGCTCCACCTTGAGCAGTACCGCCACGCCACCTACAGTCCTGAAGATTACTATCTTGAGGGACTGCGCCGCGACAAAACGGACATAAGGCTGAACAACGCTTACGGACGTTATTTATACAGCCACGGAGAATTTGAAAAAGCGGAAAATCATTTTAAGGCAGCTATAAAAAAATCTACATGGAAGAACCCCAACCCCTATGACTGTGAGCCCTATTATAATCTTGGCTTGGCGCTTCGCAAACAGCGTAAATTTGACGAAGCCTTTGACGCTTTCTACAAGTCAATATGGTCAGGAAGTATGCAGGATAAGGGCTTTTACCAGCTTGCCTGTATTTCAGCTATGAGAGGCAATTATAAAGAGGCTCTTGAATTTGTCGAACAATCGCTTATAAGAGGGACTCACAATCTTAAAGCGCGCAATCTTAAAACAACGCTTCTGCGTCTTTCGGGCAGACTTATGGACGCAAAATTATTTGCTCTTGAAACAATGGAACTTGACCCGCTTAATTACGGCTGTCGATATGAACTTTACCGCGTGACGGACGATTTCGCCATACTTAATGAACTGACCGTTATTATGCGCAATGACGTTGACAGCTATATCGAATTATCTCTTGACTATAACGAATTCGGATTGTATGACGAGGCTGCAAAGGTTCTTGCGCTTATATCCGAGGCTGACAGACCAATGCTGCATTATTATATGGCTTATTATTCAAAAAGCGATGTTGAGTTAGATGTTGCCTCAAAATGTAACTGTGATTACTGCTTCCCTGTTCGCTTAAATGATATACTTGTTCTCAGATATGCTATGGAGCATAATGATAAAGACGCAAACGCGCCGTATCTTCTCGGCAATCTGTTCTATGACAAGGGACAATGGGAAAATGCATTGAAATGCTGGACAATATCAAATGAGCTTGACGGTTCTAATCCTATTGTACACAGAAATCTTGCCCTCGCATACTTCAATAAATTAAAGGACAGCGAAAAGGCTGTTCGGGAAATGGAAAGAGCCTTCCGTCTTTCCCCCGACAATGCGCGCATTTTCTATGAGCTTGACCAGCTTTACAAACAGACAAATTATCCTGTTATGAAAAGGCTTAAGCTTATGGCAGACAATATGGAGCTAGTTACCTCACGTGATGACCTTTACACAGAATTTATAACACTGCTGAACAGTGTCGGATATTTTGACAAAGCATATAAAGCGATCACCGTCCATAAATTCCATCCGTGGGAGGGTGGCGAAGGAAAAATCACCGCTCAATATAAAAAAACGCTTATGGGGCTTGCATATGAATGTATAGAAAAAAAGGATTACGACACCGCAAACGAATATTTGCAGCAAGCATTTGTATATCCTGAAAATCTCGGTGAGGGCAAGCTATACGGCACACTTGACAACGACATCTATTATATGCTCGGAATGACATATGAAAAAATAGATTTTATAAAGGCAAAGGAATATTATACGCTCGCAATGCGCGGCGGAAACGACCTTTCATCAGCGGTCTATTATAATGACCAGCCGCCTGAAATGTTCTTCTACCAGGCACTTGCAGCAAAGGCTCTTGGGGACACTAAAACAGCCAAAAGCAAATTTAACAAGCTTGTATACCACGGCTTGGAGCATATGAATGACCATATAGAAATTGACTATTTCGCCGTATCACTCCCCGACTTTCTCATTTTTGATACCGATCTCGACAGGAAAAACCGTGTTGATAATGCTTATCTTACATCTCTTGGATATATCGGTCTTGGGGACATTAAAAATGCGAAAAAATATATTTTAGCAGGCTTAAATGATGATGTTTCACATCAGGGACTTATTGAATTATCAAAGCATATTGAAAGGAATTAATAGAATGAATTCAATAGATTTATCAGGAAAATGGCGATATGAAACAGATACGGCTGACGTTGGAATAAGTGAAAAATTTTACGAACGCAGATTAAAGCATGAAAATTTTACACTGCCCGGCGATGCGTGTCTTAACAAGGTCGGCAAGGAATTTACGCCCTTTACGGAGCTTTCATACGAAGCAGTACGCGCATTGCGGCCCGCATTTGAATATGTGGGCGCGCTGTGGCTGCAGCGTGATTTTGTTCTTCCCGAGGAATTTGAGGACAAATATATCACTCTCTTTCTTGAGCGCGTTAATATAGCGTCTGATTTATGGATTGACGGCGTTAAGATTGACAGACAGATTATTGAAATAACAACACCGCATATATATAATCTCACTGGCAGAATTAAGAGCGGTGAGCATACAATCACACTGCGCATTGACAACAGTAATCTTCTCAACATTGACGGCATGGCAAGCGGATATTCCGTTGACACACAGTCCATATGGAACGGTATTATCGGAAAAATTGAGCTTAGATGCGAAGAAATATTCCATATGTCAAATATTCAGATATTTCCCGAAGAAAAGTCTGTGCATATAAAGCTTACGGCACATTCAGACTGTCTTAAGCCAAATGACAGGCGCAATGTTTCCTTTGAGCTGTTCGCAATCTCTCCCGACGGAAGCAGACTTAAAACAAAAAAATACAGTTTTGTCCTTTACAACAAAAAACAGATAATCCATTTGGATTATCCCATAAAGAAACCCGAATATTGGGACGAGTTTAATCCCTCACTGTACACAATGCAGCTTAAGATGGTATACGAAAATACCGCCGATGAAAAAAGTGTACAGTTCGGTATGCGCACAATATCGGTTAAGGGGAGCGACTTTATATTAAACGGCAAAAAAATTTCTCTGCGCGGTACTCTCGACTGCGGAATTTATCCTCTCACCGGCTATCCTCCCACTGACCTTGAAACATGGCTTAAAACGTTCCGCACCGTAAAGGAATACGGACTTAACCATGTGCGTTTCCATGCGTGGTGTCCTCCTGATATTGCATTCACTGCCGCTGATATGGTTGGTATATATGTGCTTGCTGAAATGCCGCTGTGGCTCAACGTGGATGTTTGCGCCTTGTCCACGGGCGACGACCCTATACACAGGACCTATTATCACAACGAAGCGATGAATATATCTGAATTTTTCGGAAATCATCCGTCATTTATAATGTTTTCCAACGGCAATGAGCTTCTTGGAGATTTTGAAATGCTTGAAAACATTACAACACAGATTAAGGCGCTTGATGATAGGCGGCTTTACACTTTAACCTCTAATTTTGACCGTCCTGTAACTCCCGCTGACGACTACCTTTCAGCATTTGAGGCGGCAGGTCACAGAGTACGCGTGCAGGTGTTTCACGATGTTGTTTCCGAGCATACACGTCTTTCCTATGACGATGCCGTTAAAGCCGTTGACATACCTGTTGTTTCATTTGAAGTGGGACAATACTGCGTATATCCCGATGTAGACAGCATTTCCGATTACACAGGCAATCTGCTGCCTGCAAATTTTGAATTCATAAAGCAGGAAATGATAAATCATAATGTTTATCATATGCTCGACAGCTACAATAAAGCTTCAGGACATTTTGCGGCGCTGATGTACAAGGAGGATATAGAAGCATCACTGAGAACGCACCACATGGGCGGCTTTGAGCTGCTCGGTCTGTCCGACTACACCGGTCAGGGTACAGCAACAGTAGGACTTCTGGACGTATTCTGGAACAGCAAGAATATAATCACCTACGGACAGTTCCGTGAGTTTTGTTCTCCTGTTGTGCCGCTTATGAAAGCAGACAGAATTTTCTATAATACTGATAAATTCAAAGCTGAATTTGACTTGTACGATTACGGCGAAGAAAAAATATCACGTCCCGTATTCAATCTTTCATTATATGACGGAGATAACAAAATATATGAAACTGAAACGCGTTCAAAAAAAGTTTCCTTCCCCCTTGACTTTATCACAAAGCCAACACAGGTAAAAGCAGTGCTTTCTATTGGAGAATATAAAAATTCATGGAATATATTTGTATATACAACGAAGGATACTGAATGTCCGGTTCCTGTGCTTAACGGAATTGACGATACATTCAGACGCATAACAGAAAACGGCGGCAAAGTAATCGTAATGATGACGGAAGAAAACCTGAAGCACCCTATCGAGGGACTTTTTAAACCGGCTTTTTGGTCACCAGCACACTTTCCGTCAGATCGTGCCTGCGGTCTGATATGTGATGACACACATCATATATTTGACAGTTTTCCCACTGACGCATACGCGGATTTCCAGTGGAAACACCCTATTGACAATTCTATATGCGCAGATGTTTCATTCATGTCCAAGGACTTTCAGTACATAATTGAGCCTGTTCCCAATTTTTATAACAACATACGTCGCTCGCCGCTGTTCGAGGCAAAGATAGGCAAAGCAGATGTACTGTTCTGCGGATTTAATCTGAATATAAAAAAGCCTGCTGTCCTTTCTCTTAAAAACAGCATTTTTAAATATGTTTCTTCAGACAAATTTGAGCCGACGCAAAGTATATCATATGACAGCTTATCAAAAATATTTAAGTAGAAATGGGAAAATCCGACATGCGCATTGCCATGTCGGATTTTATTTTGAAATTACCCCTTTATCCTATTATTTCCTACAACTACATTATACAATAACAATTTTTATAAATCAACAAGATTACAGCATGTAAATAAAATGTAAGCGTTTCACATCTTCTTTGTAACCAACACGAAACAAATTATGCCGATATTTTCCATAATCCATGTAGATTGCAGTATGAATATATTGTAACCGGTACATTTTCAGGTACTTCAAATATCGCTATAGGGTCATCTCCCTTTCTCAGCGTCACACGCTGCTCATGATATTTGCTTTTTACCTCTACCCATAAAATACTATGCTCCTTGCTCATCGGATGGAGCACGCGTCCCACACATACCGTCAAATTATTACCTTCCCTTTTTACCACAGGCATATGCTTTTCTTCAAGAGTAATCATTTCATTTGCCTTTAAAAGCTCCATAGGCTTTCCGCAGCAGCAGAGTTCATCACAGCACTGCGGAGTTATCGCCTCAAGAATCGCATCGCATTCACTGCACTTATAAAATTTAGGTTCGTATACCAATTCAGAATTTACCTCCGTATGGCACAAGTTCAAGCCTGATGAAATATCCCTGATTATGCTTGCATACAGGACACATCTGCGGTGCTTCCTTGCCGTGAAATACATAACCACAGTTCAGGCACATAAATCCAGTCTCCGTTTTTGAAACAAACAGCTCACCTTTCTCCATCAAGTCAAGGAGATATCCGAATCTGTCCGCATGTATTTTTTCCACCTTCGCAATTTCATTAAAGGAATACGCTACAGTATTGAAGCCTTCCTTGTCTGCCGTTTCTCCAAAATCCCTGTATACAACGTCATGCTCCTTATTTTCGTTATTGCGGGCGTTTCGCAGTATCTCCTGTATATTGGTATACGTCTCAACAGGATATGCTGCGTCAATAGCGATCTCATCATTAGCAAATTCCTTTAAATGGTCAAAGAAAACCTTTGCATGAGCCTTTTCTTGGTCGGCTGTAAAGTTGAATACAGCCTCCACAACATACAGGTTCTGCTTCCTTGCAGCGGCTGCGGCAAAGGTATATCTGTTCCGCGCCTGACTTTCTCCCGCAAACGCGCGCATAAGGTTTTTATGTGTTTCGCTTGTTTTAAAGTCCATGTCCATCTTCCTTTCTTTTTCCTTAGTATTTTCATTTGTTCCAGAATTATGCACTAAAACCACTCAGAAAAAAAAATGAATGCCAATGCCAGAAGCAGAAGCTTATCATCACAATCGTCTATAAGCAGAACAAGCGCAACCACAATAAGTATTATATCGTCAGTTTCAATATTATCAAATATTCCGCCAAATATACCTTCCTTTTTTTCTTCTTTTTTTTCCAAAGGAGGCGGCGGAGGACTTATCTCCTTCTTTTCCTCCCTGCGTCGCACCACAGGGGTCGGCATATCATTATAACTGTATGTTCTATACATCACGCCACCTCCAATGAAATAATTATTTTTTTAACAGCTTCGTAATATTGGTAAGTCCCAGCAGCTTCACTGCTGAATCTATTGATTTCTGTCTGCTGCTTCGCATATAAGGCTTAAGCGACATCAGAAGATTTGTTCTCGGATCGTTTCTGTTTGCGGTCATACTCTGCATAATATTTTTTAGCTGCATAAACTGGTCAAGAGTATCCTCATCAAAACCGCCTGGAGACGGTTCATCGTCCGATGAAGAAAGTGAATTCATGACATTTTTAATTTTATCCTCGGCGCCTTCGCCGAGGATATTCTTTAAGGTATCCATTGCATCTGCCATTTTCTGTCACCTCTTATAAATTTTTCATTATCTTCCTGAGCTCAGCAGTGCTTAATCCCGATATTCTTTTCCTGACTTCATTCTGGTCAAGCTTTGAAAACTCTCTTAATAGCTGCTCCTTATCGGAAGAATTAATATGGTTTTTCAGTCTTTTTCCGTCCGCGGAATTTAAAAACTTGTTTATCTCTTTAAGTTGATTTTCGTCAAAATCCTTTAAAATCTTTTCAAGCTTATTCATAATACACCTATCCTCTCTAAAATCATATTATGTTATCCTCTTTTATTATATTCCGTCACACAAAAAAAGAGCATGTACCTTAAAATACATGCTCATAAATACATATTTTATTCTTAGTCCACTACCTTAACGCTTGTAATATTGCCCGAGGTCTTTACGTATTTTGAATACAGGTCAATATTTCTTCCTACAGATAATTCAGTGCTGTCTTCAAGAATATAGTTATCCTCTGACTCTTTTCCTGTTGCTCTGATTGTCACATAGCAGGTATAGCGTCCCGGCATTTCAGGCTTCTTTATCTCACCCATAGCCGTTGTTGATTGCTGAGTTGCATTTTCGACCCTTACGTCTATAATTTCACCTAAATTCATCTCCGATTTCTTATCTGTAACATTACCCATTTTTTGTAGAGCGTTTACCGTATACTTTCTTACATTTTCCACTCTCAAAACATATTCAAACTGCTTGTCGGATTGTACGGCTGTTGTCACGCTGCTTCCATACCGCGCGGCTATACCAACTATTACAACAACAATAAGAAGTATAACAAGAATATCTATAATGCTTACTTTTCCTTTGATTTTTCCATTCTTATCCACTGCTAAAATCCTCCTTAATCGTTAATTTCTATAACATAGCCCGTTGAAGCGTAACCTTTACCTCTTACAGGTATCTGCGCGCCAACCTTTATTGCCGTTCCGCCTGTCTTCAGCGCCAAATCGGATACCTCCGCATCAGCCTCAACCGTTATATACACATCACACTTACCCTCGATTATTTCATTTGAATATATGCCTTCAATACTGTTGTATGCCATAGTTACAGCCGGTTCGTTCTTGATTGCCTTAACAATTCCGCCGTCCTTTTCCGTAAGGCTTATCGTTACGTTGTCGCCTACCGAAATCGCATTAGCAAAGCCCTGGTCCTGATCCTGCACAAGAATTGTAAATTCAACTTTTTCCTGTTTGTTTCTGCCCATAAGTGACGGAAGGAACTTATATACTCCCACAGCAATCGCCGCAACCACAACAAGTATTATTATCACGTCTATAACCGTAAATTTTGCTTTTTTATCTGACATTTAAACGTCCTCCTTATCTGTTTATCAATCCAAGATATATTTCTTCTGTCTGCTCTGTCATTGCTTTCGCTGTAAATGTTCTGTCAAAAATTTTCTTCGCCTTTTCAGACATAGTCTGATACAGTGTTTCATCCGTAAGCAATACCTCAAGTTTTTCAGCCAGTGCTGATGAATTCTGCTTCGGTACTACAAAGCCGTTTTCACCATCCTTTATGACACCCGGATTTCCGCCAAAATCTGAAACAACGGCAGGAATACCAAGACTCATGCCCTCAAGAAGCGCAAGTGATGTTGCCTCTGTGCCAAAAGAGGCATTTGCCTGAATATCCGTAATACTCATAAGCTTATCCACATCTGAAATAAATCCTGTAAATATAATCTGTTCCTGACGATTGAGATTTTTAACTTTTTCCTTTAAATGCTCTTCATAAGAGCCTGTTCCTGCAATATAGAACCTTACCTTATGCCCCTTTCTTAAAAGCTTGTCAGCCGCCTCTATAAAGTAATCATGTCCCTTTATATCCTCAAGTCTTGCGACTATAGATACGGCTTTATAACCTTCGGGCAGATTAAAACGCTCCTTTATTATGCGTTTTTCGTCTGTTGAAATCGGCGCCAGTCCATCAACTCCGTTTAATACAACATTAATTTTTCTTTCCTTAACGCCTGTATCGGTAAGATTTTCCTTTGCAGCTTCAGCCACGGCTATTATGCTGTCGGAATAATGATTGTTTATCATGCCGTTGATTATCTTTCCTATTCCCTTTGAAATCCACTTAGACGGTGGAAAAACGCTGTGACGTGTGTAAACTACCTTTGCTCCAGCCTGCTTTGCCGCAATACGCGCTGACATACTTGCGTGCGTATGGACAATATCGGGTTTCTCGCGTTTAAATATTCTTCTGAGTTCCTTTACTGCCGCAAAATCAAGTGATTTATCAGCAATACCGTCCGCTTCTATTACCTTTATTTTCATTTTATCTATATGAGGCTTTAGCAGACTGTTTTTAGGAAGTATTACCTTTACATCAAAGGTGTCATAATCAAAATTTTCCAGCAGAGTGAGCAGGCATTTTCCTGCTCCTCCGATATTTGTATCTGAAGATACCTCAATAACCTTTATTTTCATTCGGATGCCCTCCTATACGGAACAGTGATATGTCTCAGTGCCATACCAAGTCCCATAATCATAAAGAATACTGCCATTACTCTGTAATTATAGAAGGTATAATCAAACATACTCTGCACAAGAAATCCAAGAACTCCACTTGCAAGCGCAAGCGCAAGCATTGAATTTTCGCTCTTTTTATCCGCGCTTCTGTATACAACAGACATCTTCTTTGTGAATACTATCTGCATTATAATGAATACACCCAGTCCGCTTATTCCCGCCTCAACAAGCAGCTGCAAAAACAGATTATGTGAGTGTGGAGCGATAATCGCGTTATAGGAGAAGAACGGATATACCTGCGCAAATGCCGCTTCACCCATACCTATTCCGCCGAGCCAGTAATGCTTCATCATTCCGAGTGTTCCCATCCAAATATAAACGCGGTATGAGGTTGATGTGTCCTCCATATTACCAACACTCATAAGGCGGTCAATTATAGTCTGCGGGAGCACAAAGGGCAGTATGCATAACACAAGAGGTATCAGTCCCCACCATTTGCCCTCATAGAACGTTACAAATATCATCACACTGACCATAAATCCTATCCAGCAGCCTCTTGACTGTGTTAGCACAAGGCACAGCGCAAGCACAAGAAACATTGCGCCGTATGTCCACTTTGACAGTTCCTTCCACTTATATTTCAACATATACACTGCCGCAACAGGCAGTACAAGAAGCAGATATTCTCCGAGGACGTTCGGATTGCCGA
>JBJEIU010000251.1:0-39551 GCA_051877355.1 Hominilimicola sp.
GATTTCTGCATTAAAATCAAACTCGCAGATACAGAGTGTATTGCGAGTTTGACGGTTAGCCTCACCCCGTTTTTATGCGGGCAAGGAGGTGACTTGTATGAAAAAAGTCACTAAAATCGTAATTTTTGTTATAATTATTTTGATTTTAACAGCTTATAAAGTACAATAACCGTCACTCGGTCAAGTGACGGTTATTTTCTAAAATAACCATTACGAGGCAACCGTTTAACGGCATACCTCTGTATCTGTTTTTATTATATCAACTTTTTCTCAAAAAATCAATACTTTTCTCAAATTTTCACTGAAACCGTCACACCGTCGCCAAGCGGAAGAAGTGACGTTTCCAGTTCGGGGTGTTCCATAAGCAAATCAATATATCTTCTCAGACGCTTTACAATAGTAATTTTACGTCTTACAACGTGATTATCATCGGCGGTCATACCCTTGTAAAGCACGTTGTCGGAGATAATCATGCCGCCCTTTTTCAAAAGCCGTACACACTCGTCCAACATATAAATATAATGAGCCTTAGGACCGTCAAGGAAGATAATATCAAACACCTCGTCATCATCAATATATGACAGATAATCCTTTGCGTCCGCCTCTATAACCGATATTTTTTCCGCATACCCCGCTTTCTTTATATTTTCGCGTGCTATATGCACCATGTCCTCGTTACATTCAAGCGTGGCAATAGCGCAGTCACTGTCTGTCGCCTTTGCCATAAGTATTGAGGAATACCCTATAGCGCATCCCACCTCAAGTATTTTCTTCGGCTTTGCTGCGCGGCACATAACCGATAAAAACCGCGCCGTTTCAGGTTCAACTATCGGCACACTGTTTTCCTCGGCATACTTTTCAAGCTCGTGCAGAAATTCATCATTATGCACCATTTTTTCACGCAGGTATTCCGTTATATAGGGAGGAACTATCGCGTTTAAATCATATTCTATCATAATTTAAAATTAGAAATCCTTTCATTAATGATCAAGACTGAAAGAAAATTGTTCAGATTGACGCTTTGCAGCCGATGGTGCCGTACATGTGTACTGCCCTCGGCAAAAAGTGGTAAGCCGGGCAATTTTATTCAGTCTTTAAACCGTCCTGATTTTCAATGGCACTCCCGTCCACGCTCATTGTCGGGTCAGAACTTCCCATTGCGGCAAGATGCTCCTCATAGGTATTTGAGAAAATATGCTCCCCGTCCTTGCCAAGTACGAAATAATACGCGTCAGTGACCTCAGGATAAAGCGCCGCCTGTATGCTTTCTATGCCCGGGTTACAAATAGGACCTATCGGGAAACCGGGATAGATATACGTGTTATACGGCGAATCAATCTGAGTGTCGGCAATGGACAGCACAGGCTTTCTTTCTCCGAGTATATACTGAACCGTCGCGCAGGACTGGAACTTCATGCCGGAGTTTCTTCTGTTATAGAACACGCCTGCAACCTTTGCCATTTCGCCGTCACCCGCCTCGCGCTCAACTATTGACGCCATTGTTATAATCTCGTCCACAGTCATGCCAAGCTCCGCGGCGCGGTCATAATACTCCTGCTTGAACTGGCTGTCAAAGGCTGACAGCATAAGGTCAATTATATCATGCGCCGACATACCGTCAGGGATTTCATATGTGGCAGGGAAAAGATACCCCTCCATAACTCCGTCACGCTGGGGAAGATTCTGCAAAAACGGATAGTCATAATCCTCGGGATTAAGCGCCGCATAGAAGTCCTGCCAGCTCACGACGCCTTCCTCATCAAGCTTCTGGGCAATCTGCTTGACCTCATATCCCTCGGGGATTGTAATCTTTGTCGCCTCACGGCTCGGCGTTATAATAAGGTCAAGTATCTGATTGTAGCTCATACCGTCCTCAATCGTTGCCGCTCCCGGCTGGAAGTTGCCGTCATAGCCGCCTATTTTCGACTGTATCTTAAACAAAGTCGGATATTTTATTATACCCTCATCATAGAGCATCTGCGCAACTGACGACGTTCCGTCACCCTCTGCCACTTCAATATGCCTGCCCCCCTCTTCTATCGTAACACCAAGGCTGTCTTTTAAGAGTATGCCCGCGCCCGCGAGACATATAACAATTATAACCGCAATTATTATAACGGGCACCTTCCATTTTCCGTAGCCCGTTTCATGTACCTTCACCGCCATGTGAGCGTCCTCCTTTTTACATACTATCTTCATTGTATACCAAATTCCCGTTTTCGTCAAGTTTCGCGCTTTTTTGCAAAATATTTTATGTATTGATAAAAAATATTTTTTGTGGTATAATATAGACGCAACACAATTTCTTAATAATTTATTTAGACTAAAGTGTGGCTTTTTATCACATGATAAAAACGCACACTCTCTTTTTCGTACGCTTTAGTCGAATAAGTTTTGGAAATTGTGTTGCAGCAATCGGAGTTGTGCGTTTTTTATGCGCTGCTCCGATGGGCAGCGCATTTTTGTATCTAAAAGGAGTGTATATACTATGTGCAAGGATAAATTTGAGAAATTTGATAAATATATGGAAGAACATCCTCATTTTAAAATAGAGGAATGGATGGCTTTATTAACAGATGAGGAAAGGCAGCATAGTATAGAAAAGCTCAAAAATGAAGTTGGCGACGAAAAATTTAACAGCATGACCCAAGCGGAGATTGATACCGAGCTTGCCCTTAATGAAATGTGGGAGCTCGCAGCAAGAGATACGACTGCAAGGCGCGGAAAATTCCCGAAATAAATAAAAATGTTCCTTAAGTTGTCCCATTTAATATCCGACAGAAAATTTTTTGTCATTTTTATACGATAAGTTGCGGATAAATTTTACATATTAATAATTGAAAAATTGTCCGAAGTATTATATAATAGTCTTATGAGATTATTTTAAGGAGGACTTACTGATGGGTTATAAGGAAATATACAGCCGCTGGCTGACAAGCCCTGTGGTTGACGATGACACAAAGGCAGAGCTGAAATCAATTGAGGGCGACGAAAAGGAAATTGAAGAAAGATTTTACCGTGACCTTGAATTCGGCACAGCAGGAATGAGAGGAATTCTGGGCGCAGGCACAAACAGAATTAACATCTACAACGTAAGACAGGCAAGCCAGGGCGTTGCAAAGTACGTTAACTCGCGCGGCGCGGACGCCGCAAAGGCAGGCGTTTTAATCGGCTACGATACGCGTAACTTCTCACGCACATTTGCGGAGGAAACAGCAAAGGTTCTTACCGCGGCAGGAATTAAAACGTATTTGTTCCCTATCGTACATTCTGTTCCCGAGGTTTCATTCGGTATAAGAGAGCTTGGCTGCGCGGCAGGCGTTATGATTACGGCAAGCCACAACCCCAAGGAATACAACGGCTACAAGGTTTACGGTCCCGATGGCGGACAGCTTCCGCCTGACGCTGCTGACGTTGTCGTAGAGGCAATCAATAGCTATGATATATTTGACGACGTAAAGTTTATTTCACTTGATGAGGCAAAGGATACGGGACTTCTTGAAATTGTAAGCAGCGACCTTGACGAAAAGTTCCTTGACGTTGTTCAGACACAGCAGCAGAATCCTGAGGCTGTAAAAGAGGTTGCGGACACATTCAAGCTTATATACACACCGTTCCACGGTACTGGCTCAAGACCCGTACAGGCAATACTTAAGCGCATGGGCTTCAAGAACGTGCTTGTTGTAAAGGAGCAGGACACAGAGGACGGCAACTTCCCGACCGTCAAGTCACCGAACCCCGAAGACAAGGAGGGCTTTGAAATCGCTATTAAGATGGCAAAGGAGAACGACGTTGACGTTATAATCGGCACAGACCCCGACTGCGACAGAGTAGGCATAGTTGTGCGTGACGCGGATGGCGTGTACAGAACCCTTACGGGCAACCAGACAGGCGCATTGCTTGTTGAATACATATTAAAGTCAAAGAAAGAAAAGGGCGTTCTTCCCGAAAACGGAGTTGTTATCAAGACAATCGTTACAACAGAGCTTGCAGCAGCAATCGCGAAGTCATATAATATAGAAATAATGAACGTGCTGACAGGCTTCAAGTATATCGGTGAGAAGATGACGGAATTTGCCAAGACAGGCTCTCATACATACCTTATCGGCTTTGAGGAAAGCTACGGATACCTTGTAGGCACACATGCGCGTGATAAGGACGGTGTTGTTGCCACAATGCTTATCGCTGAAATGGCAGCATATTACAAAACAAAGGGCAAGTCACTTTATGAAGCTCTTATGGATATATATAAGAAGTACGGCTACTATGCGGAAAAGACCGTTTCTTTCACAATGCCCGGCAAGGACGGTATGGAGAAGATGGCTAAGCTGCTTGCAGACCTTCGCGAAAATCCGCCTGTTAAGGCAGCAGGTATGGACATTGTGCTTTACACAGACTACCAGTCACAGACAATAAAGGATACAAAGGGCGGCATTTCACCTTTGAAGGGACTTCCAAAATCAAACGTATTGAAATATAACCTTTCAGACGAAAAAACATACTTTATAGTAAGACCTTCGGGTACAGAGCCGAAAATCAAAATTTATCTCGGTACATTCGCGGAAAGCTTTGAAACCGCAGAGGCCACAATCGAAAAGGTACTTGCAGACTGCAAGGAACAGTTCGGACTGTAATTTCAAAAGAACCGTTCATACGGACGGTTCTTTTTATATTCTGCATTGCATTAAAAGCCGCCTAAATAAAATTTTATACAACAAAACAATAAAAATTAACAAAACACTTGACATTTCTATGCAAAATAAGGTATAATAGATATTGTTGCACGGTATGTGTAACTGATTCCATCAAGTCCGTTTTTTAGAATTGACTTGCCGGAGGGAGGGGAAACAACATGTCTGAAGTAAGAGTAAAAGATAATGAATCATTAGATAGCGCGCTTCGCAGATTTAAGCGTCAATGTGCAAAGTCAGGTGTAATGTCTGAAATCAGAAAGCGTGAGCATTACGAAAAGCCAAGCGTTAAGCGTAAGAAGAAGTCTGAAGCAGCAAGAAAAAGAAAGTTCTAATTTCAGAATTCAGAGAAAAACAACTTGCTTTGCAAGTTATAGCGATTAGAGCCACAGGATTTATGCTGGCGTAAGGAGGGAACGTTGATGTCTTTAAAGGAAAAATTAGCCCAAGATTTAAAGTCGTCAATGAAGAACAAGGACGCTGTCCGCAAAAACACTGTACAGCTTGTGAGAACAGCTATTTTGCAGGTTGAAAAGGACAAAAAAGTAACTCTTGATGATGAGGATATTTTAGAGGTAATTGCGAAGCAGCTAAAGCAGCGCAAGGACTCACTTCCCGAATATGAAAAGAGTGGCAGAGAGGACTTAATCTCTCAGTTAAAGCAGGAAATGGAAGTTTTGATGGAATACCTTCCCAAGCAGCTCACAGAGGACGAGCTTAAGCCTATCGTTGAGGAAGCTGTCAAGGCAGTCGGCGCAACGTCTATGAAGGACATGGGCAAGGTTATGGAGGCTGTTATGCCTAAGGTTAAGGGCAGAGCAGACGGAAAGGCTGTAAGCGCAATCGCCAAAAGCCTGTTTAACTAAAAGAATATAATAGAGAGAGCCAATGCTCTCTCTTGTATTTGCTGGTATAGCTCAGTTGGTAGAGCAGCTCATTCGTAATGAGCAGGCCGCGGGTTCGAGTCCCATTACCAGCTCCACCAAAAAACCGCTTAAACACTACGTTTAGGCGGTCTTTTTGATTTCATTTTCTTTTCATTTTGGGTCTGCTATTTTGATTTTGTCCGTTATTTGTCCGTTATGACCTCAAAAATGGTCTGTTTTCCCCTATCCTATCTTATAGTGTGCTGACGGGTTTAAAATGTTCTCCAGCTTTTCCGCCGCCGCTTCATCTGCTGACTTAATAGCATGGGTATATATGTTCAGGGTTGTACTCTTGTTTGCGTGTCCAAGTCTCTTTGATACTGTGGCAATGTCAACACCTCCGGCAATAAGCAGAGTTGCCGAAATGTGCCGCAAGGTATGAATATGTGCATCAGGAAGATTATGACGCTTTATAAATCCCTTGAACCATGACGAAATAGTATCGGGATTTATAACGCCCCCTGCTTCATTTGTAAACACTTTGCCGCTGTTGTGCCATTGGTGACCCATCAAAAGCCGGGTTCGTGATTGCTCCGCGCGGTATTCCTTTAATAATTCTATCATGTCATTCGGCAGTCGTATGGCTCTGTTGGATTGCTTTGTTTTGGTGGTATCTTCGTATATCCCCTTGTCAGGAAGATACTGAACTGCCTTTGTTACATGCAGTATGCCCGACTTAAAATCAATATCTGTCCAGTCAAGTCCGCATAGTTCCCCGCGCCTTAAACCTGTGTATAATATCATCATAACGGCCGTTCTGTATTTCAGCGGTTCGGATTGTAAGCATTTAATAAGTTCCGCCGTCTGTTCCTCGTCCAGTACGGGAGCCTCTTTATATTCCACATGAGGCGGCTTAACTCTTTGACAGGGATTAGAGGGTATCACCTGCCATTGTACCGCCGCTGTGAGTATAGACGATATGAGGCGGTGTGTTTTGGCAATGGTGCTGTCCGATAGGCAAGCGTCTTTGTTTACAGGCTCAAATAAATTCTTTTCGCCTATCGCGGCGGAAAGTCTGTCGGCGGTACTCTTCCCTACATTCCGCCCATTGATACATGAACCTATGCAATACAGCGATACTCCCGAAAGCTCAGATAACTTTTTCTGTGTCAGATTGTGTTTTTTCAAAACCTCTTTGAAATCCTTGCAAGCTCTGTATTTTATGTCCTGCCTTATCCCCTTTTCTGCGAGGTTATTATAAAACTCCATGAGGTGATGCGGCTGCAGTCTGCACAAACGTATATGACCTATGGCGGCGGTTATGCGTGGGAGCAGGTCATTATATCCCTTTATGGTCTTTGCCTTTAACTGCTTTTCGGCATAGTCCTTGAACCAACGCTCCGTAAATTCCACAAAGGTGATATTACCGTCAAGAAATTGCCCGGTCATGCACTTTTCCTCAAACAGTACCTTTTGGCGCTCAAGCTCCTTTTCAATCTGTCTTTGCGTCATGCCGGCAGACGGCTTCCACGTCATTGTTTTTTCTATCTGCTTTCCGCCGCTGTCATAGCCGCATGATACTCTTATCTGATAGGTGTTACCCCTCTTTCGTACTGTTGCCATTTAATATGTCACCTCTTTTAAAATGGTAAGTTATCAGTTTCGCCAAAACCATCCCATTCAAGTAATTCTTCTTCGCTTTCTTTAACTATTTTTAAAGCTTTTTCACATAGAGTATTGTAATCGTCAATATCTATTTTATTTTCGTGATAAAGGTTGATATATGTTAGAAGCTTATCCAAGAATTGATTGAGAATACTATTTTCGTATAATTTAAGATTGCTATAATCACATGTATCCTTTTTTAACATGTTGTAAATAATGGGTTTATCTGTTATTGTAAATGAAAATACCGAATAGGGCTCCGGTTCAAAACGTGGATATTCTATCGTACCACAAGGAACATCCGTTGTTTCTGTCCTTTTTTCTATAAAAAGCGATACTCCGTGAGCCTGTGACAAGTCTATTAAAGTCTTTGCAACTTCAAATATACCATTAATTTGATGTTTGTCTGTTTTAGCTGGCGTATCATAGGCATCGGAAAAGAAATAACTGATAGGTACTTGATAAAGTTCTGATAGCTTCAATAATATTTCTGTTGATGGTATTTTTTTTACGCTGCCATCTTCATATTGTTTTTGCATTTGCTCACTAATATCCGTCTTTTCGCGAACATCTTTTTTTGAATAATTATTATTCTTTCTTAACTCAAATATACGCCTACCTATCATTGTTTTTAAGTCATTTATATCCATTTTTATCACCTCAACTGTATTTATATCATTATATTATCATAAAAACAACAACAAGTCAATATAATATTTCCCTTTATATGTTTTTATATCAAATAATCAACATGATTTCACAATAAATTTATTTTTTTGGTATAATTGATTTCATACAAACAGAATTAAAACAATGATTCGATATTAAAATATTGTTTCGATGAAAATATAATTATTTCGTTGACTTTATATCGTTTTAATGCTACAATATAAACAACAAAAACAAAATGAAAGGATTTGATAAAATGGTTAATCAGGAAATCAGAGAAAAAGCAAAAAAATCAGGTGTTTGCTTATGGCAAATAGCTGATGTGCTGGGAATTACGGACGGTAATTTCTCAAGAAAGTTAAGAAAGGAGTTACCCGAGGCGGAAAAGGAACGGATATTCAAAATTATTGATGATATAAAGGCAGGTGCTTTAAATGAATGATACAGTATCACTACATAAGCCGCCACATATGCGCGGAATAAAGCAAGCCATAGAGGAATTAAAGCAGCTTGACCCCAACACGGCATTGACGGAAAAGGCACTCCGCCGCCTTGTTCTTACAGGTGCGATACCGTCTGTCAGAATAGGCACAAAGTATTTAATCAACATGGATTTGCTGAACAATTATCTATATAACGGCTCGTGCGGCGGTAAGGAAGTTTCCGCCGCCGGCGGTATTCGCAAAATCGCTGAATAAGGCGGTGAAAGTTGATGCCAACAAATAACGGATTTGTAAAGATACATAGAAGAATGCTTGATAATCCTGTTGTATGTAAGGATAGTGATTATTTCGCTGTATGGTGTTATTTGCTTTTGAAGGCTACCCACAAAGAAATCAATGTTGAAAATTGCGGCGAAACAAAAACACTTAAGGCAGGGCAACTTATAACTGGCTGTCAGGCAATAGGAACTCAATTCAATGTAAATCAAAAAAAAGTACAACGCATTTTAGAACGGTTTGAAAGTGAGCGAATGATTGACCAAATAACATACCCCCGAAAAGGTCGCATTATTACTATATTAAACTGGTCTGATTATCAAGGTGGTGTCCAAATAAATGACCGAATAATGTCCGAATGTTGTCCAAATGATGTCCAAATAGTGTCCAATAACAAGAATGTAAAGAATGATAAGAATAAAAAAGAAAATAAAAAAGAAAAAGTTTCCCAGTCCGCCGTTCGGGCGGCGGAACTGGGAATAACCGTTGAGGAATACCAAAAGCGCACAGCAGAATTGCGGAGGTGATAACAGCGTATGCGATATGAACTGGATAAAAGGGACATTTATGATTTTGCGGCGGCGGTTAATGCACAGACGCACCAAAAGGGCAATGAACTGATGTTTAAGTATTGCCCCTACTGCGGAGGCGGTAAGAATAAGGACAAGGACACATTTTCGATTAATCTTGACAACGGTACATATAACTGTTTCCGCAGTAGCTGCGGTAAGCAGGGGCATTTTGTGGAGCTTGCAAGGGACTTCAACTATGATTTGGGTATATCCGGTAATATAAAGCAGTATCGCAAATTACCGCAAAAACAAATCAGCGCCACAGAGTACGCAGTAGAATATATGAGGTCAAGAGGAATAAGCGAGGCGGTTACAAACCGATATAAGATTACAACACAGACAAAGCACAATAATATTCTGGTCTTTCCGTTTTATGATGAAAACAATGTGCTTGTGGCGTCAAAATACCGAAAGACCGATTTTGACAAGTGCAAGGATAAAAACAAGGAATGGTTTGAAAAAGACACAAAGCCGATTTTGTTCGGCATGGCTCAGTGTGACGATTTCACAACACTTGTTATAACGGAGGGGCAAATAGACAGCCTGTCACTTGCTGAATGTGGTATAAAAAATGCTGTCAGTGTTCCGACAGGCGCAAGAGGCTTTACATGGCTTACAAACTGCTGGAACTGGATTTCAAAATTTAAAGAGATTATTGTGTTTGGTGATTTTGAAGATGGTCATATGTCACTGGTTGATGAACTGAGAAAAAGACTGCGTATAAAAATACGGCAGGTCAGAGCAGAGGACTATCTCGGAGAAAAGGACGCAAATGACATTTTGAGAAGATACGGCCGACAGGCAATAGAAAAGGCTGTAGACAACGCATATATTCCGCCGCTTGATAACGTTAAGAATTTATCCGAAGTAAGAAGTGTTGACATAAACGCATTGCCTAAAATACTTACGGGCATAAACGAGATTGACAGGTTGATAGGCGGTCTGATAATGGGTCAGGTCATACTGTTATCCGGGAAACGTGGCGAAGGCAAGTCAACTTTTATGTCGCAGTTGGTTGTCGAAGCCATAGAACAGGAACAGCCTGTATTTATATATTCGGGTGAGCTTGCTGACTATCATTTCAAGCGTTGGCTTGATTTTCAGGCGGCCGGCAGCGATAACGTTATCACCAAACAAAACGCCTACGGTGATGATATATACTCCCTCGCTGATGAAACAGTTGATAAAATAAATAACTGGTACAGAGGCAAAGCGTTTATTTACGATAACAACTGTGTGTCAGGCGAAGAAACTGACAGCCTGATTGATACGATTGAAAAGGCGATATGTCAGTATGATATAAAGCTTGTATGCGTGGACAACCTTATGACGGCTCTTGACGTTGGCATGAATGAGGATTTATACAGGGGGCAGTCGAGATTTGTAAAGCAATTAAAGCATATAGCAGTTAAATATAATATTGCCGTTATACTTGTAGCGCATCCGAAAAAGTCGAATAGCGCAACCTTTGATAATGATGATGTGTCAGGCAGCAGCGATATAACAAACGCTGTTGATGTAGTTATGGCATATGAGCGTAACAGGGATAAGAGCATTGAATGTGACGGACTGCTGTCTGTTACTAAAAACAGACTGACAGGACGTCTGACGCTTGATAAGAAAATAGAACTGCTGTACAGCAAATCAACAAAACGCATTACAAGCTATACGTCAGGCAATAAAACATATTCATGGGCGGCAGATAAATTCGGTTTGGTAGATATTAACGAGCAGCTTGACAGTCTGCCATTTTGATATTTGATGGCTGAATTTTCGGTCGCGAGATAACGAGGTAAAAACATGGAGGTAAAAATATGGAATTGAGAACAGAAAAATTGATGGAACTTGTGAAGAAGAAATACCCGGAATTTACAACAGAACAGGTTATAGCACTTGTACAGGCTGAGGCGTTAATATGTATAGCAGCAGAAATATCCAGAAGATAGGTGAGATATTACCGACTGTAATTGAACATATGGCGGAGAGCGAAATTGACTTTATAAAGCGTAAGGCGGCGGAATATGCCGATATGTTCATCTGTAACGGCTCTTTTGCCGCCGCTTATCAGCGTGATTATGATAACAAGGTATTTACAGACAACCAAGCATGTGTCATTGTACAGCTTACCAATGTTTATATAGCGGTCAAAGACGGTACATATACACGCAGCCAGGGAGTTGAAAAGCAAAAGGAAGTATTAAAGGACTACTTTCCGCCGCCGAGTGTCGGAAAACTATTTTTGAAAAAGTAAGTATTTTCAAAGGTTTACGGACATTTTTCAAATAGTTTTCCGACAACTTTTCCGAGATTTCGGAGACCCTAAAAAGGACAAGTCATTCTAACATTTCTAACGCCTTAAAAGAAGTATAACCCGATTTGTAATGCCTTAAAATGTAAGTTGTTTAGAGATTTTAGAGCCCTTAAAAAGAAATCCGAGTATTTCCGAGTAATCGGCTGTTGAGATTTCCGCCGAACTTGAAAAAACTTGAGATTTTTCCGCCGCAATAATAATTTTATCATACAGGAGGCGGAATATCAATGACGAATGAGGAAATTGTTCGGCTTATCAGGCAGGGTGATAACGCTTTAATGGCGGATTTATATGAGCAGAATAAGCGGTTTATAATTGCCGTTATCAAACATATCGGCATAGGGGCGGATAACTATGAGGACGCAATGCAGGACGCTTATTTGGGACTGCATGAGGCGGTAAACGGCTTTGATGAAAGCAAGGGATATAAATTCCTGACCTATGCAAAGTATCACATACAAGTGGCGATACAACGAGGTCAGAGTAAGGCCCTGCACGTTCCGGAACAGGTCAGGGACGCAGCAAGGAAAATCAGGCGTATTCAAAGCCGATTGACACAGGAGCTTGACCGCATACCCACAACGGCAGAATTAAGCAAATATACAGGCTTAGACGCTGAAACGATAAAGTATACTCTTAACGCTGTGAAGCCTGTAAAATCCATTTATGAGCCTGTCACAGATGATTTGATATTGGGTGATATAATACAGGACACAAAATCGGATTTTGAGAATGACATTGCCGCCGCTGATGAAAGGCGTTATATAAGCGAAACAGTCAGCGAGGCGGTAAGTGAACTGCATGAGGCGGAAAAAGAGGCTATACAGCTGTTTTACTTTAAAGGTATGACCTATACCGACATTGCCGAATTAAAGGGTATTTCTGCCTCTGATGTACGCCGTGATGTGGCAAGAGGATTGAGGCAGCTCCGACACCCAAGAATATCAAAACGGCTACTTGATGAAGATATTGACCGCCGCACATCATTCTATCATCACAGGAGTGTGGACAGGTTCAATACCACATGGACGAGCTCCACAGAACAAACAGTGATTGACAGAGATTATATGCGGCGGAAAGATATGATACGAAAAGATGACAATCCAAAAATGGACTGTCACAAGTAATATTTAGTATTTTTTAGTAAAATGTAGTAAATTGTAGTATTGCGCAAGGGGTTAACATTCGTTAACATTGCGGAAAGTTGCACCGAAAAAAGAACCTGACTTTTGCCGTATTATGAAACATCTTTCCGTCGCTGTATAGCTGAATATATGCTAACAAATGCTAACGTTTCACCAATTAAAATATAAAAATATCCGTATAATGGCTTTAAAACGCAGTTTTCAGGGGCGGAATACTTTAAAATATTTTAATTTTTCAAGAGTTTTAACGAGTTTAAAACTGAGTTGATACCATTTCGGTAATTTTCGAAGTCAAAATGACTTTGGAGGCAGTGCCGTCATCAAAATGATGACGGCACAAAATTGCGCATACTTATATCAAACCCCATTTTGGGGGTTTGACCGCAACATCAATATTATTGACCTTGTGCAAATTCGTGAAAGTTCGATACGAAAAAACCGAGGGTTATCCCTCGGCGCGTTTACGCTTTTTGTGGCGTTCTTCCCGTATTCCCTGCATGCGTCCGCCATTCCATACAGCCGCTAACACTTGCAGAAAATTCCATGTTGCATTTGTACTCTTACAATGTTTCCATGCTTCGTCATATATGTCTTTTGCTATTTCCATATCGTATGTTGCTCTATACTCTACACTTTTTGCCGCCTCAATCGGCGTTACATATGATGTGACTTCCAGCTTATCTACTCTCATACCTTTTGTACCTCCTGCGAACGCATATTCCAAAAGCGTGTCGCTTTATTTAGTGCGTCAGTCCAGCTAATCATTTCTTTTATAGAGAAGTGATATCCGACAGTAACAAGTGTAGTTGATGCATGACAATGACTGCATTTTACCCACACAGCAGGCTTTTCAAAACAGCTTGTTGGCGAAATAATCGCATTTCCGCCGCAGAACGGACACTTTTTCAAATCCTCATGTTTATATGTTTCTGTCATAACACCATTATGTTTAGTTTGATATTCTACTGTTAGTACATTGTCGTTGTCCTCGATTGACGTAAAAAACTTAAAATCTTTATAGTTCATTATAAAAATTCCTCCTTGACATATCGGAGGCAATAGGATATAATTTATGTGGAGTATAAACCACGTATTGCCTCCATTTTTGTTGGTGATACTGCCTTGTATAAGTTCGCAGCTTATACAAGGCTTTTTTCTTTTACGCTAATTGCAGCGTTATTACCGCACCATAATTCATATACGGTGTGTAGTGTCCTCTGACCTCTTTAAATGCCGCTATAAGCCTGATACCCTTATCCATTAAGGCAGATACCAAATAAGCAAGATTGCGAGGTATACAACCCATATCATAGCTTGCAGAGCCATTGACTGATACAAGAACCTTTACGGCATTGTTATCGTATAGGTTCGCTCTGTCACGCTCCAGTGATACGCTGACCTGCTCGGGGCGGTAAGCTGTTGCAATCCGATGTAAGGCTTTTTGTCTGCTGCCTTTGGTAACTCCTGCAATTCTTGTATCAATGGCTTTGACCTTGATAAGCTCCCATGCCTTTTTAAATGCGGCGGAAAGCGTCAGACCCATTTTCTTAAGGCGGTTCGCTATTGTCGCAACTGTGCGGCGGATAATGTGAATGTTTTTCATATTGTTTCAACTCCTTTCCTGTTGAGGTCTTTCCCTTACCTCTTGATGTTATTATACCATGTACCCAGTGTATAGTCAATGTACACACTACATAAATGTACCCAGTGTATTTTGTGCAATATATACACTGTACACATGATAAAAGATATGTTATAATACCTATAAGGTGATAGAGAAATCTATGTGACCTTGATATATTGGAACGGTGGCGGCTCTGTTTCGGAAAGGAAATATTATGAGCGAATTAACAATACAGCTTGTATTGATTTTGCTTATTGTATGGATAATAAAGAAATAACCGCCCTACTGGAATAGGACGGTTATTGGGTAGAAAGTTCTTTTTCTACAAAATAATAAAATCTTATTAAAGCAGAAACAGGCTGTTTGCCGTTCCTTTATTATCTAAACTATATCACATATCAACAACAATGTCAAGTAGGAATTAGGTGATAGTATGGCAATGTCAGAAGCTCGCAAAAGAGCAAATGCAAAATATAATGCAAAAACTTATGATGAAATAAAGGTGCGTGTTTTAAAAGGCTCTAAGGGGGTTATAAGCGATTATGCCGCCTCAAAGGGTAAATCTACCAACAAGCTGATAAATGAGCTTTTAGAGGACGAAATACCCGAATTAAAAGCATTAAAGAACAAAGAGCAAATATGAAAGAGGCTATAATATGCGAGTAAAACCTTTTAAAGATATAGATACGGCACTTCGGATTTATTATACTTATCCGGAAATCGGCAATAAAGAAATCAAAGAGCTGTTCGGTGTGTCGAATACCCGAACGTTGGCAAGATATAAAAAAGATGTTCGGCAGGCGCAGACAGAGCGAGGCGTCCTGACTTCACAGATGCACACGGTCAATACGGAAGTAGCCTATGCCGTGTGGGGCATTGATGTAATAGATTTGGAAAAAAGACGCAACAAGCTACGCGAATTGGGATTATAATTCAGCAGTGGTACAGTGGTATATATATTTTCCTCAACTTTCCTTTTCTTGCCTTTATGTGCAATAGCTTGCAACAATTTACAATAATTTTATTGACAAAAACGCAAAATTAGAGTATAATATAAGTGAACCGAAGATAAGATAATGCTATATAAGCTGATTTTCGGCTTATGAGATATGCTCATAGAACGTGAGCGGTAAATAAAAAAAGTTCATTGAGAAGATTTTGTCATAGAGCGTGACAAAGTGAAAATAAAGAAAGCTCACTGAGAAGAGCCCCTTGTAAAAGGGGCTTATTTCATTTAAGGGTGTAAGGTATGAAATACATATTTTTAACAAAGAAATTTTATGACGATTATAAAAATTGTCCAGAAATTGAGCAAAAGCAGGACAGACCATATATGCAAGCCTGTATAGAGATTGATGGCAAAATCTATGCTGTTCCGCTGCGTTCACGTATAACACATGAATATGTGCTATGGAGCGATAAAGAAAATCATTGTGGTTTAGATTTTTCTAAAACTGTATTACTGTTAAAGCCTGATGAATATATCGACAAAAACCGTTCACCGTATATACGTCCGAATGAATTTAAAAATCTTAAGGGCAAAGAATATGAGGCAGAACAGAAGTTAAAGAAATATATCCAAAAGTATAAAAAGGCTAAATCTAAATTACAGTTCAAGGAAAATCAGACATTATGCAAATATTCAACACTTCAATATTTTGAAGAATATCTATAAAAATTCTGTCCGTTATTTGACCGTTATGAGGGTGAAAACAACGGACAAATTGAGAAACATCACGGAAAGCTACTTGCAAAGAAATGGCTTATTTATGCGGTTTGTGGTACATTACGAAACAATAGGTAAAAATAATTTCTTGTTTCGTAATGAGCAGGCCGCGGGTTCGAGTCCCATTACCAGCTCCAACGAACCTGTCAGGATAAAACCTGACAGGTTTTTATTTATAATTCATTTTCACTATTGAAAAAATATTTACAATGTTATATAATAGAAATACAAAAGTTTCCGGCAAATTTTCGGAAGTATAAAAATGACGGGAGGAACACTTAATGAAAATATTGGTAACAGGCGGCGCAGGTTATATCGGAAGTCACACCTGCGTAGAGCTTTTGAATGCAGGCTATGAAATTGTCGTACTTGACAATCTTTACAACGCAAGCGAAAAGTGTCTTGACGCAGTAAAGGAAATTACAGGCAAAGACTTTCCATTTTACAAAGTTGATTTGCTTGACTATGAGGCTACGGAAAAGGTATTTGCAGAAAACAAAATTGACGCAGTAATTCACTTTGCGGGTCTTAAGGCTGTAGGCGAATCCACGAGAATACCTCTTACATACTATGACAACAACATCACAGGCACACTTCACCTCATGCAGGCAATGGAAAAATACGACTGCAACAACATCGTATTTTCATCATCTGCAACAGTTTACGGCGACCCCGAAAGAGTACCTATCGTTGAAGACGACAACAAGGGCGACAAAATCCTTACAACAAACCCCTACGGTACAACGAAGCTGTTTATAGAAAGAATTATGACAGACGCGCAAAAGGCAAATCCGAAGCTGTCGGTTACGCTTTTACGTTACTTTAACCCCATAGGCGCGCACAAGAGCGGTAAAATGGGCGAAGACCCCAAGGGTATCCCGAACAATCTTCTTCCCTACGTGGCGCAGGTTGCCGTGGGCAAGCTTGAAAAGGTTCACGTATTCGGCGACGATTACCCAACACCCGACGGCACAGGAGTGCGCGACTATATCCACGTTGTAGACCTTGCAATCGGACATGTTAAGGCAATTGAACACTGTTCCGACAAAGAGGGCGTGCATATTTATAACCTCGGCACAGGCAACGGCTACAGCGTGCTTGACATTGTAAAGGCGTTCTCAAAGGCATGCGGAAAAGATTTACCTTACCAGATAGACCCGAGACGTCCCGGAGACATTGCAGAATGTTATGCTGACCCTGCAAAAGCTAAAGCAGAGCTTGGCTGGGAGGCAACACGCGGCATAGATGAAATGTGCGCAGACAGCTGGAGATGGCAGTCCGCTCACCCTAACGGCTTTGAAGGCTGATTATACAGGAGCTGTTCAAAAGCGAACAGTTCCTTTTTTATACGTTTATTTATAAAAAATGCAAAACTACTTGAATAAAATTACTTTATGTGATAAACTTTAATTAGTACACAATGTACAAAAAAATTACATAAAGGAGAAAAAAAGAATGGAAAAACTGTTCAAACTCAAGGAAAACGGCACGACCGTGAAAACAGAGCTCATCGCGGGACTTACCACCTTCCTTTCGATGGTGTATATTCTCGCGGTAAACCCGTCAATCCTGTCGGATGCCGGAATGAGCGCAGGCGCGGTATTTACCGCAACAGCCATATCGGCGGCATTCGCATGCGCAATCATGGCATTCTTTGCCAACTATCCGATAGCGCTTGCCTCAGGCATGGGACTTAACGCATACTTTGCCTATTCGGTATGTGTGCCGATGGCTCAAGCAGGTATTCAGGACCCCTGGCAGATTGCTCTTACCGCTGTGCTTGTTGAGGGTATAGTATTCATTATACTTTCACTGTTCAAGTTCAGAGAAACTTTGGTAAACAAGGTTCCTGCAAATCTGAAATACGGTATTTCAGCCGGTATCGGTCTTTTTATCGTAATCGTAGGCTTAAAGGGCGCAGGAATTGTCACTGCTGACGCGTCAACGCTTGTAGCGCTCGGCAATGTATCATCACCGCAGTTTGTTCTGGCTATGGTCGGATTTCTGATTGTCGCCGTACTGCATCATTACAAGGTTCCCGGAGATATACTTTTCGGTATTCTTGCCACATGGATACTGGGCATGATTGCTCAGGCTATAGGTTGGTATAAAGTAGATGTTGATGCCGGAGTATATTCACTGTTCCCCAGCTTTTCGGGAAGCAGCTTTATCCCCGCAGCTCCGTATCTGTTTAAATTCAATTTCGGCTATGTAACAAGTCATTTCCTTGAATTTGCAGTAATCGTATTTTCATTCCTGTTTGTTGACCTTTTCGATACCGTAGGAACTGTTATCGGCGTTGCGGACAAGGCTAACCTCCTTGACGAAAACGGCAACCTTCCCAAGGCAGGCGCGGCGCTTATGGCAGACGCCGTAGGTACAGTTGCAGGCGCATGTCTCGGTACTTCAACCGTTACAAGCTATGTGGAAAGCAGCGCAGGCGCAGCACAGGGCGGACGCACAGGACTTACTGCTCTTACAGCAGGCGTATTATTCATAATTGCTCTTGTTCTGTCACCGATATTCCTTGCAATACCGAGCTTCGCAACTACTCCGGCGCTTATGTTTGTCGGACTTCTGATGATGTCATCAGTTAAAAAGATGACGTTCGATGGCGACATTGCAGATGTTGTAAGCGGATTTGTTGCTATTATAATGATGCCTTTCACATATTCAATCGCAAACGGTATCATGTTCGGTATTCTTTCATGGGTTATTCTTAAGGTATGCTCAGGCAAAATCAAGGAGATTCACCCTGTTATGTGGATTTCAAGCGCATTGTTTGTTCTCAGAATTATAACTCTGATTGTATGATATAACGTGCAAATCAAAAAACAGGTGTTCTTATGAACACCTGTTTTTAATTACCGAATAATATTTATTATCTTAATTTCTGCGGCGCTCCATTTCCTCATAGATATCGTCCCATGTCATGCCATTATCCACAAGCATAACCGTCAGATGATATATAAGGTCTGAAACCTCATAGCTGATTTCGCCCTTGTCACGGTTCTTACCCGCAATGACAACCTCTGCCGCTTCCTCGCCGACCTTTTTAAGAATTTTATCCTCGCCCTTGTCGAACAGATAATTTGTATAGCTTCCCTCCTCGGGGTTTTCCTTTCTGTCTATAACCACAGCCTGTTCGCGTTCAAATATATCTGACTTCGCAGGCTTCTTATCATCTTCAACAAGCTTGCCGTCCTGAATTTTACGGAAAAAGCATGTCCTGTTGCCCGTATGGCACGCGGGGCCCGCCGGATTTACAAGTAAAACAAGGCAGTCGCAGTCACAGTCAACGCGGACCTCCTTGACATACATGTAATTGCCCGAAGTATCGCCCTTTACCCATACCTCCTGACGGCTTCTTGACCAGAAGGTTGCTCTGCCTGTTTCCATAGTCTGCTTTATGGTGTCCGCGTTCATATATGCAACCATAAGCACCTCGTTTGTTTCAATGTTCTGCACAACAGCGGGAATAAGTCCGCTTGCGTCAAACTTTAATGTATTAATTATTTCTTCCATGAATATGTATTCTCCTCTCTATTTCATTTTCATTAAATTCCAGTTCTTTGCCAGATAATCTATTCCTGAGATTATCGTAAACACAACAGAAATCCATATAAGTATGTCGGAAATCATGCGCGCGGGTACGCCCAAAAACTTCTCCATCGGCAAAAGCAGCATAGCCACAATGATAGCCACCATCTGCGTAACGGTTTTCAGCTTGCCCCACATACTTGCGGCAACCACCTTACCGTCGCCCGCGGCAACAAGCCTTACGCCCGCAACCATAAATTCACGCGTAAGCACTATCATCAGCGCCCATACCGACATACGTCCATAGTGCATCAGTATAAGGAATGCCGCCGTTGTCAGCACCTTATCAGCCAGCGGGTCAACAAACTTGCCGAAGGTCGTTGTCTGATTGTATTTTCTCGCCACATGACCGTCTATTGCATCAGTCACGGACGCAAGAATAAATACACCCAGCGCCGCGTAATGGCAGGCTGTATTATTAATCATAAACAGCACCATAAACACCGGCACAAGAAATACACGTATCATTGTTATTTTATTCGCTGTATTCATCTTTCTACCTCCCCTGTCAAATCATACTCATCCGCATCAAGAATTTTTACATTTATTATATCGCCGGGAGTAACCTCGTCCTCCGTGGCAAAATATACCTTTCCGTCAACGTCAATGCTGTCGCCGCGGCTTCTGCCGTAGAACAAATAACTGTCCTCGTCATAGCCCTCAACAAGCACCTCAAGCGTTTTGCCAAGCTTTGATTTGTTTAATTCAAGTGAAATTCCCTGCTGGAGCGTCATAAGTTTGTCAAGACGCTCATTTTTTACGTCCTCGTCAATCTGGTCGGGGAATGACGCCGCAGGAGTGTCCTCCTCCTGCGAATATGTGAACACGCCCATTCTGTCAAATCTGACCTTTTCCACAAACTCGTAAAGGTCGTTAAAATGCCCCTCCGTTTCACCGGGGAAACCGACAATTATTGATGTTCTTATTGTGCAGTCGGGCATTTTTTCGCGGATTTTTTCGATTTTACTGAGCATTTCCTCCTGCGTTGTACGCCTTGCCATGCGCCGCAAAATATAGTTATTCCCGTGCTGCACAGGCATATCTATATAATTGCATATTTTATCATGCTTCGCCATTGTGTCAATAAGGCTGTCGGTAATCGCTTCGGGGTAAAAGTAATGAACTCTTATCCATTCTATTCCCTCAACCTTAACAAGCTCTTCAAGCAGCTTATCAAGCGAATATTCACCGTACAGGTCAATGCCGTAACGCGAAGTGTCCTGCGCTATCAGTATAATCTCCTTTACGCCGTTTTGCGCAAGTCCCTCGGCTTCCTCCACAATGTCCTCAATTTTTCTGCTCCGAAAATGTCCGCGTATCATAGGTATCGCACAGTAGGTACAGTTATTGTCACAGCCGTCCGCAATTTTAAGATATGCAGTGTAAGACGGTGTTGACAAAATTCTCGGAAGTCTTTCCGACGGTGTTCTGTCATTATGCCCGCATATCACGGGCTTTTCGCCCTTGAATGCATCACGGATAACCTGCGCTATTTTGTCGTAATCACCCGTTCCGACTATTGCGTCTACCTCGGGCAGTTCAATCAAAATATCGCTGCTGTAGCGTTCCGCAAGGCAGCCTGTTGCGATAAGCAGACGGCATCTGCCGTCCTTATACTGAGCCATTTCAAGTATAGCGTCTATTGATTCCTGTTTTGCCGACTCGATAAAACCGCAGGTATTCACGATTATTACGTCAGCCTCGGACGGATTATAGGTTATGTTGAAGCCGTCTAAGGCAAGTATACCGAGCATAATTTCGGCATCTGTCTGATTTTTCGCACAGCCGAGCGAAACAAGACCGATGTTATACATATTTTTATTCTCCATATTCCTGTTTTATATTTTCAATACAGCTTTTTATATCCCTAAAGTTATATCCTCGGTATAAAAAGTACCGTATACATTTATCAATATTTTTCTTTTCAAAGTCTCCTTTGAGCTTCTTTTCAACAAGCGGCAGAAGAACCTCCTCTTCGTCATCATCAATTTCTGATACGGCTTCTTCAACATATTCGGCAGGAATACCCTTACTGTAAAGCTCTGCCTTTATACGCTGCAAACCGTATTTTTTCAGATTTTTTAAATCCCTTGCCTTTCTTACGGCATAGCTTCTGTCGTCCACGAAACCGTAATTGCGGCAAAATTCAAGGATTTCCTCTATATCATATTCCTTTGCGCCTGCCCTTTTCAGCTTATCCGTAAGCTCCTTTTCGCTGTGGGAACGGAATTCCAGAAGCCGCAGCGCCTTATCCTTTGCCTGCTCAAAAGTCAGTTCCTTTTGTTCTTTATTATATTTCATAGTTCAAAATAGTTAAATAATTCGCTGAAGTTAATTCCGCCGATAACCTTATCTGTATATCTCTCCCTCAGATGTGCGTAGCCACTCATCATCTGCTCGGACATTATACCGTAATTAAGCGACATATATGCTTCAATATACGCTGAAAGATGGTCGCAGCCACGGATAATCTGTCCGTCAATCGGGTTATATTTATCGTCATTGTATTTCTCGTTTATAATATCTGAGGTTACCATATCGATTTCACCGTCGTCTATTATCTTCGAGTCAAATTCATTCTGGGTGTAATACTCAATCTCACCATGCCATGACGGCGGCAGAAGCGGATAAATAACCTCCTTCATCTGCTCATCCTCTATTTCACTTATTATGCTGTCAAGTCCCTTTACGCTGTTCTTTACGGGCGACACAATATCGCGAGTGAGAACCTCAGGCAAATCATGGAACAGTCCTGCGAAAAAATTGTTTTCAAGTCGTTTCCTGCACGGATTGTCAAGCTCCAGTGTCATAAAGTACGAAAGTATTGCCACAACAAGCATATGTCCCATAACAAACGTTTGCGGCATTCTTACAGCCTTTGACCAGCGTTGCTGATACCTAAGCTTTCCAATAAGCGACAAAAACTGCTGCAAGTACTCGCTTCCCGCAAAGTAACGAAAGCCCTTGAACGTATCACACGCCGCAAGTCCCTGCGCCATTTCCCTCTTTACCTGTTCAATGCCGAAGGTTTCCTGATTCATGGGATATATGATTTTAAATTCCCAATTGCTCGCATGATAATGCGCCGCTTTTAAAATCTGCTTTTCAAGAGCGGAATAATCCTTTTCAAGGTAATATTTTTCCATTCTCTCAAAGAAACCGCCGCCTATACCCTCCATATGCTCCTTAAGCTCGGACAGCACCCAGCGGTCAAGCTGATATCCCTTTTCCTTTACAAGCTTATGATAAATCGGAGGCTTTATATCCGTCAGCACAATTCTGTGGAAAAACTCGAATATACCGCCCTCTATGAGCTTTAGCATATCCACGTCATCGCCTTCGCACTTTGCAAGCACGTAAGCATAAAACATTTTATGCGCCTGCTTGTCAAGCTCCGTAAAGCCCGTCCACGGTCGGATATGGTCGTTCCAGCGCTGTATTGACGCCGCCTCATATATCAGCGAAATAAGTGATTTTTTAATCATTAAATTACCTATTCTTTCTCTACCTTAAAGCCGTTTTCACGAAGCGTTCTAAGCACTCTCTCTCCATGCTCCTTACCGCCCACGTCACAGCCGATATGAATAATCGTTTCATTCGGGTCAAGGTCAGCGCTTATTCTGTCATACTGTACCATCACAATATTTGCGTTCGCCTTTGCAAGAGTGCTTGCAAGACGCTCCAGACTTCCCGGAACGTCAGGCAGAGTGATACAAAATTTAACCTTTCTTTCGCGCGTTGCAAGACCAAGCTCGATAATTCTGTAAATAAAGCTTACGTCAATGTTACCTCCCGACAACACACAGACAGCCTTCTTGCCCTTAACATCCACTTTGCCGTTTAAGACTGCCGCCAGCGGAGTTGCGCCGGCAGGCTCAACCACCTGCTTTGTTCTTTCAAGAAGAAGTAAAATTGCCTCTGAAATTTCGGCATCAGAAACGGTCACAATATCATCCGCATACTTGTTTATCATCTTCATTGTGTTCTCGCCCGGAGTTTTTACGGCGATACCGTCCGCAATTGTGCTGACATTTTCGGAGGAAATGAATTTTTTCTGCTTAAAGGATTCATAAATTGCGGGAGCGCCCTCCGCCTGTACACCGATGATCTGTACTCTTGGGTTAATCTGCTTTATGCACGCGGCAACACCCGAAAGAAGTCCGCCGCCGCCCGCAGGAACAAGCACCATGTCAACAGTCGGTAAATCCTCAAGGATTTCTATACCGATTGTACCCTGACCAGCCATCACCTCAAAGTCGTCAAACGGGTGCAGGAAGGTTGCGCCTTCCTTTTCCTGAATTTCGACAGCCTTCTTGTATGCGTCGTCATAGCAGTCGCCGTGAAGCACTACCTTTGCGCCGTAGCCTTGAGTTGCGCTTACCTTCGCGATAGGTGTTGACTTTGGCATTACAATTGTGGCGGGAATTCCATGTACGTGTGACGCGTATGCGACACCCTGCGCGTGATTGCCTGCCGATGACGCTACAGCAGAGGTTATTTCTCCCCTCTCCACAAGCGCCGCTATCTTATTTGAAGCGCCTCTGATTTTAAACGAACCCGTTTTCTGCTGATTTTCGAATTTCAGGTAAATCTCTCCGCCCGTCATGTCGGAGAAGGTTTTTGATGATTCAATCTTTGTTCTGTGAATTGTGGGCTCAAGGCGTTTCGCCGCAAGCTCTATATCCTTTAATTCCAAATCCATTTTTATGCAATTCCTTTCGTTACTTATCCTTATCTTATAATTATAACGCAAATGTATAAATTTTTCAATAGGTATTTGGAATTAGGCAGTAATTTATTTAAATAAAAACTTGAAATATTATTCGTGATTAAGTATACTGAATATATACCGCCACAGAAAGGATTGATAAGATGAAATACAGAACACTCGCAGGAGAAAAGGTATCCGTTTTAGGTTTCGGATGTATGCGTTTTCCTACCACATCAAAAAACGCGGAGGATATAGACTCGGAAAAATCAACGGCAATGCTCAGATACGCCGCAGAAAACGGCATAAATTACTTTGACACCGCATACGTTTACCATGGTGAAAAGAGCGAAAGCTTTATCGGCGAGGCGCTCAAACCATACCGCGACAAAATCAATTTTGCCACAAAATGTCCCACATGGCTTTTGAAAAGCGCTGAGGATTTTGACCGTATTCTTGATAAGCAGCTCGAAAGGCTGCAAACCGACCACATCGATTTCTACCTTATGCATGCGCTCGACAAAGACCGTTTCACAAACATAGTGGAGAAATACGGTATAATTGACAAGCTGAACGCGGCAAAGGCGGCAGGCAAAATCCGTCACATAGGTTTTTCCTTCCATGACGATGCAGAAACCTTCAAAAAAATCATTGACGCAAACCCATCATGGGAATTCTGCCAGATACAGTTCAATTACATAAACCTCAACTATCAGGCAGGAGTTGAGGGACTTGAATACGCCCACAAAAAGGGGCTTGACGTTATTATAATGGAGCCGCTTTTGGGCGGAAAGCTTGCAAATCCGTCGGAGCAGGTTGCCAGAACGCTTTCAGACGAAAAAACACCTGTTGAATGGGCAATGGACTTTTTGTGGAACAAAGAGGAAATATCGCTTATACTGAGCGGCATGGGTACAATGGAGCAGGTACAGGCGAATATGTCCTATGCGGATAAAGCCGAAGCGGGAATGCTCACACAGGAAAATCTTGATATGCTCGCCCGTACAAAAGAGGTGTTTGATAAAATGGCTCTTGTGCCCTGTACAAAGTGCGCCTATTGTATGCCCTGTCCATTCGGACTTGATATTCCGAAAACCTTTGAAGCATACAACGCGACGGCCTCCCTCGGCATGGATAAAGCACGAGAAATATATGCTTGTCTTGCAAAGGGCGCTGACAAGTGCAAGAAATGCAGAAAGTGCGAAAGCGTCTGTCCCCAGGGTATAAAAATCAGCTCAACTATGACAAAAATCGCGGAAATATTCGAAAAATAGTCAATAATACAGTTTTGACATATCCCCTCCTATATGGTATAATACTCAAGTATACGTTTATCATACAGGAGGGTTTATTTTTGGTATTTTCAAGCCTTATGTTTATGTGCATATTCCTGCCTGTGGTACTGATTGCATATAATTTATCCAAAAATCTTACATACAAAAATATAATACTTGTTATAGTTTCACTTTTCTTTTATGCCTGGGGCGAGCCTGTGTGGGTTATACTACTCATATTCAGCGCGCTGGTGGACTATGTAAACGGACGCATAATTGACCGATTTTACGCGCGTCCCGCGGCAACGCTTGCGCTTATATCATCGCTGGTGATAAACCTGGGACTGTTGGGCGTTTTCAAATATTCGGGATTTTTCATAGAAAATATAAATTCACTTCTGCACACAAATATTCCAAACCCGAATTTTGCGCTTCCTATAGGAATATCTTTTTACACGTTCCAGACGCTTTCATACACGATTGATATGTATCGCGGACGCACAAGGGTGCAGAAATCATTTTTAAATTTCCTCGCATACGTGTCCATGTTTCCGCAGCTTGTGGCAGGTCCGATTGTCCGTTACAGCGACATTGCTTTACAGCTTTCTGACAGGCACGTTACGGCTGAGTACTTCGCATACGGCATTAAACGCTTTACAGCTGGCATGTGCAAAAAGGTTATCCTTGCCAACAGCGCAGGCTCGGTGGCGTCAATGATTTTGGACAGCACGCGTCTTACCGTTGCCTCCTCATGGCTTGGAATTATTATGTACACGTTCCAAATATACTTTGACTTTTCCGGCTACAGCGATATGGCGATAGGTCTTGGAGCAATGCTCGGCTTTCGCTTTTGCGAAAACTTCCGCTATCCTTATATTTCACGGAATATAACGGAATTCTGGCGCAGATGGCATATTTCACTGTCCGGCTTTTTCCGCGACTACGTATATATTCCTCTCGGCGGAAACAGATACCGCCCTATACGCAATATATTCATAGTATGGCTGCTTACAGGACTGTGGCACGGCGCAAGCTGGAACTTTATACTTTGGGGGCTATTTTACGGCGTGCTTTTATTTATTGAAAAAACATTTTTCAGACAAAAACTGCAAAAAATCCCCTTTCCCCTGTGTCATATTTACACCATGTTTTTCGTGATAATCGGCTGGGGACTGTTCTACTTCACAGACATGAACTCTCTGTGGACGTTTTTTAAAAGCGCATTCGGAATCGGTACGGCGCTCTACGACCTTACAACAGTTTCCGCCCTTTGCACAAATTTGTGGCTGCTGATTTTGTGTGTAATCGCGTCAACGCCGATTCCGTCGGTTATATATAATCATCTGTGTAAAAAATCAAGCGTATTTGCGACAATCACTCAACCGCTGCTCGTGATAGCGGGACTTGGCATATGCTTTATACTGCTTGTTGGACAAACCTATAATCCGTTTTTATATTTCAGATTTTAACAGAGGTGAGCAGCATGAAAAATAAATCAGTAATCATAGCATTTGTGCTTATAATGGCAACATTTATTGTTGTGCTTGCGCTTCCCGCGGACAAGGAAAGCATTGAGGCTGAAAACAGGGTAATGTCCACCGTTCCGCCTCTTGATTCCGACACGGTTTTCTCAGGAGAGTTCGCCTCAGGCTTTGAAAGCTTTATCGGTGACAATATAGGTTTCCGTTCATTTTTTACACAGCTTTCAAAGGGGATTGAAGACAAAAAGGGATTCGCCCCCGACACAGGAACGATTATATCCACCAACAAGGACATAGGCACAGGAACAACGCAGAAGCAAACACTGCTTCTTTTAAATAACACAATAATGGAAATGTTTATACGCAATCCCGCACAGGAGCAGCTTTATGCGGACGCGGTAAATCATTACGCCGAAAGTCTCCCCCCAAATATCAAATTATACAGTATGCTTATTCCCACACAGCTTGAGTTTCAGGAGCCGATGTACAAGAATTTGCAGGACAGCCAAAAAGACGCCATTGACTCAATATACGAAAAGCTTGACGAAAACGTCACAACGGTTGACGCCTACAGCGCGCTCGCAAATCACCATGACGAATATATCTATTTCCGCACTGACCACCACTGGACGCAGCTCGGCGCATATTATGCCTATCGTGAATTTATGGACGAAAACGGCGGCGCGGCTGTAAACAAAGACGATTTTGAAGTAAATAAAATACAGAATGTGCTGGGTTATCTTTACGACAGAGTGGACGCTCCCGAAATTGCCGCCACTCCCGACACAATAGAATGGTACGACGTCGACCCCGACAACCGTCTTGAAATCACCATTCACATAATTGACGATAACGGCAAACCTGCGGCGCACAGCGGAAAAATGTACGACAGGACAAAGGCGAATTATATGTTCTTCTTCGGCAGCGACCACCCTATAGTTGAAATGACGAACAATGACAATCCCGATGGCAAAACGCTTGTTGTGCTTAAGGAGTCATATTCAAATGTGCTTGCGCCGTGGCTTATTCAGAGCTATCACAAGGTAATCCTCGTTGACCCGCGCATTTATACGGGTAAATTTCAGGAAGTTATTGATGAGTATTCGCCCGATGACGTGTTCATAGTAAATTATATCTTCACCACGAATTTCCCCGACTACTGCAATATGATGAAAAATATGTATTAAACAGAAAAAGAAGTGTCACGATTGATTATACATGACACTTCTTTTTTATTTTCTTACAGCAGCGGCGCTACAAGACGCAGTATATGTCCGACAAGACGCGTGAAAATATTAAAATGCTTTATATCCTCAAGCGTTATCTTCTGCGATTTTTCAAGGGTATCCTTGAAATCCCTCTCAATATCAATAATAGCGGGAACCTCCAGCATATATGCCGCGCATTCATAATGCAGATACAAGCTCCTGTAATCGTGGTTTATAGTGCCCACAATCGCTCTGCGCCCATCGCTTACGGACATCTTTGCGTGAACAAATCCCGGTGTGTATTCATATATTTCAATGCCCGCCTTAATCAGCTCCTTATAATAGGTGCGTGCCAGATAAAACGCGTATGGCTTATCCGGTATATGGGGCATTATTATCTTCACGTCCACACCGCGCTGCGCGGCATACTTCATACTTTCAAACATCTCGTCGTCAATAACGAGATAGGGTGTCATTATATACACATAATCCATTGCCGTGTCCAGATTATGGATATACGCTCTCTTGCCCACGTACACATCGTCAAGCGGCGAATCGCCGAAGGGTATCACAAATCCGTTCGCATTGACGCTGTTGGGAGCAGTAGCTGTAATATATTTTCCTCCGTCCTCGGTATTTTCATCATAGATATTCCACATATCGAGAAACATGGACGTAAATCCTGCCACAGCATCTCCGCGGAGCATAAAGCCTGTGTCTTTCCAGTGACCAAAGCGCTCCTTTTCATTTATATATTCATCGGCAAGATTTATTCCTCCGCTGAACGCAACGTTTCCGTCAATCACCATAATTTTTCTGTGGTCGCGGTTGTTCTGATGTGTGGATATAAGCGGAACAATAGGCGAAAATATGCGGCACTTTATGCCATGTCTTTCAAGCACCTCATTGTAATGTCTCGGCAGTGTGGCTACGCAGCCCATAGCATCATACATAAGGCGCACCTCAACACCCTGTTTCACCTTTTGTCTTAGAATTTCAAAAATTTCATGCCACATACGGCTGGTGGAATTGATAATGAAAAATTCCATGAATATGAACTTTTCAGCTTTCAGCAGCTCGCGTTTCATATCCTCGTACATTCTCTCGCCCACAGGATAATACTGCACAGCAGTATTGGAATAGGCGGGCGAACCGCCGTAGCGCGACAGGTACTTTGCAAACGAGCCTTCAAGCCTGTCTGTAAGCATTATATTTTTCATTACCTCCACGCTTTCGGTGAGGTACTTTTTGTTTTCCTCCTGCGCCATGTTATAATCATCGCTTATATTCCGCGAAATAGCGCCGGAGCGGGTAAACAGATAAAACAATACTCCAAATATGGGGATTATGGATATAAGCGTTATCCACGTTATTTTAAAGGTGGATTCCTCGGTGCGGTTCACCTCAAAGATTATCATGACAGCGCTCAGCAGCGTAGTAAATCCCATCAGGACTTTTGAATAATCCGATATCCATATAAACATTGCGACGAATGAGGCAAGCTGCACGAGCAGCATTAAAAGCGCAAAAAATTTATTTGAATATAACAGCTTGCTTAGCTTCTTCATGAAACCCCCTCTTTCCAAAGCCTATTTGAGCGATTTTATATAGGCAAAGGTTTTTTCCTCGCCCTCCTTCTGGAGCATTCTTAGCCAGCTCTCAAGCAGTGCAGCCGTTTCAGGGTGCATACTGCTTTTTGCATTTCCTCTTTCAAAATACTCTATAGGGTTATCGCTTGTGTAATTGTCCCCAAGGTATATCTTGCCTGCGGCAACACGGTCGCAGAACATTTCCTTGACATATTTTAGAGGCATCTTTACCGCCTCCATGCGTCGCGTCTCGGGATTGTAATCAGTCCAGTACTCAAAATGATGCCTGTTTCTCCCCTTGTGGTGCATCCAAGCAAGGGAATAGCCGTATTCCCGTCTTTCAGCCTCTGTCGGGCTTCTGTCACCCAGATAAAATTTTGCACCCGCAAAAAATTCCGTAGGGCTGTATTTTGATAAATCATGACGCAGACCCTGCCAAAGAATACCACACTTACAGCAGTGGTATATCACCTTATGCCTGTGTCTTGTTATTGTTGAAAAATGCTTTATCAAATGCCACATATCGTCAGACTTCCTCTTGATTTTATAATATGTAAGCGGCTTTGCGCCATGAGGTTATTCTATCACAAATAAACGCAATTTACAACAGCAAAAACGCTCTCTTTGCTCTTTTTACCATTATTTGATTAATTTCCCGTTCACATTATGGTAAAATTACATAAACGCATATCCGTCCGAAAATTAAAGAAAGCGCCCGTCACCGTGAACACTTTCCAAACTTTACATTCCCTCTTTCATTCTTTCAAGCATTTTTTTCTGATAATTCTTATGAAATCTCTTATATACCTCCACACAGTAGCGCTTGTTTTCCCTTATTTTCGTTTTCTGCCATTCAATATTTTCCGCAGCCTTCGGTATACCTCTGAAATATATCAGCATATCGTCAAGCATACCAAGCGCAGCATCCGAGCCGCGGTAGCCGTTTATCCTTATTTCCGATAAATCATATCTTGCTGCCGCCTGATGATTTTTCACAGCTGTTTTTTGCAGCTCAGGCGTAAAATCAAAGTCGGGCAGGCTGAGCAGATAAATCAGAAAATAATGGGCAAACTCCATATCCTCACGGAAAATACCCAGCGGCGAAAGCGGATTTATGTCAAACATTCTCAGTTCAATATGGTCTATACCGTTTTCCTCCAGCGCCTCAAGGCTGTTGCTGCCGGGCGGCTTCAGCCTTACCGGCAGATACAGCTCACCTGCTGAAAACAGCATACCGTGGAGCACATATTCTCTTATACTTCTTATATATGTATTTATATTTTTATAATCCAGTATCGGTACAAACTGATTCCAATATCCTTTTATGCTGTTGCGGCGTGAAGCAAGACCATCAAAGCCGTCGCCAGTGAGATAATCGCCGTCAAGCGACAGGTCATAAACGGGGCTTGCGGCAGTAAGCAGTACAATAAGCCAGCTGTATCGGCACACCTGCTTGGACATACGGAAATAAATCCTGTTTTTATACTCCTCGTAGTCCTCACCGACACAAAGCGACCTTAAAAGTCTTTCTGAAAACGAAAAATTGAAATGAATTCCCGAATAAAGCATAACGCGTTTTCCGTAACGGCGTTCAAGATTCACACGGTAATCATGCTTAAAGGCTTTATCCGCGGCAAACTGCGCCACCACAATATCTGATTCCGTTTCAAAATGAGGCGGATTGCTGCAAAGCCACAGATACTCTCCTGATTTTTTCAATTCCGCCTTCGCGAGTGTGTCAAGCGTGATGAGTTTATCCATAAGCTCATCTATATCCGCGCATACAGGAGTGATAAGCTCAAGCTGATTTTCACAAAAATCCCTGTCAAGATATTTGTTATCATGAAAAGGGTGCGGCGTATGCGCCAATTCTCCGCTGCCTGTTACACGCAGAGTTTCGCGTTCAAGTCCGAAGCTGCCTTCAAAAATATATTCATTATCTAAATTCAACCTAATCACCTTTTATACATATTTTATACCCGCATGTTTTTCGTATAGATTATATCACAGTTTTTTATATTATGCAACAAATCTCCCGTTTTCAGCACACAAAAAGAGCCGCCCAAGGCAGCTCTTTCTGTACTTAACTTATCTGATTGTGTTTACAAATTCTCTCTGAAATAGCTCTCAAGAGCATTTGCGGCTTCTGATTCATCGTTACCCTCAACCTTGATAGTAACGCTGTCGCCCTTCTTCACGCCAAGACATGTAACAGTAAAAAGTCTTTTTAAATTTTCAATTCTCTGGTTATATTCAATGCTAATGTTCGACATATAGTTCTGTGCCTCTTTTACAAGCTGTCCGGCACCTCTCGCGTGAAGTCCTTGTTCTCCCTTGATTGTGTAAGTAAATTGTTTCATGGTCAAAACCTCCATTCCATCAGAAAATATATCCGTAAAAGATTATTTCCCTGATTGACCGTTATTATACCACTACAGCCGGATTTGTCAATGGAAACTTAAAGAAAACCATTTTTTTGACAAATTTTGGCGGCCAGTTAACATAATTTTTATGGATTTTAGTAGAAGATTTTTCCAGTTTGTATGAAATTAACTCACACACAGTATATAATATGCGCAGTTTACAGGTCTGTTACATATTGTACTGCCACATTATTGATATATTCCGTGTACTTTTTTACCTCATCAGATGGGGAAATGATTTTCACGCCCTCTCCCAATCCGGTAAGCCAGCCGTAAAACTGTGCGCTGACATTTACCTTGACAACCGCCGTAAAACTGCTGTCGTCTTTCTTATGTATGATTACCTCTTTGCCGAAGCGGTCCATAACTACTCCGATGAATTTATTGTCAAAGCATATTTCAAGCTCACTTTCATTTCCCGCAAACATTCCGAAAGTGCTTTTTGAAAAGAGTGCAATATCGAATTTTTCAAACTGCTCCCTGCCCTCTCTCCGTTCCTCCGTAATTTCTATACCAAGCATTTTATCTACTCTGTAATGGCGTATCTGCTTACTTTCATCATCATAGGCAATGAGATAATAATTTTCATCGTCCCATGTCAGCACCCACGGACTGACAGTGTAATAGCTGCCGTTCTTTTTCGGCTCCAGTTTCTTATTAATAGTCCATTCACAATATTTACAGCGTATTTTTGAGTCTGAGGATATTGCTGAATGAATTTTATCTACATTATAATATATGCTTTCATTCATGGTCTTAATTCTGTTTGAAACTACCACCTGACTTTGCAGCTCCTTAGCCTCAAAATGCCCCGCAAGCCTTTCGATTTTCTTTATAAGCTCTCGCGATTTCTTTTCCGTTATAAACTTTGAGGACTGCACTGCGTCTACAAGCAGCTTAAGCTCCGGCAGTTCAAAATCTCGCGACGCAATATAATATCCCTTCGGCTCGCTGCGGCGGCTCAAAATATCCAATCCGAAAACCTTAAGCATTTCAATATCATCATAAACGCTCTTTCTCTCCGCGCTGATTCCCTGCGCTTTCAGCCCCGCGATAATATCTGCGGCGGACATTGCATGCTCCTCATCTGTATTCTCCATAAGCATCTGCATTATGTATAATATTTTCAACTTCTGATTATTAGATTTTCCCATATTTCACTCCGCATTGCTGTCATTAATAAATCAACATATTGTATTACTGTATCAATACACAGAATTAATATACATTCTTCCACCGGGCAATGTTTGTGCAGTCAAATTTCAGCAATTCGCCCAATATTACCTCACTGCCGCCGTCATTATCCTCGGTGACTGTCCTGTCTCCGAGATTTCCCGCTGCAAAGCTGTCGCCGACAGCTCCAGTGATAGTACCCTGTGCAAGGGCGTCCATTGTATATCCGGCAAGGTATCCTATATCAACAGGGTTCCACAAAAATACCATAGGACTTATTCCGTTCTCAATATAAGACGACATCTGCGACGGCATACCCAGACCCGTCAGTTTGACATCAGATTTTTCTTCCTCCAGAACCTGCGCCGCCGCCAGCATACCAACTGATGTCGGTGATATTATGACCTTTACATCGTCATTGAGTAAAAGCGCCTCAGTTTCCGTCATGGACTTCGTAAGGTCATCATCACCGTATACGGTTGCTACTATAGGTGTATTGGCATATTTTTCGGGATTTTCCGCAATTTCCTTATTCATATATTCAATCCATAAATTTTGATTGGTCGCCTGGCTTGTGGCGCTAAGAATTGCCATACCACCATTTCCGCCGACAATGTCATATGCGGCTCTGATAAGCTCGCGCCCTACTGTTTCGGGGTCTGCCTGCTGAATGTGAGTCTGTCTTGATGCCTTGTTCACGGCGCTGTCGAGCGAAATGATTTTTATTCCCTCACTCATTGCCTCCTCAAGCACAGACGAAAGCGCGTCCGCATCGTTTGCGGCAACAGCTATGCCGGCTACCTTCCGTTCTATAAGCGATTCTATAATTTCAATCTGCTTTTCGGGCGTTGTAACCTCCGGTGACTTATAAAGAGCCTGCACGCCTATCTCGCGGCAAGCCGTTTCAAAGCCCTCATATACCGCCTGCATATAAGGATTTTGAATATCTTTGCCCACAAACGCATATGTATTAGATAAAGCCGTACTTTCAGCCGACGGAGAAGGCTTTGCTCTGTCGGCTGCGCCGCAGCCCGAAAGAGATAAAATTCCCATTAGCGCCGCACATAATACGCAAATTAACTTTCTGATACTCGTCCTCATATAATATCTCCTCCCAAATATCATTATATGATTAAACTGATTACTTCCTATATTATACAACAAATCAAAAGAAAAATAAATACAATTATCAGCGAAAATTAAAAATTTTTTTACAAAAAAGTGTTGACAAATACCTTTGTGTCTGCTATAATAATTCATGTCGCTGATTAAAGCGCTGAAAAATGGGAGTTTAGCTCAGCTGGGAGAGCGTCTGCCTTACAAGCAGGATGTCACAGGTTCGAGCCCTGTAACTCCCACCACGTTTATTTCTGCGAAGCAGAAATAAACAAATGAACAGCAAGTCAGTCAAGACGGTATCATATTTGCAAAGCAAATATATATGTCGCAGACGGACGCGCGAAGCACGGGACGCTGTTCATATCATATTTTGGCCCGGTAGTTCAGTTGGTTAGAACGCCAGCCTGTCACGCTGGAGGTCGTGAGTTCGAGCCTCATCCGGGTCGCCATTATGCTTCTGTAGCTCAGTCGGTAGAGCATGGGACTGAAAATCCCAGTGTCGGCGGTTCGATTCCACCCGGAAGCACCACTTTCACAGTTCCGAAAGGGATTGTGAAAAAATGCGGGAGTGGCTCAGTGGTAGAGCGTCACCTTGCCAAGGTGAACGTCGCGAGTTCGAATCTCGTCTTCCGCTCCATTTGCAAAAGACAAAAGACGCACATATTTGCGTCTTTTGTTGTTTGCTTTAGCTCAATAAACCACGGCGCCATAGCCAAGTGGTAAGGCAGAGGTCTGCAAAACCTTTATTCCCCAGTTCAAATCTGGGTGGCGCCTCCAATAAGAAAGATGCTGCGGCTTAAGAATATTACTTAGGTCGCAGCATTTTTATATATTTCTTAAATATAAATCTATTAAATTGGTGAAATAAATATGAAAGCTTTTAAAAAATTTATCGCCGTATTGCTGATACTGGTGATTGGAATATGCATAATAAATGCTCAGACGGATTTCTTTCTGAATTTCGGCAGCTATGCGCCTGCAATAGAGGAAAAATTTCCCCAAGTATCCGAGGCAATCTCGGCAGGCTCGGAGCGTCTTTCATTGCTGACGGATTATATTCCCTCTCCTTCGGAAATAATAGCTATGATAAAGCACGAGGAGCCTCCCATTGACCCGTCAGACGTAGCGACAAACGCGTATATTGAAAACAGTCCCATGCTGACGTTTTACCCCAATGAAAACATCGGCATGATAGTCGATTACGACACTGTAAACATTTTCGGCACCGTTGCCTCAAAAAACAAGGCGCATCTGATTGCCGATTTTTCCGATGAAAACGGGGAAACGCTTGACCAGGTATCCATGTCCGCAAACTCCGACGGTGAATTCAACAAAAAAATAGATATTCCCGACACAGACTCGCTTTCAATCCGCCTTGCCGTATACACAGGCAGCAAGTCATACGGACAATTCGAAAGCTGGGTATACAATTATGTAACGCTTGATAAAACTCCCGACGGCGGCTGGGAGCTGTCAAAGTCACCCGTGTTCGACCACAACAAGCAGATGTATGAGAAGGACAAATCAATTAAGGACGCGCTCAAGCACACAGCCTCAATTCAGTCCAACAGTGACGGTATTATATCAATTGCGCAGCAGCTTACGCAGGACATAGACAGCGATTACTACAAGGTGCTCGCACTGCATGACTGGATATGCTCATATATGTATTATGACATCGACAGTCTGAACGCTCAGGAAACACCACCCTATTATGCGACGGACATAGTAAAATCAAGAAAGGCGGTCTGCCTTGGCTTTGCAACACTTATGGCTTCGCTGTGCAGAAGCATTGACATACCGTGCAACGTGGTTTCCGGCTATGCGCTCGGCGTGAATGACAATAACATGTCATGGACAGACGAAACTGTGGCAACCGATGTGCAGAACCACGCATGGAACGAGGCATATGTTGACGGAAGATGGATAATCATCGACACCACATGGGACTGCGCAAACAAAATCGAAAACGGAGAAATGACAAAGGGCAGCGAAGTTTCCCATATTTACTTCGACGCCAATCTGCAATTTTTCTCTAACAACCACAAAATTCTGGAGTATTCAAAAAGAAGATAATGAAAATAGGAAATTTCACAACTGAAAACAATATATTTCTTGCGCCGATGGCAGGCGTAACGGATTTGCCGTTTCGCAAAATCTGCCGCCGTTATGGCGCGGGACTTGTATATTCGGAAATGGTCAGCGCAAAGGGACTTTACTACAATGACCAAAAGACAGCAGAGCTTATGCGAATTGATGATGATGAGCGTCCCTGCGCGATACAGATTTTCGGTTCGGACGCGAATATTATGGCTGAGGTAATCCCTAAAGTAATGGCGGCAAAGCCTGATATAATTGACATAAACATGGGCTGTCCAACTCCAAAAATCGTAAACAACGGCGATGGCAGCGCGCTTCTTAAAACACCCGAAAAAATCGGTGAAATAGTCCACAAGGTATCAAATGCCTCCCCCGTTCCCGTTACGGTCAAAATACGCAAGGGTTGGGACGACAGCAGCATAAATGCCGTGGAGGTTGCAAAAATAATTGAGCAGAACGGCGCGGCGGCAATAGCAGTCCACGGCAGAACGCGTGCTGAATTTTACAGCGGCACAGCGGACTGGGATATTATAAAAGAAGTGAAAAATGCCGTATCAATACCTGTAATCGGAAATGGTGACATAAAAACAGCCGAAGATGCAAAACATATGTTTGAATACACCGACTGCGACGCGGTCATGATAGGACGCGGCAGCGAGGGTAATCCGTTTATTTTCAGACAGGTGAACGAATACCTGAAAAACGGTGCCGCAAGCTTCCGCCCCACGCCGCATGACAGGCTTATGCAGATGCTTGAGCATATAGAAATGCTTGTAAAAGAAAAGGGCGAAAGCCGCGGAATAAAGGAAGCGAGAAAGCATATTGCGTGGTATATCAAGGGGCTTCCCGGGGCGTCACGTCTTAAGGGCGAGGTATTTAAAATTAGTGATATTGCTACAATGCGCTCTTGTCTGACAGAATATATTAATCATCTGCAATAAAGATTTTTTTCTTGCAAAAAAAACTTGAAAAAGAAAGGGCAATTTGATATAATTAGTTAAATGAATACTAATGAGAGGAGTTATAAGAAATGGAAGATAAATTTTCTAAAAAGGGTCTTACATTTGACGACGTATTACTTGTTCCTCAGGCATCAGATTTCACGCCGAATGAAGCTGACCTGAAGACAAAATTAACAAAAGATATTACACTTAACATACCACTAATGAGCTCAGCAATGGATACTGTCACAGAGTCATCAATGGCGATTGCAATGGCGCGCGAAGGCGGCATAGGAATTATCCATAAGAACATGACAATAGAACAGCAGGCAGCAGAAGTGGACAAGGTTAAGAGAAGTGAAAACGGCGTTATAACAAATCCGTTCAGCCTGACAAAGGACCGTACCCTTCAGGACGCTGATGATTTAATGGCACGTTTCAGAATTTCAGGTGTTCCGATTGTTGACGATGATAATAAGCTTATCGGTATTATAACGAACCGTGATCTTAAGTTTGAAACAGACTTTACTCAGAAAATATCTGACGTTATGACATACGAAAATCTTGTAACTGCTCCCGTTGGCACAACGCTTATGGAGGCTCAGAAAATCCTTTCAAAGGCAAAGGTTGAAAAGCTTCCTATTGTTGATAGTGAGGGCCGCTTAAAGGGGCTTATCACAATTAAGGATATAGAAAAGGCAGTCCAGTACCCCAATTCTGCTCGTGACAAGCAAGACAGACTGCTTGTCGGCGCGGCAATCGGAGTTACAGCAGACGCACTTGACAGAGTTAAGGCAGTTGTTGACGCAGGCGTTGACGTTATTGCGCTTGACAGCGCGCACGGACACAGCCAGAATATTATAAACAAGGTCAAGGAAATCAAAGCGGCATTCCCTGACCTCCCGATTATCGCAGGCAACATCGCTACAGGCGAAGCGGCAGAAGCTCTTATCGCGGCAGGAGCAGATTGTCTTAAGGTCGGCATTGGTCCGGGTTCAATCTGTACGACACGTGTGGTTGCAGGTATCGGCGTACCGCAGATTACAGCCGTATATGACGTAAGCTGTGTCGCAAAGAAATACGGTATCCCCGTTATTGCAGACGGCGGTATCAAGTATTCGGGCGACATCGTTAAGGCAATTGCTGCAGGCGGAGATGTTATCATGCTTGGTAGTCTGCTGGCAGGCTGTGACGAAAGCCCCGGCGAATTTGAAATCTTCCAGGGCAGACGCTTTAAGGTTTACAGAGGTATGGGGTCAATTGCAGCTATGGAATGCGGCAGTAAGGACAGATACTTCCAAACAGGCTCAAAGAAGCTTGTTCCTGAGGGCGTTGAGGGACGTGTACCTTACAAGGGTCCTGTTTCCGATACAGTGTTCCAGCTTCTCGGCGGTATCCGTTCAGGTATGGGTTACTGCGGAACAAGAACTATTCCCGAACTTAAGGAAAGAGGAAAGTTTGTTCAGATTACAGGCGCAGGTCTTAAGGAAAGTCACCCGCATGATATTTATATAACAAAGGAAGCTCCTAACTACAGCTATAATACACAGGGTTAAAAATAAAACCTCGGAGAATATCACCTTCGAGGTTTTTATAGTTTACTCCGTAAACGCGCAGCAGCACCGCATAAGCGGTGCTGTTTTTGTGTGCTGTCACTTACATAAGTCCTTTTAATTTTAATATATGCTCCACAGCATTATCTAAAGTTTCTTCACTAATTTCGCCTACTTTTACAGCGTTTAAAATCTGATTGTAGGCTGTTTCATAATCTGTGGTTATCAACAAATCATTGCCCGCGTTTACCGCCTTTATGTACACATTTTCCATATCGGCAACCGCGCCCATTGCGATGTCGTCCGTCATTATAACGCCGTCAAAGCCCAGCTCATTGCGGAGTATATCGTGTATCGCAGGCGAAAGCGAAGCAGGGTTTTCGCTGTCCAGACC
>JBJEIU010000252.1:0-2092 GCA_051877355.1 Hominilimicola sp.
ATACAATAATCTCGTAAAAGCCTACGCAAGCACGGAATTTGAAGGGCCGGCCAAGGTAAAGGCAGGAAGCAGCGCAAAATACAACCTTAACGTAAACAGCGAGACTGTATCGTCGCAGTGGAGCGTGTCCGACGAAAATATTGCGTCCATAGACGAAAACGGTGTTCTTACAGCAAAGGCACTTGGCAGCGTAACGATTACCGCGTATGTCAGCGAATATGGTCTTACAGTGTCAAAGAATATTGAGGTCGCAAAGTATAACGAAATACCGCTTACAAAGAGTATGCTTTCGGGAAGTGAGGCATGGAAAAACGGAGATATCAACACATATGAAAAAACTGTGGATAATGACCTGTCAACGTATTTTGACGGTGTTGAAAAGGGATATGTAACGATTGATTTAGGCAAAAAATATAATATCGAAGCTGTCGGATATGCGCCGCGTTCGGGATTTTCATACCGAATGAGGGACGGTTATTTCCAAGGCTCATCTGACGGAAAAACATGGACTACATTGCATAGAATTTCCGAAATACCCGCTGAAAATATGATAACAACTGCCGATATAACATCGGGTGAATACAGATATATACGTTATACCATACCGACAGGAATACATACATATAATCCAAATGATTCAAAGCCACAGGAATACTGCTGTAATATTGCGGAAATAAAACTCTACGGCGACAGCACAGATGATATAAATGACGGGCTTGCACTGCACATAAGCTTTGACGAAGAAGGCGCAGGCACAGGCTCTTTCAATGCCGAGATGGGCGGAAAGGTAAAAGAAAAGGGCGAAGTCGCTTACGAAAGTGGTATAAATGGAAACGCGGTTAGTATAAAATACGGCGCAGAAAATTACCTTGAATTACCGGACGGACTGCTTGACGGCGCATCATCTGCGGCAGTGAGCTTTTGGTTTAAGCAGGGTGACAACGGTAAGGACGGCTGGCCATTTATGACGACAGTTATCACCGACACACAGGTATATAAATCGGAAAAATATCTCGGTATTCTTATGTCAAAATCAAAAGATAAACTGACCGCCGAACGATATTTCAGCAATTCACAGGAGCGTCCCGAACAGGCAGCGTCAGGCGGCAGCTTTGGTGAATGGAATTATATCACGGTTCAGTATGAGCCTGACTATACCTCTATATACATAAACGGAGAAAGGACAGAAAGAATTCAATCATCCGCGTCGCTTAAGAAATTGTTTACAGCAGATGCAAAATTCTGGATAGGTCACGCAAACTGGGGCAGTGGCGAAGGACTTGACGGTATGGTGGATGATTTCAGGATTTACAGCCGAAATCTTTCGGAAAACGAAATTCAGGCATTGTATAATCTGAAATAACATGATATAATGTTTTTGAGGAGGTTGTAAATATGGAGCCGAATGTAATTATATGGCTTATTGGAATAATAGTTTTTATTATTCTTGAAGCCGCAACTTATCAGATTGTCAGTATCTGGTTTGCGCTTGGGGCGGTCGGCGGACTTGTTGCTTCTCTCGCTGGAGCAAACTTTACCGTGCAGATGATAATTTTTATAGCGTTATCCGTTATATTTCTTATTTGTCTGCGTCCTGTTTCAAGAAGGCTTCTCAAATTTAAGCATGAGAAAACCAATGTTGACAGTATTTTAGGAAAAGAGGTCTTAATAACAAAGGAGGTTGATAACCTCCGCGGCGGTGGTCAGGGAAAGGTAAACGGTGTTGTCTGGACAGTGAAAAGCGCGGACAATGTGCCAATTCCGGAAAATGACATTGCAGTAGTAGAAAAGGTGGAGGGCGTAAAGCTTATTGTAAAGAGAAAGGGAGAATAATTATGCCATTTGTAATTTTTATTTTAATCTTATTGGTGTTGATAATTCTTATTGCCAATATAAAAATTGTTCCGCAGGCTCATTCTTATATAATTGAGCGCTTTGGCGGTTACTATTCAACATGGGGTGTGGGACTTCATTTTAAAGTGCCGTTTATTGACAGAGTTGCGAAGAAGGTAAATCTTAAGGAGCATGTTGCGGATTTCCCTCCGCAGGCTGTTATCACAAAGGATAACGTAACAATGCAGATAGATACGGT
>JBJEIU010000253.1:0-2082 GCA_051877355.1 Hominilimicola sp.
TGACCCGTATTTAAGACCGCTATATGACGGTATGTATGAAATGCTGGGCGGCGAGGGTTTTCTGCGTTATCAGGAAAAGGGAGTTATTGAAGTTGCGCCCCTTGCATATATGCGCGGAAGAACTCTTGACAACGCATTCATAATTCTTGACGAGGCACAGAACACCACGCCTGAGCAGATGAAGATGTTCCTTACACGAATTGGCTACGGCTCAAAGGCGATTGTAACGGGTGATATTACGCAGATTGACCTGCCGGGCGAAAAAAGGTCGGGATTAAAGGAAGCGATGAAAATACTGAAAAATATTGATGATATTGCTTTTTGTACCTTTACGGAAAAGGACGTTGTGCGTCATCCGCTTGTACAGCAGATTATAAAGGCATACGCAAAATATGACGAGGAACAGGAAAGACGAAGAAACAAGAGGAAATCAAATGGTTGACATAATACTTGAAAATGAACAGGACAAAGAAGAACTTACGTCAGAAATTGAAAATGCAATTTCAGATGTGTGCGAGGCTGTTTTGCGTGAGGAAAAATGTGATTTTGACGCGCAGATAAGCGTCACGCTTGTGGATAATGACGCAATACGTGAAATCAATAATGAGCAGCGCGGAATTGACAGAGCCACGGACGTATTGTCGTTTCCCATGCTTGAATTTGACGCTGACGGAAATGCCGACGGAGAATACGAAATGGATGGAGATTATATCGTACTCGGCGATATAGTAATATCAATGGAACGGGCGAGAGAGCAGTCAAATGAATTCGGACACAGCTTTTTAAGAGAGGTTGCGTTTCTGACGGCACATTCAATGCTGCACCTTTTAGGATATGACCATGTGGACGATGCGGAGGGCGAAAGGATAATGTGCGAGAAGCAGGAAAGGGTTCTGACTTCTCTCGGAATAACACGCGAATAGGAGAAATGTATGAAAAATAGGAATTTTAAATCAGGCTTTGCGGCAATAATCGGAATGCCGAATGTGGGAAAATCTACGCTCTTAAATGCGATAGTAGGACAGAAAATTGCGATAATATCCGATAAACCACAGACAACGCGCAATAAAATACTTGCAATTTACTCAACGGACGAGGAACAGATAATTTTTACGGATACACCCGGAATACACAAGCCCCATAACAAGCTTGGCGAATACATGGTGAATGTGGCAAATGAGAGCATGGGCGATACTGATGTGCTTATATTTGTTGTGGATGCAAGCAGAAGAATACAGGATATGGAGAGGGAAATTGCAAAAAATATTTCAAAAACGGGACTTCCGTGCATACTTGTTTTAAATAAGGTTGACCTTATGCGTAAAGAGGAGCTTTTGCCCATAATTGCAGACTATTCAAGCATGCATGAATTTGAGTCAATCGTGCCCATAAGCGCGAAGAACAATGACGGCGTGGATATACTTATCCATGATATTGAGGATTACCTTGAGGAGGGTCCTGAGTTTTACGATGCGGATATGGTAACTGACCAGCCTGAAAAGCAGATTGCGGCGGAAATTATCCGCGAAAAGCTTTTATGGCTTCTGGATAAGGAGGTTCCGCATGGCATAGCGATTGAGATTACAAAAATGCAGGAGAAACCGAAAATAACAAATATTTACGCAACGATTTACTGTGAAAAGGCATCCCACAAGGGAATAATTATCGGTAAAAACGGAGAAATGCTCAAGAAAATCGGTACAATGGCACGGGGAGATATTGAGAAAATGCTTGATAAAAAGGTCTACCTTGAGCTTTGGGTAAAAGTAAAATCGGATTGGAGAAACAGCGACTTTTTAATCAAGAATTTCGGTTACACGAATGAATAGAAAATAGTGTCAGTATAACCGCTGAAAAAATGAAAAACCTAAGATATAGATATAACAGTTATTTTTTCGGAGGGTATTACTATGAATGAGCTTAACAGAATTTCATGGGAGACATTTACACTTACGGGCGATATAGACGCATATCTTTTATATAAATCTACGGCTGAATTTCAGATACAAGAGGATAAGGATGATACATGGCAGAAATCAGAGCAAGAGGCATTATCATAAAGCAGTCCGACTACGGTGAGGG
>JBJEIU010000254.1:0-2073 GCA_051877355.1 Hominilimicola sp.
CAAGGAAAAATGATGTATAATAAATATAAAGAAAAAGGAGGCGGCAGTTATGTCAGCAATTATTTTATACTTTTCCCGAGAAGGAAACAACTATGTAAACGGCAGTATAAAAAATCTGACCATAGGAAATACGGAGATAGCAGCGAAAATGATACAGAAGCTTACCGGTGCGGATATATTTAAAATTGAGCCTGTTACGGCATATTCCGCGGACTATTCGGAGTGTATTGAGGAGGCAAAGAAGGATTTAGAGCGCAGCGCGCGTCCCGAACTTAAAGCTTATCCCGATAATCTGAACGAGTATGATACAATTTATCTTGGTTATCCGAATTACTGGGGGACAATGCCAGTGGCTGTATTTTCGCTTCTTGAAAAATACGACTTATCCGGCAAGACGATAAATCCGTTCTGCACGCATGAGGGAAGCGGTATGGGCAAAAGCGAGACTGACATTAAGAAGATATGCCGCGGAGCAGAGGTAGTTAAAGGACTTGCAATTCACGGCGCAGATGTAAAGAACGCGGAAAAAGCAATTAAAGAGTGGATTTGAGAGGAGGTATCAGAATGAAGGAATTGAGCGTATTTAAAACAGGAGAAAAAAACGACGGTTTTGCACAGTTTTTCACAGGACAAAGCTGGCTGAATATGCTATCGACAGAACAGGTGACAATCGGAAATGTAACATTTGAGCCGGGCTGCCGCAATAATTGGCACATTCATCACGCAAAAAGCGGCGGCGGTCAGATTTTGCTTGTAACGGCAGGCCGCGGATATTATCAGGAATGGGGCAAAAAAGCACGGGAGCTGAAGCCGGGAGACGTGGTAAATATTCCGCCGGATGTAAAGCACTGGCACGGCGCTGTGCCCGATGAGTGGTTTCAGCATCTGGCGATAGAAGTTCCGGCAGAGGGTGCGTCAAATGAGTGGCTTGAGCCTGTGTCGGATGAGGAATACAAAAACTTGTAAGAAAACGGAGGAGTTTTATTATGGAATATGTAACATTAAACAACGGAGTTAAAATGCCTGTTTTGGGCTACGGGGTATATCAGGTTGATCCTGCCGAATGTGAGCGCTGTGTGCTTGACGCAATATCGGTAGGCTACCGTTCAATTGATACGGCGCAAGCATACGGCAACGAGGAGGGCGTGGGAAATGCCGTTGCAAAGTGCGGTGTTCCGCGAGAGGAGCTATTCATCACCACAAAGGTATGGATTTCAAATGCAGGTTATGAAAAAGCTAAGACGTCCATCGAGGAATCATTAAAGAAATTACAGACCGAGTACATTGACATGCTGCTGATACATCAGCCGTTCGGCGATTATTACGGCACATACCGCGCTATGACGGAAGCGTATAAGGAGGGAAAAATCCGCGCAATCGGCGTAAGTAACTTCTATCCCGACAGACTTATTGATTTTTGTAAATTCAATGAAATAGTTCCTGCCGTTAATCAGGTGGAAACGCATCCGTTCAATCAACAGGTTAAGGCGAGGGAAATTATGAAAAAATACGGTGTACAGATTGAGTCATGGGGCCCGTTTGCAGAGGGCAGAAAGGATATGTTTGACAATGCCGTTGTTAAAGAAATCGGCGTAAAGTACGGAAAATCGGTTGCACAGGTTATTCTGCGGTTTCTTATTCAAAGCGGTGTGATTGTAATTCCGAAATCGGTTCATAAGGAAAGAATGGTCGAAAACCTTAATGTGTTTGATTTTACGCTTGACAACGATGATATGCGGAAAATTGCAGCATTGGACGAAGCGGAAAGCGCCTTTTTCTCTCATTATAATCCCGATACGGTGGAGTTTTTGACAGGGCTTGCGAGATAATTCGGCAGAAAAAATAATAAAACAATGGGCGGATTGTTTATATGCGACAGAGTACCGCTGTCCGATGAGGACTGCGCAAAAATTTTTGAAAAGTCATATAGATAAATGCAGAACAATGGTTTTCGTTACAAAAGGTGCGGTCATATTGACTGCGCCTTTTGTTGTATCTGTAAGGCAGTTGTGTTGTATCTGTTTGCAAGAAATTATGAACAATTTGTGAATTTTCTAAAAAATAGCTTGACTT
>JBJEIU010000255.1:0-9679 GCA_051877355.1 Hominilimicola sp.
TATATCCCGGTCCATGCGAGGTGATTGATGATACAATATTTGTATCCATATCAAGAACGCCGCCCTTTGCGCGTTCCTCCTTCTGAAGCTCCTTAAGCTTACCCCACAGCTTATCTGTTGCTTCCGTCGGACCTGCAAGGAATGACTCATCGCCCTCATAGGCGGTATAGTTATTCTGAATGAAGTCACGAACATCAATGGATTGTGTCCATTTTCCGGGCACGAAGCCTACCCACTCTTCTCTTTGTTCGTTTAGCATAATATCTCCTCCTGTTTATCTTTAAGTTGCTTTGCGGATACAGCTTTTGGCTGTATTTTTTTAAGTTTCCAACACTTTTTGCGTTAGAGCTCGCTAACCGCATATATATAGTACCACCTATACATTAAAAAGTCAATATATTGTGTCTTGTCTTTTTTGCCAAAAAAAGGGCGCTTTTTGACGCCCTTTTTGGATATTATACTGTTTTGGTGTACTTTACTGTTTCTTTATCTTTCCGCAAGCTATTTTCGCCCCTGAATTTCCGCTTGGCTGGGTTGTAAAATCATCAGGATTTCTATGTATTATGACAACCCTGCCTATTACGTCCTCCACGCGAAATCTGTTCGTAAACACCGACATATACGCATAGCCGTTGTTGCCGAAAAGCGGCGGCAAATCGCCTGCGTGATACGGGTGCGGACAGCCGTCCGGATTAAAGTGCATTTTCGCATTGGCAAACGGGTCTTTTTCGTTGCCGCTGCACTGCGTTCCCTCGTGAATATGGAAGCCAAACACTCCCCCGTCGCATTTATCCTGTTTATCCGGCAAGCCGAATATCTCTGCCGTCACAAGCACGCCGTTTCTCATCTGCTTCAGCGTGACGGTTCCGTGCAGCTTGGGATAGTCCTTACTCCCCATAACTGCCGCCTTTGCCACAGTACCCTGTGGCTGTATATGATTGCTGTTTCTTCTGCCTATATGCATAACTCATTACCTCCTATGTATTATGTTATGCGGCAGTAGGCGGATTTATTTTTAATTCTGCTTCCTCACTATTGTATAATCATCGCCCATTCTGAAATAAGGGCAGCTGCCGTTGTGTCCGCTTATAAACCTGTACATTTCGTCCTCATCCAGATTTATCGCGCAGGTGTAACATTCGTACTCATCATCATAACAATAATTCATGCAAAATTCACAGTTAGTCTTTTTCATATCAAACATCCCTTTCCTGCATTTATTGTATCATAATGATGTAAAATTTACAACAAACATTGACTAATTACCCTGATTTATTGTATAATTAATCTATAGAATAAAAACGAAACGGAGGGATTAATTATGAAATTCAAAGAAAACACAGATTATGACCTTATAGGTCTCGGCGAAGTCATGCTAAGACTTTCTCCGCCGGACAAGGAGAAAATTTCCCAAAGCGAAACCTTTGACAAAAACGCAGGCGGAAGTGAACTTAATGTAGTATCAGGCGCGGCAATGCTCGGTATACGCTCTGCCATTATCACAAAGCTGCCCGAAAACAAAATGGGACATTTTATCCGCAACAAGATACGCTACGGAAACGTATCAGACGATTACATAATCTACGACCACTCACCTGAGAAGCGTCTTGGAATTTATTACTATGAGAGCGGAGCTTATCCGAGAAAATCCTCGGTAATCTATGACAGAGCAAAATCAAGCTTCTGTTCTCTGTCTCTTGACGAGCTTCCCGATGATATTTACGGCAAGACAAAAATATTCCACATTTCAAGCATAACGCTTGCTCTTGACCCACACCTCAAGGAGAATTCACTTGGCATGATAAAGAAATTTAAGGAGGCAGGCGCGTATATTTCCTTTGACGTAAACTACCGCGCCGCACTTTGGAGTGAAGAAGAAGCAAAAAAGGTTGTTGAATCAATCTTTCCGTATGTGGACTTCCTATTCGTATCGGAGGAAACCTCACGCAGAATGTTACAGAGAACAGGCACTCTTGAGGAAATCATGCAAGGCTACGCAAATGATTACGGCTGCTCACTGATTGCGACGACACGACGTGAGGTGGTAAGCCCCACTCACCATAACTTCAATTCAAAAATGCTCTTCGAAGGCAAATTCTACGAGGAAGCGCCCTACAACAACATTGAAGTTATTGACAGAATAGGCTCGGGCGATGCATATCTTGCAGGCGTTCTTTACGGTCTTATAAAGTACGGCACACCTGAAAGAGCGCTTGAAATAGGCAACGCGCTTTCAGCAGTTAAAAACACGGTTCTCGGTGATATGTCCGCAAGCAGTATTGAGGAAATTGAGAGCGTTATAAAATCACATAAGGCTACCGGTCATCAGGATGAAATGGTAAGATAACCAAAACGTCAGGGATTAAACCCTGACGTTTTGGTTATCTATTCCTGAATATCTTTTTCCGCGCATTCTGACAAGGGATTCATTTGTTCCAGAGTATCCCATATAAACGCCTTTACAGTATGTATATTTGTGTCTGATAACAGATGCGAAACTTCGGCTCTTACATCCTCAACACTTACATTCACAAGCGTTCCATATTCATCATAATCTGCAATTATAAGCTTATCACATTGTTCTTCATTATCGCTGATTCCTGAAACTGTTATTTGTGCAGCACCGTCCTTTATCTCAATCGCAATATTATACTTAAAAGAACCCCCTGACGGCATTGGTTCGGGTGTAGGCATAGTCCCTATTATCTCCGAAACTGCTGCGTATGCGTTAATTCTGCCACCTGACACTGTTTTATCTACCAAAGCATCAATTTTATCCGAGGAGGACATGATTATCTCCTTAATTTCCGCGGGAGTTATATCGGGATTTACTGCTTTCATAACAGCCGCAACACTTGTCACCATAGGACACGCCATAGATGTTCCTGTCATAGTATTATATGTCGAAATTGGATATGTACTGTAAATACTTGAACCGGGCGCGGCTATGTCCACCGTTGTTTTTCCGTAGTGCGAGCTTGACGCCAATACATCATTTACTGTTGTATTCGCCACAGATATTACATTATCATATGTTTTCGAATATGATGCAGGATATACGGGCGTTTTATCATTATCAGGTTCAGAGGCGCCATCTGTAACATTCCCTGCCGCAAACACATACAAAATATCGGGTGATGCTTTTATAGCCTCTTCAACTGCTTTAGGTTCTGTCGTGCCTCCCCAGCTGTTATTCAAAATAGTAATGTTTTTATCTTTCGCATAGTTAATAGCCTTGATTATGCTATCATAGCTGCTTCCGCTGCTGTTAAATATCTTCAAAGCAGCGAGCTTTGCATTGCGCGCAACAGAAGCTACACCTTTACCGTTATTTGTCACAGCACTGACTATTCCCGAAACATGTACGCCGTGCACTACAGAATATGTGGGGTCATTGTCGCCATCAGCGAAGTCCCATCCGTTTACATCGTCAATATAACCGTTACCATCGTTATCCACTCCGTCCCCCGGAATTTCATTGGGATTCATCCATAGATTATCCTTTAAATCCTCATGCGTCAGCTCTATTCCGCTGTCAATTACACCTACCGTAACATTCGAGCAGTCAATATCCAAATCCCATACCTGTTCTGCTCCTATCAAGCTGAGCGCCTGCTGTTTTCCGCTTTCGTAATATGTATCATTTACCGTTGAAAAAAGCTGTAAAATATAATTAGGCTCGGCAGACTTTACCTGCGGTAGTTCATTAAGCTTATCAACCATTTCAAGAACATTATCTTTGCCCGGATTTTCTAAGGTAAGCTTGAATATCTGTATTGTGTCATCCGTATTGAACAGTGATATTCCTTTTTTCGTTTCCGAGAAAATACATTCCGTTTCTGCTATTCCCAGCCCCTCAAACGGATTGCTGTAAAGCGTTACGGATTGCTCCGCTCCCACATTCATCACAACAATTACACTGCTGTCATCAAAATCCATTTCTTCCGCAGCCGCAGTCACAGCCATGAGCATTATGACTGTAATTAATATTAAAATCAGTTTCTTCACCGCAAATCACACCTTAATTTCACCTTATTCATATATTATTTATTATATCTCGCCGGTTATATATTGTCAAATATTTATATTACCTCTATTCTCAATTTAAACTCAAATTCCTTTTCGTCAAAACGGTACTGCTCCTGCGTGAGCGGACCACAGCTGTTTTGACCTATGCCGTTCTGTTTATAGTCCACGCACAGAACAGTATCTGCACACTTTTCTATTTCAAAATTATGCGCTTTGTTTGTCAGTTCCTCCTGTGTATAGTGCGACACATTGAAAGAGAACGGCGTATCGGAGCTTATACGTAATTTTTCCGTTTCCACATAACGCGTGCCATAGTGACTGCCGTTTTCCTGCGGCTTTATATAATCCTCGTGCATGTCCTCCACCTTTGCAGTAAACTCGTCCAGATATGCACAAAGATGCTTGTCGCTGTAGCTTTCATAAGGACCATAGCCGTAATAGGTAACGTCCTCGCCTGTGGTGAAAATACGCAGTCCGAAGCGTGGAAGCACAGGCATTATTTCCTCCACCTTTACACGCGCGGTCATGTCAATTGTTCCGTTTGCATACACCGTCCACTCTGTCTCAATATCAAGCGTTTTACGCTGTGACACAGGAATAAGCGCGCTGCTGCATTTTATTGTTACGCCTGTTTCCGACTGCTCATATTCAGCACTGTACACAAACGGTGCTTCCCTGTCATAGCCCGCATTTTCCCAGTCACGTCTGATATTTCTGTCATTATCAGTCGGCGCGCGCCAAATGTTCCATTCAATCGGCTTTGTAATACTGTCACTGAGCTTTGAAAAATTACCGATTGCCTTGTCGAATATGTATTCAAAGCCGTCACCCGAAATGGTTATATTTCTGCCCTTTTCTGAAACTGTCAGATTGCCTTGAGCAGTTATTTCCTCCAGTTTCGGTACGGTGTCGTTTATGACAAGCTGTTCAAATCCAACCTCATAGCCTTTTCCCGCCCAAGGGGTATCCTTTCTCTGATATGCCTTAATCATCAGCACATCACCATCGGGACGTGTAAAGCTTTTTTTGCCGCGCGGAGGAACATCAAATTTCATCTTCTGACCGTTCACCTCAAAGTACAGCATATCGCTAAGCTCCGCAAAATCATAACGGTTCTCCACAACAATAATATTGCTGTATGTCTTGACTGCAAACGGCTTTATCGCTTGCTTGTATTCAAGCAAGCCAGTATGTGGACGTCTGTCGGGGTAAACAAGCCCGTCCACGCAGAAATTTCCGTCATGCGGAAATTCGCCAAAGTCGCCGCCGTAGAAATACTTACCGTCTCCCATATCAATTGCGTGGTCGCACCACTCCCACGCAAATGCGCCGAAAAATCCATCGTAGCGGTAAAGTCGGTCAATGTACTCCTTTATGCCCCCGGGTCCGTTGCCCATTGCGTGCATGAATTCACATTGCATATACGGCTTTTTACTCGCAAGCTGTTCCTTTTCTTTCTTAGGTAAATTGCTTTCGGAAAGGTCAATCCATTCACCAGCCTGCTCATATGCCCAGCCGTTTTCAGAGCTTATAGTATGCCATACATGCTCTCCCGGATTTTGAAAATACTCGTCAATCCATTCATAGGACGCATACATGGTGCTTGTCACGTCAAGCATGGAGGTGTCGTTTTTATGGTCGGACATCTGCCACATACTGCTCTCATAATGAGTAAGGCGTGTGCTGTCATATTCCTTTACCCATCTTCCCGCATTTTCAAAATTAACACCGTATCCGCCCTCGTTTCCAAGCGACCAAAGACACACGCACGGTCTGTTCTTATCGCGTATAACATTGCGCTGTACCCTGTCAAGTATTGCTTCGCCCCAATCGGGATTATTTGCAAGAAGTCCGAAGGTTTTTGCCTGTGAGCCGCCGTAAATAGATGCTGTGCCATGGATTTCAATATCTGATTCATCTATGACGTAAAAGCCGTATTCATCGCACATCTGCGTAAACCAAGGCGCGTTGGGATAATGGCTTGTACGAACCGCGTTCATGTTATGGCGCTTCATAAGCATTAAATCCCTCTTTGCCATCTCGCGCGTTACGGCATAACCAACTATAGGGTCGCTGTCATGGCGGTTTACGCCGCGCATTTTTATTGGCTTGTTATTTAAAAGCACAATTCCGTCATCAATTTTTATCTCACGTATGCCGACTTTTTCCTTTATAACCTCGTCCGCCGCGACAATATACAGCGTATAAAGATACGGACATTCTACATTCCACAGCTTTGGATTTGACACCGTTATTTCTCTGTCTGCGCCGCTGTAAATTATGCCCTTTTCATCCTCAAGGATAAAGCTTACATCTGTATCAGCATCAATGTCTATGCTGATTTTTCCGTCTATGTACGTTTCTATTTTATAGTCGCGCACGCACTTTTCGGGACGGCTTAAAATATATACATCTCTGAAAATACCGCTCATGCGGAACTTGTCCTGATCCTCGAGATAGCTTCCCGTACACCACTTCATAACAAGCACACAAAGGGTATTTTCACCCTCCTTTACCTTATCGGTTATGTCAAATTCCGATGTGGAATGTGACACCTGACTGTAGCCGACAAATTCGCCGTTGAGCCACACGTAAAAGCAGGAGTCCACGCCCTCAAAATTAAGATGTTTTCTGTAATCATTATCAATCTCAAAACTCGTCACATATGCGCCGCATGGGTTTTCATAAGGCACGTACGGCGGATTAAACGGGAACGGATAGCGCGTGTTCGTGTACTGATGGCAGTCATAACCCTGCGTCTGCCAGCAGGACGGAACAGGAATTTTATCAAAGCCGTCCGTATTGCCGTTTACAAAATCAGCGTCCACATCGTCAATGCACCTGTAATATTTAAAGCTCCATTCTCCGTTTAAAAGTTGTTTTCTGTCCTCTGTTCCCCTTTTTGCGTTTTCTATATCCGAATACACCTCGTAATACGCTCTGTTTTCCTCGGTATTTACGTGTAGTGTGTTTAAATCTTCGTAATACTTTTCTATCTCCACAGTCCATGCCTCCTTATATATATTTTCAGTATACTCTATATTTATAAGCATTGTCAACAAAAACAGCAAAAGGGACACTAAAATAATTTAGTGTCCCTCTATCCATTCAAATGTATTTGCCACAAGGCGCGTAACTCCTTTTTTCACGCTTAAAAGGCCTCCGGAGCATTGCGCCGTTTTAGTGTCCCCATTTTCAGTGGTCACCTTTGCCTGTCCTGTCGCTACAGGCGCAACATAATCGGTATGTCCTCTAAGCACGCAGACATCTCCATCTATAGTGCGCACAATTATTTTCTGCGCCTGTCCGTCAAAAAACATTCCCTCAGGCGTTACTATCTGTAAATAAAATGTGTTCATGACTTAATCCTTCATTTTCTCATACTTACCGCGCACTTCGTCTATTGTTCCCGTGAACAAAAAGCACGATTCAGGAATATCGTCGCACTTGCCGTCTATAATTTCACGGAAACCTCGTATCGTTTCCTTTATCGGCACATACTTGCCCTGCATGCCAGTAAACTGCTCCGCAACAGAAAACGGCTGCGACAAAAATCTCTGCACCTTTCTGGCGCGGTTTACAAGCTTTTTGTCCTCCTCGCTTAGCTCGTCCATACCCATAATTGCAATTATATCCTGCAATTCATTATAACGCTGCAAAATGCGCTGCACATCACGCGCCGTTTCATAATGCTCTTTTCCCACAATATCTGGAGAAAGTATTCTCGAGGTAGATTCCAGCGGGTCAACCGCAGGATAAATACCAAGCGAAGAAATCTGACGCGAAAGAACTGTAGTTGCGTCAAGGTGCGCAAATGTCGTGGCAGGAGCTGGGTCTGTAAGGTCGTCCGCCGGTACATAAACCGCCTGAATTGACGTGATTGAGCCGTTCTTCGTAGATGTAATTCTCTCCTGCAACGCTCCCATTTCCGTTGACAGTGTAGGCTGATAACCCACTGCGGAGGGCATACGTCCGATAAGCGCCGACACCTCCGAGCCTGCCTGTGTAAATCTGAAAATATTATCTATAAACAGCAGCACATCCTGGTGCTGTTTATCGCGGAAATACTCCGCCATTGTAAGACCAGTAAGTGCTACTCTCATTCTCGCTCCCGGAGGTTCATTCATCTGACCGTATACAAGCGCCGTTTTGCTCAGAACGCCTGATTCTTTCATTTCATTATACAGGTCGTTGCCCTCTCTTGTTCTCTCGCCCACGCCCGAAAAAACACTTATACCGCCGTGCTCCTTGGCAATGTTATTGATAAGCTCCATTATAAGCACAGTCTTACCGACACCCGCGCCGCCGAACAGTCCTATTTTACCACCCTTTGCATAGGGTGCAATAAGGTCGACAACCTTTATACCTGTTTCAAGAATTTCAGTTGACGGGTCCTGCTCGCTGTATGATGGAGGTTCGCGGTGTATGCACCATCTTTCCTCCGTTTCGGGGTTCGGCATATTGTCCACAGCGTCGCCAAGTACGTTAAATATTCTGCCAAGCGTTTTATCGCCCACAGGAACGGTTATACCCGCGCCCGTATCAACAGCGTCCATTCCGCGCACAAGTCCGTCTGTAGAACCCATTGAAATACACCGTACCACGTTATCGCCCACATGCTGCATAACCTCCGCTACAAGATGCTGTCCGCCATTGTCTATTTCAAGGGCGTTAAGCAGCTTAGGTAAATTATCGTCCCCAAACTGCACGTCAAGCACAGGGCCTATTATCTGAACTATTTTTCCTGTATTACTCATATTCTTACCTCTTTACAAATTTTCCGCGCCCGCAATAATTTCCGTCAGTTCCTGAGTGATAGATGCCTGTCTTGCTCTGTTATATTCAAGGCTCAGCTTATCTATCATTTCCGACGCGTTATCAGTGGCAGATTCCATTGCATTGCGTCTTGCGGCTGTTTCCGATGCAACAGATTCCGACACTGCTCCGTATATCATGCCCGAAAGATAATACGGCACTATGTGCGCAAATGCCGTTTCCGTGTCAGGCTCATATATCGTAAGGCTGTATGCGGTATTTTTCATGCCCGACTTCGTATGCTCAACCCTTATCGGAAGCATTTTCACCGTCTTAGGCTCCTGAACAAGCATATTCACAAAGCTTGTATACGAAAGAGTAAGTCTTGTGAATTCGCCCCTTTCATAAGCCTTCGCAAGCATACTGCCTATATCATAACAGTCTGAAATTGTCACATCGCCCGCTTTTTCATATCTGGTCGTAAAAAACTCAGTGCCGATGAAATATTCAACAACTTTTTTACCAATTGGGAAAATTATATCGCCCTCATGCACATCAAGCGATTTGAAAAGATTGTGGTTATAACCGCCCGCAAGACCTCTGTCGCCCGCGATTACAACATGACATGTCCTGCCTTTCCTCTCACGCGTGAACACCGAGGAAAAATCATTATTGTCCTTTGCTATATCCTCAAGCGTTTCCCGTAAAATATTAAAGTAGGGCTTTGAGCGTTCTATACGCTCCGATGCTTTACGCATTTTTGACGTTGCGACAAGCTGCATAGCCTTTGTTATCTGCATTGTGCTCTGAATACTCTTTATTCTGTTTTTGATTGTTTTCATTGATGATGCAGACATAACTTTACTCCCTGAAATTCCTCTTGCTTTCCTCAATG
>JBJEIU010000256.1:0-2064 GCA_051877355.1 Hominilimicola sp.
ATATAACGCATTTATTGTGTCCGGAGACATAAACATCAGTTCACGCAAAAATTGCTTATCACTGCACATTTTTATATCGGTATCCATATTATGTCTGTTTATTCTCACCTGATTGTTGAAATATGTGCCGCCCTCTGACGGTGAAACGATTGTAGGATAGTCATAATTGTCCGGATAGCCTATAACAGCAACCATATTGGTAATCTTTTTGATTGCATTCTCTCTTGTTTCTTCCGACAGCCATTCGCAGCTTCCAAGACGCTTCTCATAAGCCTCCCAGAAATCCTCTACCATGTCTGCTATGTCGTAGGATATTTCATCGTCATAGTAATAATCACAGTATATCATACCTATATCATATGTCAGAGAATTTTTCAGAATAGCAAGATTTTTCTCGCTGAGAATTGAATCATCTTCGTCAATGCCTAAATCCTCCGTCTGTGCTGCTTCATCGTTCGATGTTTCTTCGCCGTCCCATTCGCCGTCCATCATGATTATATATACCAGTCCGCCGAGGTTTTCAAGCGCCTTTTTTTCTTCATCATTCATATATGCACCGAGACTTGTGCCAAGCTTAATCAAAGCGTTTATTTTCAATGCCTGAAAATTACTGTCCTTAAATACCTTGTCAGCCTCTTTCATAACAGTATCATATGGGAAAATAATTTTATCTCCCTCTGTTTTAAAGCCTGCACCTGAAAGAATTTCTGACGGCTTTATACCCTTAACAGCCTTGTCAGCCTCTTGTGCGTCATAAATTTTCTGTGTTGTTTCCTTTGCCTTTAAGGTTTCGGGATCAATCTCCGGATGCTCCTTCAAAAGTTCCTTCAAAGCCTTCTCAGCATCCTCCGCAGTATATGAAGGGTCAAACATCTGTCTTAGCTGAGTTCCCATTACAAAAGCCTGCATATAATTCATTTCCTTGCCGGCTGTTTCCTGTATGGACACTGCTGTTTCGATGTCCTTATCCGCCACCTCAACTCCGCAAGCTGTCATGTAGTTTTTAATCAGCTTTTTATATGCGCTGCTTAAATTTTTCTTTGTGGACTGCTTGTAGGCAAGCATAGCGCCGAAGCCTGTTTCGGCCATTGATATTGACGGATACACCAGATTTGATTCTCCGTCAAGATCGCATGAAAGGTCAAACAGAGGATTGATGCCGGTATCCAAGCATATTTCATTTGATTCCTCTATAAGCTCGCTTACGCTTTTTGCATTAAGAATTCTGTTTCTCAGTTCTCCTAAAAGAGCCTTGTCATCATCTGTAAGGTCTGTCGACTCATGTATGCAAAGAAGCATATCGTGTACTCGCTGCTCAGCGCTGCCCTGTTCGTATGTAAGCTCGTCATTCATCAACTTTTCAAGGATTTCATCCTCATCGCTGCTTATCTTCTTCACAATATCACCGAATGCAGACCATGCGTCGGTTGCAGAAATAATCGCGCCGTGCTTTGCGTCAATGGTATTTATAGATGTAAGCTCTGCATTTCGGAATGCCTTGTTGTTCACATAGCCGTAAAAGCTCTCGCCCGGTGTCATTGTGTTTAAAAGCTCGTCTGAACGGTCTGTTAAAAGCTTAACCTGTTCAACTGTAATGTTGTCCTCTGCGCCCAATGTACCGTCGCCATAGCCGTAAACAAGACCTGCCTTCGTCAGGTTGTCAATGTCGCGCTCTGCCCATTCGGGAACATCTGTAAACTTAATCGGCTCAGCATCAATGTCGTCAGCCTCGGGAACGCATCTTGCAAGGATTGCAAGCGCTTCGATACGCGTTATATTGTCCTTCGGATGAAGTGTATTATCCTCATATCCGCGTATCAGACCTGACGATACTGCCTTTTCAAAGTCGTTTACGTATTCGTCGCTGATTTCATCAGCATCGCCGAAGGTGGACAGCATATACGCGCTTGACTGCAGGTTATTGCGTCCCACCGACTGCACAAATTCCGATACGACATATTCTCTTGTCGCATACGTCTTGTCTGCCGTATTATCGGCAAACACGGCAATGTTCATACCTGACGCAACGGCTAAGGTTGTAACCGCAGCCGTTACTCTTTTAAA
>JBJEIU010000257.1:0-9618 GCA_051877355.1 Hominilimicola sp.
AGACTTAGGATCTAGTGTCACCGACGTGGGGGTTCAAGTCCCTTCATCTGCACCACATATCAGACTGGGAAAAGGCTTATGCTTTTTCCCTGTTCTGCTATATACGGCTTCCGGTTGAGGAGGTAGCCGAGGGCATAGAAGTACCGCAGACAAGCGGTACAATCTGCATACGGCATTCCGTATATCGGAGTATAGCCTTGAAGTGTAAGAGTGGCAGGAAACCATTTACACATAACACAGGGGACAGCTTAGCCGACTGTTGGTAGCAGTCGGTGACCGCTCCCCCATCAAAAAAGCCGTACAGCAAGGAGCGCAACCAACCCGAATTATTTATATAGCGAATATTCGTTCACGCTTGACGACCTGCGCAGCTTGTCCCAGAGCCTTAAGCGCAGTACCGGAATGATTTTATAGCATCGGCTCATTCCAACCCGCAATTTGTTTTACTAAAAAATTGCGCACGAAAAAAAGCTGTTAAATTGTTGATTTTTGACAGCTTTCATGGTATAATAATAGCCGTCGAAAGCTTATAAAACCACAAAAACTGAATACGGTATTTAGTGATGTTACCGATATAAGAAAAATGTTACACGTTTTAGCAAGATTTGTCAATACTTGTTACACACTTGTAACATAATTTTTGCTTATGGAGGTAATTTTTTTATGCAGAGAAACCGTAAAAAGTGGACACCAAAGCCGACAGAGTTTTCCGAGAAGCTCAAAAAAGCAAGGACAGGACATCACGGTTTTACACAGAAATATGTATCAGAAGTCACAGGCGTACCACGTGCGAGAATATCGCAATATGAAACAGGCGCAAGATTGCCGAGCAAAAAAAAACCTTGAAAAGCTCTTAAATTATTACTTCGGAATACAGCTTATAACATTCAAGGAGCTCAGTATGATACGCTGCGAATGGAACATAGAAGCACGAAATAAGCACGTTGCAAATTTCCCCTGCATGAAGTAAAATCACTTGACTACACCAGTAGTAAATGATATAATATTCATGGCAAACATGTATGTTTAATCGCGATAGAGGGTCTGACGTTCAGCAAGTCCACTAATAACACCATCTAAAAACTATCAAGAAAGCAGCTTATGGGCTGCTTTTTTCGTTTGTTCAGATATCCGCTCGCGCTGCTCCGCGCTCGATGCGCGCTTCGCCCGGCTCGCTCCCCCGCGTGCGCGCCGCGCCCCTGCGCCCGAGGGCGCCCGGCGCCGCGTGCCGCGTTCCCGGCTTCGCTGTCGCTGTCGCTCCTGCTCTGCCTGCTTTAGCGTGGCCGTCTCCGCGGCGGCGAGTGTAGCTGCAGTTTCCGCTGCGCTGTTGTAGTGCACCTCTCTGCGCCTGTTCGGGCGTTCTCTGTAGCTCGGCTTGCTTGCCCGCGCCTTGAGTCGGATTGCGCGGGCTGCGCTCGTGGGTCTTGCCCTGCTGCTTGTTCGGGGCGGGCGGTGGTTTCTCGCGCCAGTCCCGTCCGTACTTCAAGTCTGTCCGCCGTTTTCAGCTGGGCAGGGCTCCGCCCGCATGGTAGCCCGCCTTGACGGCGGCCAGATTGAAGAACCCCCAAAAACCACCGCCCTTTTTTAGTGCAGCAGTAGTTAAAGTTCGCGCATACCTATACCGAAATTTAAGTAATTAAGCGCCTTTTCCAGTGCCGCCAGCTGACCGGCTTTATAACCATGCACAAATGACGGCTCTTTTACATCTGTCAAATGCGCAGCGTTTGATTTCCTGATGTGTATTATTTCGCGCTGTAGGTATGTTTGCATATCCTTTTTTAGCATAATCTCTTTCATGTTTCCATTCCTCCTTTACAGCCTTAATTCAAGTGAGTAAGCAGCTTTTCTAAAGCGCAGAGCTGACCGCACTTATAACCGCTATTGAAAAGTTTATCTTCAACAGATGTTATATCCTCAATTTTTGCATTCTCTATTTGCTTGATTTCGTTCTGTATGTAAGTTGCAATATCCTCTTTAAGCATAATTTCTTTCATTTTTCCGTTCCTCCTCCATGTAGGAGCTTATCTGACTGGCGGCTTGCGCCTTGTCCTCTGCTCCCACGTCCGTATATATGTTCAGTGTTACAGTTATGCTCTTGTGTCCAAGAAGCTCTGATAGTACCTTGATGTTTACCCCTGCTCTGAGTGCGTTTGTTGCGTAGGTGTGGCGCAGAACGTGCAGACCGCATGGCTGTATCCCTATATTGTCCGAAAACGTATGCCAAGCCTGCAGAAGTGACCTATAGTTTATTTTCCCGCCGAGAGTATTGCGGAAAACATAACCTGAGCCAACCTGTAAATTACGATTAAGCAGCGTTTTCAATTCTGCAGATATAGGAATGTCCCTTTCTGAGTTTGCCGTCTTTGTCGGCTGTTCTCGCCCTCTGTAGTCTGTCCGGGAAATCCTTATCGATCTGTTTTTCCAGTCGACATCAGACCAACGCAGGGCGATAAGCTCACCGACACGCAACCCGGAAAAAAGCAAAAAGCCAAAAAAATCACCGTAAAAAGAATTGTGCATATTGCGGAGTATAAGCAGCTGATCCGAGAGTGAAAGCGCGCGGACTTTGTGCAGATTGTCGGTCGGCAGCTCCAGCAAATTATAATCAAACGGCTGACAGTAACCAAGAGCAACCGCTCGCCGGGAAGCCTGCACCATAATCGTAAGCGTGTGCTTGATTGTGGAGCGTGTCAGACCGTCGTCCACCATTTTGTTAATAACTTTCTGCATGTCTGATAGCTTGAGCTTGTCAAGTTTCTTCCTGCAGCTGATGTGCTTGCACGCAAATATGTAACTCTCATACGTGGAAGCCTTGACAAATCTTTTCTTGTAGACCTCTAACCAGTGCATGCACCATTTGTTGAACCTCATAAAACCACCTCAAAAAAATATAGTCAGTGAGCATGAGAAGCGGGGGCATAAACCGTAGCCGCTAGAAAGGCGCAGGCTTCGGGTCTTTCGGTCATGGCTGTCATGCCTATCTTCGTCTCTTTTCCGCTTCGTTGTCTCTTTGCCTGTCTGCCCTGGGGGGCGTGGCGCGCTCTTGTCCTGCGTGCGTTCAACTCGCTTTCGCTCAAACAGTCACGCACTTGGTCTTCGTGCGCCGCCGCGTCCCCCTGGTCGGCTTGGTTAGCTGTACCGGGAGATGGCAAGCCAGCCTCTACCCGATAAAACCGCAAGACTGCCTTTAATGCTGCTGAAATTCATGTTACTTTGGCATTCTCGCGCCTTTATCGGCTTTAACTTACCGCCCCGCTTCTCATTGCTCACCCCGCACATATAGCTCCCCCATGAAGATAAATCATATATGCGTGGATAACTCATAATATACCATATTTCAGAGTGAATAAAAATCAATGTTACCGATTTAAGAGGGCAACACTCACTAGACTTAGGATCTAGTGTCACCGACGTGGGGGTTCAAGTCCCTTCATCTGCACCAATATTTGAGCGATAATCTTTGGGTTATCGCTCTTTTGTTATGCGAATTTTAGAAAACTGTAATACTTCATAAATTGAATATCGGCGCAACATATGATAAAATATTTTTTTACAGGAGGTGCGGTCATGGCAAAAAAAGATATAACCTATCAGGTGAGCATGGAGCAAATTAAAGCGTTTGTTTCTCAAAAGAAAAAAAAATTTTTTAGAAAACCTGATTTTTCAAGACTGCTCGACCCTGATTACCGCAGCTATATAATAAGAAGAACCATAATATATTTTTCACTTACAGTTTTCTGTACCGCATTTTTGCTGCTTCTGTCCGCGTCCACAAGTCCGCTTTACATGGACTATTGCGACGGTGATTCAAGCATTTTCATGCTTATCGGCAAGGCAATTTCTATGGGTAAGGACGTATACCGCGACTACTTCGACCACAAAGGTCCGATATTATTTTACCTGAATGCGTTCGGCTTTTGCATGACAGGCACAAAAACAGGTGTATTTATTATACAATGCGTCATGCTGTCCGCAACAGCAATTTTCATGTACAAAACAGCGCGCATATTTACAAAAACAGCCCGTTCGATAATATGCGTCGTGATTGCAATCCTCGCATTTGCTTCCACGATAAGCGACGGCAACCTCAGCGAGGAATACTGCATGCTGTTCTGCATGATACCGATTTATCTGTCCGTCAGATTTTACACAAAAACCCCCGATGACCCCCACCCCGCAGGCTACATGCTAACATATGGAATATGCTTTGCCATATGCGCCTTTATCCGCATAAACAACGGAGTTATGATAGGCGGCATTGTACTTGTGGCAATCGTCACAGATTTCATCAGTGAACACAGCCGTAACGCGCTTATGAACATACTTTATTTTCTGCTGGGCATTGCAATTATATCTGTACCAATATGTCTGTTCTTTATTATAAAAGGTACTTTCGGCGACATGATATTTGCAACCTTTGTATTTAATTTTCTGTATGCCTCGGAGGGTTCCTCCGAAAAGACAGGCACTGCAATGTCACTTCTGATTCAATGGGCACTGCCCATACTTGCGCTGATTCTCATATCAACCATATTTGCAAAACGGCTCGGTCCCAAGGTAGCATCACTTATAACAACGATGTCTGTATTCGCTCTGATACCCATAATGATGGGATTCAGCTACACACATTATTACACCACATTAATACCGCTTATTGCAGTATACACCGCTGTGTTTTTCTTTATTTCAGGAAAGAAGATAACATTCCTGTCGGTCCTGCTCTGCATTATAATGGCATTTCCGCTTTACAGCTACTTCGCAACTCTTCCCTATAACATCAGCCATTATTCCCAAAAGATTTACAGGCAGAACAATCCAACAGTATATAAGGATATTCAGTCAGATATACATTACAGTGCGGATGAGCTTTCGACACGAATTCCCGAGAACGAGCGTGACAGTGTGTTCGGTTACGATGTTTCGTCAGCATGGTTTCTCCATGCTGATATTATGCCCTGCTACCGACTATTTACTTTACAAGAGTCATGGTCGGAGCATTATCCCGAATTCGGCAGACAAATCAATCAGATGATGATTGACAATCCCCCAAAGTGGGTTGTTATTCACAATATTGACATTATCCAGAGCCGTCAGTTCCTTAATATTCTGAGTGAAAACTATGAGCTTGACAGCGAATGCGGATATGATTTACTTTACAGACACAAGTAAATTTACGCAAAAAAAGCACGGTAAACCGTGCTTTTTATAATCTCTTTTTACTGATTATCCCAATGCAACATCAAGTATCATCATAACCGAAAACCCCGCCGCAAACATTAGAGTTCCTATATTAGAATGTTTTCCCGATGACATCTCGGGTATCAGTTCCTCAACAACAACATATATCATAGCTCCGGCTGCAAAACTGAGAAAATACGGCAAGGCAGGCACAATAAAGTCAGCTGCAAGAATGGTAATTCCTGCCCCTATAGGCTCTACCACTCCCGACAAAACGCCATATAAAAACGCCTTTGGTTTTTTCATCCCCTCTGCCCTCAGGGGCATAGATATAATAGCCCCCTCCGGAAAATTCTGAATAGCTATTCCTACCGAAAGCGCCAGCGCTCCCATAAGCGTAATTTGCGTATTTCCTGATACGCAGCCTGCATAAACAACTCCGACTGCCATACCCTCGGGAAGATTATGCAGCGCAACCGCCAGCACAAGCATTGTTGTTTTTCTAAGCTTGCTTTTCGGTCCTTCGGATTTCTTGCTGTTCATATGCAGATGAGGAATTATATGGTCTAAAAGCAGCAGGAATAAAATTCCTATCCAAAATCCCACAACCGCAGGAATAAAAGACAGCTTACCCATTGATATGCTCTGTTCCATTGCAGGAATTAATAAGCTCCATACGGAAGCCGCCGTCATAACACCTGCCGCAAACCCTGTCAGCGCGCGCTGAAGCATCTTATTCATAGATTTACGCATAAAAAGCACGCATGACGCTCCAAGCGCAGTACCTGCAAACGGTATGAGTATTCCTTTCAAAATATCAGCTATGCCCATTATTCATCCCCCAATTCAATAACCGTATTCATTTTATCACTGTTCAATGATGCTTTCATCCCTTCCGAACATACTTCCTATATTTATATTACCGAACGCGTCCACCTTTTTACCGTCCATAAGAAACTGCACACGATCAATAGTTTCCAGCTCAGTGAGCGAGTCAACTATAGCAAAAACAGTCATTTTTTCTTTTTCCGCAGAGCCTGTATTCTTATCGAGAAAGTTTGATTTAAAGTTTACAAAACAGATGTTATCCGATGTTTCCACACTTAGAAGCACCGTATCCTTGCTCAGCGCCTGCGAAAGCTCTTCGTTGTCAGTACCCTTTATCAGCTCATTGATTATGTACTGCGCTATAGGCTGCTGGTCTGTAACCTTGATGCTTCTCACCTCCTTAACGAGCTTAGGTGAGTCCTTTTTAGGGAAATACAGCGTAACCTCACGCATTTCGCTGTTATAGGTGTCAGTCTGAAGATTAATATCCTGGCTTGTCAGATAGCCGATAATTGAACCGTCACCCGTTTCGATGTCCTTTCCCTCTATTACCACCTTTACGCTGTCTATGATTTCTGTAACGCAAAGGGATTTTACTACGGCGTATACCGCCAGAATATCCTTTGTGTTATCACCCGTAATAAATTCACGAGAGAAATTCACAATAACATTTCCCGTTTCCACGCCGTTAAGAGATATGAGCCTTGCCTTTTTCTCTATAATGCGCAGGTGTTTTCCGTCTGTCGGTCCCTTCATAAGCTGCTCTATTACCGACTCCGCCAAATCCTGCTTATCCCTGTACTTGATTTCCCTGTTCTCCGCCACAATCGCTGTTGCGGAATCATTGAAAAAATACAGTTCTCCGTTATACTTTTCACTGCTGTAATCACTTCTGATAATGCTTACCGCCGCTATGACAATAACCGCGGCAATAACAATCACAACAGGTATAAGCGCTTTTTTGCTTTTCATGACTTATCTCCCTCCGTTACACCGCATTTACCTTATACGGCAGTCTTATAATAAAGATACTTCCCACCTCGGAGGCGTTTGTCACCTCTATAGTGCCGTTATGCATAAGTATCGCTTCCTTTGTTATGGCAAGTCCGAGACCTGTGCCGCCGGTATCACGCGCGCGCGAATCGTCCAATCTGTAGAAACGTTCAAATATTCTGTCACGCTCGCCCTCCGGTATTCCGGGGCCATTGTCCTCAATACGTATCGTCAGACAATTACTGTCAGCTGTAACGTCTATATGGACAAAACCTCCCTCGGGCGAATACTTTATGGCATTGTCTGAAATATTATATATCGCCTCATACATCTTATCGTAATCCAGGAGCATAGGAGCAAAGTCCATATTATGATAATCTGTGTATATCACAATATCCTTTGACGTGGCAATAGGCGTAAGCTTTTTCACAACCTGATTTATAAGCGTCTTTATGTCGGTTTCCTCAAGCCTAAGCGAATTTCCTCCCGCGTCAAGCTTGGTTAACACAAGCAGTCTTTCCACAATTCTCGTCAGCCTGTCCACCTCGTCCGACATATCCGAAAGGAATTCCTTCACCATTGCAGGGTCGGGGTTTTCCGCCGAAACAAGGCTGTCGCATATAAGCTTTATACCAGCCATAGGCGTCTTGAGTTCATGCGACGCGTCTGAAACAAATTTACGTCGTTTTTCCTCTAAAAGTTCAAGCTCATCGCACATATAATTAAGCGTCTCACCCATCTGCGCAATCTCATTACGTCCCTTGACGTTTACGCGTTTTGAAAAATTACCCTTTGAAATTTCCTTTGCAACAGCTGTAAATTCCTCCATAGGTGAGGTTATAATATAACTCATTCCGAGACTCAACATACCTATAAGTATGACGATAAGAGTGCTGAATACGATAAGACTTGTCCTTGTAGAGCGGATTGTATCGTCAATGGTGTTTATGGATTCCGCCAGATATACCCCGCCTATTATATTTCCGCCTTTCTTTATCGGCACGGCAACGCTGATAAGACGCATATCATTTTCACCGCTGTCAATTATCTCCGCCTGTTCACCGTCCAGCGCGCGTTTTAACACATCGCGCATGAACACCTTTCCGCTGAGCTCCGATTCCTTGTTTGTATCATACAGCACCGTATATGACGTGTTTGTTACTACGCCTCGTATATTCGTACCCGCAAGACTTCTTTCGACTATCGAAGAAAACTTGTCCGCCGCGGACCAAGACGTGTCGTCTCCCCACACATCGGCAATCGTCTCAGAAATAATATTTGCTTTCGCAAACATATTTATGGTTTCACCGCTGTAAAGGTTTTCACTAAGCAGTCCTATTATGTAAATGCACATTAAAACAAGCGTTGTAACTATGATTGCAAGATAAGTTGCAATCATAACAAAACGCATTGAGCCTGTGACATTTCTGATTTTATCTCTTAGTTTAGTCTTTTTTGTAGTAATAACCAACACCCCACTTTGTTCTTATATAAGCCGGCTCGGCAGGATTTTTCTCAATCTTCTCCCTCAGCCTTCTTATATGCACGTCAACCGTTCTCACATCGCCCGGATAATCAAAGCCCCACGCAATGTCAAGCAGATTTTCTCTTGTGTAAACCTTTCCGGGATTGCGCATAAAAAGCTCAAGCAAATCGAATTCCTTACTCGTAAGCTCAATCACCTTATCGTTTATGACAACTCGTCTGAAATTGTAGTCAAGCGTTATATCTCCCGAAATAATCAGCTTGTCCTTTTCGCTCTTTGGCTCCGGATTGACGCGGCGCAATATAGCCTTTATTCTTGCAGTCACCTCGCGGATGTTAAATGGCTTCGTGATATAATCGTCAGCCCCGTATTCCAGTCCGAGAATTTTGTCTATATCCTCACTTTTTGCCGTTACCATTATTATCGGCACATTTGAAAAGCCGCGTATTGTTCTGCAAACAGTAAAGCCGTCCACCTTTGGCAGCATGAGGTCAAGCAGGATAAGGTCTATTGTTTCATCATGGGCAAGGCGTATCGCTTCCTCGCCGTCAAAAGCGGTCACAACACTGTAGCCCTCCTGCTCAAGATTGAATTTTATACCCTTTACCAAAAGCTTTTCGTCATCTACCACTAATATCTTCATCTTTTCCATCCTTTCAGCACTTTATATTTTATTAAATGAATTTCCGTTTTATTCTGCGCATATAAATTCTTTTACAGCCTCAAATTTCTTTTCACTTATGCCCGATACTTTCATTATTTCTTCTATCGTTTCAAAGGGCCCGTTTTCTTCTCTGTATTTGATTATCCTCTGTGCCAGCGCCTCGCCTATGCCGCTCAGCTTTACAAGCTCTGTTTCATCGGCGGAGTTGATATTGATTTTACCGTCACTTTCCGCATTGCCGTCAGGCACATATGAAACAGCGTCCTCCGTTGCCACGGTTTCCATAATAAAGGCGTCCTTTTCATAATGCTCTATCAGACATCCCGCTGCCGTGATCATCGCAAAGACTGCCGCAGCCAGAATTATTTTAGCCTTTTTGTTTAAAACTAACATAATTGCTACCCCACACCGATTATATATTTATAGTATACCATAAATATTTGTTTTTTCCATCTTTTTTTACAAATTT
>JBJEIU010000258.1:0-2041 GCA_051877355.1 Hominilimicola sp.
ATTGTTGAATTCACAATGCTGTCCTTATCTATAAGCTTTGTAAGTCCTTTTCTCGTCTGTGCGCTCCACAGAGTACTCCTGCGCAGATTATATCCAACAAAGGTCATTTTATTCGTGATGTACTCATTATTCCTTGCGCTGCCCCTCGGCGTGTATTCGGACAAATCAACCGTTTCACCTGTCATAAGGTCTATTTCACTTGCCTCAAACATCGACTCATATTTCTGCAAATCAGGTGCGGTATATACATAAAGATGGTCTATCAACGCCCTGCCGTTATGATAATTGTCAAATGCGGCAAAGGATATTTTGCCTGTACTCATCTGTGTTTCAAAACCGAATGCACCCGTTCCTACCGGAATATAATTTGAGTTCATCTTCATATCCGACTGATACTTCACAATCGGAAAGGTCAGAAGCGACACAAAATTAGGCACGGAATAATTCAGAACAATCTGAATTGTATAATCGCCCGTAGCCTTATAATCTGCCATATTGGCAAGTAGGTTTGTATAGGTCGTTATTCCAGAGCGTATTTGCTTAATCGTATATGCCACATCATAGGCGGTGAAGTTCGTGCCGTCATGCCATAATATATTATTTTTCAGCGTTATATCTATAGTCCTGCCGTCTGGCGATACCGTGTAGCTTTCGGCAAGCACAGGCACGGGCTGAAGGTTTTCATTCACCTCAAACAGCGGCTCATACACAAACTGCATACATTCCTTCACAGTCTCTGACTGGGTAAGCAGCGGATTGAATGTGTCAAAATCCATTACTCCAACGCTTATGCTGTTTGAAACTTCATTGCCCGTATTATTCTCCACCGCAGCTGAATTTGGTTCCTCCTGCGTCATTCGCAGCTTAATTCTGTCTATAATGTCACAGCCTGTCAGGGACACTAAAAGAACTGCCGTAAGCAGGCATGCTGTTATCCTTTTTATCCTGTTCATCCTTTATCTCCAAATCTATATAAGCTCGATAAATGCACCGAGATTCCCTCTTTTTCCGTTTGTTTTTCTGTGCGAAAACAGCAAATCGCTGTTACAGTACGTGCATATTCCGCAATTATCAATATTTTCACGCAGTATACCGCTTTCAATAAATTGCTTTTCTATTGCTCTTTGCATATTCACGTGATATCTTTCGCCGTATTTTACTGCGGTATCGCTACCGAATTCCTTAATAAAAATTTCTGCCACATCATCGCCCACTTCAAAATGACATTCCTGAATGGACGGTCCTATGGCAGTTAAAATATCCTCAGACCTGCTGCCGTAATCCTTTTTCATCTTTTCAACTGTTTTCTGACCGATACGTTTTACTGTTCCTTTCCATCCCGAATGAGCCAGCGCAATAACTCCCTGTCTTTTATCAAGGAAAAACAGTGGCACACAGTCCGCGAACAGCGTCACAAGCCCTATACCCTTTTTATCTGTTATAAGCGCGTCCACGCTTTCAAACTTATTTTCGGTAACAATGCCGTTCCCCATATCGTCCTCCGTGACGGTATGAATTACATCCTCATGCACCTGCTTTGACAGCACGAGTTTTTGGCAGTCCATGCCGAGAGTATCAGCAATTATTTTGTAATTCGTCAGAACATTTTCATGTGTATCATCGCAGTGAAAACGCAGATTCATCGAAGAATAACACCCTTCGCTTACTCCGCCCTCTCTCGTGGAGAAACCGTGTTTCACAAGACCTGTTTCCTCAAAAGATGTTATTGTGTAATATGAAACACCGTTTTTTCTGTTCAATTTAAACATCAGCTGTTCCTCCGAAAATAATTGTACACGTTCTCTGCCGATTTCCTGTCCATTTCTTTTACACTCATCAGTTCATCAACAGTCGCTTCTTTTATTTTATCAATTGTTTTGAAAGTAGTCAATAGTGCTTTGCGTCTTTTTTCACCAATTCCGTTAATTTTATCAAGTTCGGAGTCGATTTTGCCATGCAGCTTTCTGTGATACGTGATGGCAGCGTTATGCACCTCGTCCTGAATATGGGTTATAAGCTTGAACGCCGGACTCTGCGGACT
>JBJEIU010000259.1:0-9545 GCA_051877355.1 Hominilimicola sp.
GGAATTGGATTGTGCTTTTTATTCAAGCGATATGCCTGTTGAACAAAAGCGGTCAATCATCGCGTCAACCTTTGAATACAATTCAAGAATTGGCACGGTGTCAAGCATAACCGCGCTATTAGCGGCGGCGTTTGGTAATGGTGAAGTTGAAGAGTGGTACAATTACGGCGGCGATCCGTATTATTTTAGGCTAACTGTTTCAAGCGCACCGAATTTGTCGGTAAGCAAAACAGGCTACAAACTGCTTGAAAGCCGACTTGATAAAGTCAAACCGAAACGGGCGAAATTAGAGGGCATAACTTTTAAACGTCTGATACAGAACAATATATATGTTGGCATAGGTGTTGTAAAAACATATAAAAAGTTTACTATTCCGGCGGGGCAACTCCCGGACACTGAAAGGGGCTTTAACTAATGGATCATCAAAATACAGTGATGAATTTAACGGCTGACGGTTTGAGGCTGTACAATAAAGTACAGCGCGGAACGGCGACACTTAATCTTACACGGATTGTTGTGGGCGACGGCGAACTCGCAGAAAATGAAACCGCTTACGATCTTGTAGCGTTAAAAAGAGCAGTTGACGCAGTAACAGAAATTATAAAGAATGAGGAAATAGGCGACGGCACAACGCGACTTACAATAAGAATTTTATCAAGTATAATTGATTATTATTTGCGGGAAATCGGAATAATTGCGATTGATCCCGACGAGGGCGAAATACTATACGCTTATTGTAATTTCGGGGAATATGCCGACTACATACGAACATTTAATGGAACGGTAGCGACGACACAGGAAATAGAGATATATATTCAGATCGGCAACGCACCGGATATGATTGTAAATGTTACGGACGCTTTAATGGTAACGCCGAAAGATTTACGGGAACATACCGAAAACAAAAACAATCCTCATGACGTTACGGCTGAACAGTTGGGGTTAAACAAGATGTTGTTAGATACCATAACACAACAGCGGCTATTGAATTATGACGCGGCATACAGAGCGTCGCACGCACACGCAAACGCCGATATATTAAACGCAATAACGCAAGCTGTTATTGCAGGGTGGAACGCAGGATATACACATTCTACAACAAAAGGAAATCCACACAATACAAGTAAAGCTGATATTGGCTTGGGTAATGTAACAAATGAAAGCAAAAAAACAATGTTTTCTTCGCCGGAGTTTACAGGCAAACCAAAAGCTCCGACAGCGGCGGCGGGTACATCGACAACACAGATTGCGACAACAGAATTTGTAATGTCAGCAATAGCCGCTTTTGCAACAACTACGCTTGACGGTACATATGCAATGTATCTCGCAAACAAAAATAACTATGGCACAGTTAGCTCTCTCGGACGGAAAATAACATTGTCGCAATATGAGAACGACGGAATATATCAATTACCCCCTCAATGGGTGGCGGACGGTGTTGTTTTGCCGAAAGACACAATAGCCTCTGTTATTAGCGGTGTTACAATAACGTCAAATGATGATGAAACTATTTGTTATGAAATGCTTTTGTATTCAAATGGTGAAATATGGTCGCGTCAAGCCGTTTTATGGTGGTATCAAGGCGGCGCAACAGGGCGTTACGGCGAATGGCAAAATAATGAGTGGGTAAATGATTATGTTGCCCCCGATTATTTTAAAAATAATATTTAGGAGGTTTTATAATGGTAGAGATAACAGGACAAGAAGCGTTTACTATTCACGCGGCGGAGAATGAAATTTACAAAGTTACATATGCGACAAATACCGCCGTTGACTTTTACAATGACACGGGCGGGGATATTTGTATAAATACAACAGGTGAATTTTCTGACGCGTCAAACGTAGGAAATTATTTTAAGTTGCCGGACGGTGCAAGCTATAACGGTTTTCGTCCGTATGTAAGCGGCGGGACTGTATTCTATATACAGACAGAGTCGGCGGGCGATATTAGCATAACACAAAAGGGGTGGTAATATGGCGTACAATACAAAAGGAAGTAAATTAACAGAGGGCAATATATCACAAATTAAAGAGCGAATGGCTGAAAATTTTGCAGACGCAGAAATTGACGGCGTAAGCATAGCCGATACAGACGATATGGAATTTGGCTATCGTTATATTGTGGCGGGCGACGGTCAATCATTATCAGACGTTGAGTGGATAAAAAAAGAAAGCGGCGTAACGCTTTATGGTGAAGATACGGGATTTTATTTCCGTGTTAATCAGACCACAGGCGCGTTTGAAAGTAGTTTTGACAATACATTCTTAGGCGAGTTTACAAGAGTTACAGACGCACAAAACAATGTAATGGTAAATGTACCGTTATATTATATCAAAGAAGAATTTATCGGCGTGTATAAATATGTTTGGTTTTGTGCGGCGGAAAAAGACGGTTATCGTCCGGCACAATTTTTTGTACGTTCAGACGGAAGTATTTCCGATTATGTACTTGTTGGAGCGTATGAAATGGGGAACTGTACGCCGGGCAAGAGTTTAAGCGGTATGCCATACTCAAATGATGATAAGCCGTATAATACAGGTTTTACACGGGCGCAATACAGGACAGCGGCTAAAGCAAACGGCGCGGGTTACGGGCTTAGAACGGTTGCGCTGACGTGTGATTTATTTCAAAAACTAATGACGCTGGAATTTGGAACGCGTGACATACAGGTTTATGTTGCGGGCATATGTACCGTTATTGACGGTCCGCACGATGAATTTTACCCGGACTTGGAATACAGAACGGGAATGTGTAATAATGTCCCGAATTTAAACGGTATAGCACATATAACGGATAATGCGCCGGACGGTGCGCAATTTAACCTTAACGGGCAAACAGGGCTAAATTGCGGCGCAAATCCGTTTGTATGGCGCGGTTTTGAAAATCCGTTCGGGTGTCTCGAAGAATATGACGACGGACTTAATTTTTACAATGGTGAAGCCTATGTAACAAATGATATGTCTGTTATGGCGGAAAACACCGTTGAGGGGTATGAGAAGTTAAGCTATTCCGTTCCGGTAGATGATTATGGCTATATTATTTCACAAGGGTATGACGCACAACACCCGTGGGCGGCTCTACCGACAAAAGTTGATCCCGATATAGCAACGGGCATATATTTTGCTGATGAATGGGAACCTCCCGCGGCGAGCGGTTACCGCGTGTCGTCTGTTGGCGGTAATTACAGCAATAGCCATTATTGCGGCGTGTTCGCGCGCTATGCTTACTATAATACTACTAATAACAACAGTAATGTCGGCTCGCGCCTCTTTTAAGTCTATAAAATACATTGATGTAAAAATTCCTCCGCCCTTGCGGAAAAACACAAGCTGTCGGAGGCTCGGTTTAGTAAATAATTGAAAGACCGATGAGGCTTTAAAAGAAACGGAGGATAACAATATGAAGCGCGTGGGATATTTGTATGAAGAAATTGCAAGTATTGAAAATTGCAGACGTGCGGTAATTGAGGCTTTTAAAAATAAGAAGCCGAAATTTAAACGCAAAAATAAAAAATATCTTGCACATTCAGAAGAATATGCGCGGGTGTTATCCGAAATGTTGAAAAATAAGTCTTTTACCCCTGCACCGTACAGGCAATTTCCTTTGAAAGACGGTATCAAGAAAAAAGAACGTATAATATCAACAACGATATTTTTTCCCGACCAGTGCTTACATAGGGCTGTCTGTCAAGTATTAGAAAAGGTTTTAATGCGCGGTGCATACTTTTATTCGTGTTCTTCCATAAAGGGGAAAGGTCAGACGTTTGTAAAGGACAGTGTTCAGCGGTGGTTTAAAAAAGACAAGAAACACACGAAATACTGTTTTAAGTTTGACATTAAGCATTTTTATGAAAGCGTTGATAATAATGTCTTAAAACGCAAATTACGCAGGGTTATTAAAGATAACGATTGCTTGGAGCTTTTAGACAAAATTATTGACAATTCGGAGGGGTTGCCGATAGGTACAATGTTATCGCCGCGCCTTGCAAATTTCTTTTTACAGGACTTCGACCATTATGTAAAAGAGAATTGCGGCGCAAGGTACTATATTCGTTATGCGGACGATTGTTGTATATTCGCCTCAAGCAAACGGGAACTGCACAAAATACGCGATAAAATCATTGAATTTTTGAAGTATGAGGGCTTACAACTTAAAGGCGATTGGCAAGTATTTTTAGTGTATGGCGATTGGAAGAAAAAACGGCAAATTAAGCGTATTGGGCGCAGGGTTGATTATTGCGGTTATGCGATGTCGCACGTCAACACGACATTAAGAAAAAACATATCATTACGGGCTATGAAGAATTGCCGTAAATTACAAGCGGGACGTTTCACAATAAAACGGTGTCGGCGGTTTATGGCATATAACGGTTGGTTGAAACATTCGGATAGCCGGGGTTTTCAAATAAAATATTCGGACAATGTTTATGACAAGGCAAAGGAGGTTATAAGCAATTATGACAGGGAAAAAATGCACAATGGCGGTCAATCCGTCCATTGTACGAATTAAAGAATTATCAAGCGGACTGTATGATGTACAGATAAGCGATGATATAGAGGAAATCAGCATAAAGCGCAAAAACAGGGAAACGGGCGAACTTGAAAATACGCCGGAATATTCTTTTACACTCTATACGGGGATAGTACAGACAACGGAGCGGGAAAAGTTTATATCGGAGTGTATACACATTCGTTACAGTATTGATGATGAAATTGCGTTAATACATAAACATTCGCTTGACGCTGACAATGCAGAATACACAGCATATCAAAATTTACGGGCGGCAATTAAGAGTGCGGCGGCGGAATATTTCAGCAAGGAGGCGGCGTAAATGAGAAATGCTTGGTTAAAAAAATTAGGTGAAAAGTTTTACGCCTATACACACTCGGACGCGGTATATATGAGCGGCGGCGGTAATCTTACAAGCAAGATGAAAGAAATAATTACAGCGTTGAATACACATCATCATCAAACATCGGAAATAAACGATTTTGACGTTACAGCAAAAAAAGTTGTATCAGAAAACGCCGCGCCGATAGAACACGCGGTAAATTCACAGAAATACGGCGGTGCAACGGGCAGTAATTACGGACACGTCAGAACGGCGGGAAGTGTCCCCGGTGCAAATCAGTATGTTATACCATTTTCAACGCAATTTTCAGCGGCACAACAAACAACGCTGAATAATGCGAATATGTTGTATAACGGTATATATGCGGTACGATTTACAGGAGCGGCAACAGGCGCGCCTCCGGGACTTACGAGCGGTACAACATATTACGGAACAATATTTACAATGAATTATCAGCAAACAGGCGGTGTCAATTCAACATACGGGGTTACACGAATACTCGCAATACCGAAAATCGGTAAATTATACTGCCAGTTTGTAACATCAACGTCGGCTTATGGTGATTGGACTGACTTAACGGCAACCGTGAGCGGGTACGCTTGATAATGATAAATAGAGAATGGAGGTAAAAACTAATGGTGAAAGTTTTAGATAAAATGAATTGGCTATGGGCGGGGTTGGTTACGCTTTTAAGTACAATTTTCGGTACACATTGGTACTTATTCGCGGCGTTTATACTGCTTAATGCGGTAGATTACATAACAGGGTGGATCAAGGCGCGTTGCACAAGAACGGAAAACAGCAATAAGGGACTGAAAGGTATTATAAAAAAAGTTAGTTATTGGGTTATAATCGGTATCGCGTTTTTCCTGTCCTATGCCTTTGAGGATTTAGGCGGGCTTATCGGTATAGATTTAGGCTTTACAATATTGATTGGTTGGTTTGTGCTTGGGACATTTATAATAAATGAAATACGGTCAATACTTGAAAATCTTATATTGATTGGCGTTGATGTTCCGGCGTGGCTTGTTAAAGGCTTAGAAGTTGCAAACAATAAAATTGACGCGGCGGCAGGAGGCGGAAACAATGACAGCGATTGATAAACTTATAGAAATAGCTGAAAATGAAGTCGGTTATTTGGAAAAAGCAAGCAATTCACAGCTTGACAGCAAGACCGCAAATGCCGGGACAGCAAATTATACAAAGTATTGGCGGGACATCAAGCCCGATTATCAGGGACAACCGTGGTGTGCGTGTTTTATAACGTGGCTTATGGTAAAGGCTTTTGGGATTGAGGCGGCAAAGAAATTGTTGAAACATTATCCGTATGTATATTGTCCGACAATGAAAGGTTTGTTTTCTCTCAATGCAAATCCGAAGCGTGGCGATATAGTGATATTTTACCGTAACGGAACATTTACACATACGGGACTTGTTACAAGTGTAAACGGCGATCAGTTTACCACGATTGAGGGCAACACATCGGGCGGCAGTACAATTATAGCGAATGGCGGCGGCGTTTGCAAAAAGAGTTATTACAACTCAAAATTACCGGGGACAAAGTTTTGTACGCCCGATTATAGTATAATTAAAGAAACGGAGGAATTAACAATGGCGCAGTATGAGGAACTTAAAAATTTAATTAACGCACAGGCGGCGGAAATTAAGACGTTAAAGGAAACAAATAAAAAGTTGATGAATGTTGTTGAAAGCACATTTATTTATAATTACAATGATGATAATGTGCCGGAATGGGCGCGTGAAGCATTGACAGCGGCTATAAAATGCGGAGCGATACAAGGTGATGAAAACGGCGAATTGCACTTAAACTATAAGGATTTAAGAAACATTGTCCGGGAATATCGTTGCGGAATGTATGCGGCATAACATATATTTTATGAATATACATCATCTATAACACCTCAATCAATTTTGAAAGGTGATGTATAGTCATATGAATAGTTTTATAAAATGGATAGGCGGTAAAAGAATTTTAAGAAAGCGTATTATAGAGGAATTTCCGGCGGAGGTTGAAAGATATATTGAAGTATTCGGCGGCGCGGGTTGGGTTTTGTTTGGGAAAGACAAACACGCGCCGTTTGAAGTTTTTAACGATATTGACGGTGATTTGATAAATTTATATCGGTGTATCAAATATCACGCTCCGGCGTTGCAGGAAGAATTAAAATATATAATTCATTCGCGTGAAATATTTAAAAATTATGTTTCACAGCTTCACGCGGAGGGCTTAACGGATATTCAACGTGCGGCGCGGTATTATATAATAATTCGTGGTAGTTTCGGAGCTTGCAAAGAGAATTTTGCGACAGATGTTACAAACTTGTCGGGTAAAATTGATTATTTGACAGAAATACAGGAACGCTTGCGGCGGGTTGTAATTGAACACAGCGACTTTGAAAAACTGATAAAGACATACGACAGACCGGGCGCGTTATTCTATCTTGATCCGCCGTATTATGCGGTAGAAAAATATTATAACAGTGATTTTTCTTTGTCAGACCACGAACGCCTGTTTAACGTATTAACAGGAATAAAAGGTAAATTTGTATTATCATATAATGCTGATAAAGCTATATTGGAGCGGTACAAAGATTTTAATATAATACCCGTAACGCGTTTTAATACATTGTCGGCAACGGCAAACAATACGGAATATAAAGAAGTAATCATCAAGAATTTTTGAAATAACGTATTTCGATAAAAAATATCAAAATGGAGTATTTTATAACGCATTGTGTTATTATATAACGCGAGGTGTTATAGATGATAAAAATTCATCTTGCGAAATTGCTCGGTGAAAGAAAATGGACGCAAAAACAGCTTGCGGACATAACAGGCATACGCCCGAATACAATAAATCAAATGTACCACGAATTTATTGACCGCATAAATGTTGAACATATAGACAAAATATGTGAAGCGTTTGAATGTGAAGTGGGCGATTTACTTGAATATGTGCCGAATAAAAAACATTGACTTTTACAGAGCAGAGAACAAAACAGCCGGAGCGGGTTATTGCTCCGGTTGTTTTTGTTCTTCTTGTTCGTTTATATAAGCTATGGCTTTTCTTTGTGCCGTTTCAACCTTGCAACGCGTGGCGAGTATTTGACCGTTTACATATACCGAAAAATTACGTCCGATTGAACTTCCTCCATAATTCCACGTTCTCACAATAAAAATTAAATAATCATTATACTTATATTTTAAAGCGTCCCTGTCTTTCATAATTAGATGTTCTTGCAAAATTCTCATATTTAACATTTTTCAAATCCTTTCTGCCATCGTAACCTCCGGGGCGGGCGTTTTAATTATAGTCCACAATCAGCCATTACAGCGGCTATGTCTTTGTCAATGCCTTGTGCTGTAAGCTCCGATATTCTTTCTTTTCTAATAGCTTTTTTTGCCTTTTTGATGTGTTCATCAATTATCATTTGTTCGGCTATGATGTTTACTAATTCATTCGGTATAATTATCTTTTTCATTTTTAATTCCGCCTTTCCTTAACTTCTGATACTATTATACACTATTTACGTGAATATATCAATATGCAAAATGAACAATATTTACGGGAATATATTGTACAGTTTGTCTATTTACGGGAATATAAAATTATGTTATAATAATTATACAGTAAAGGAGTTGATGAAAATGCCTGTTATATCAAGATTTTATGGGTTAATAATCAAAATGTATTTTATGCAGAGTGAACATAACCCGCCACATATCCACGCATTATACGGCGAGTATATGGGAATAATGGATATTCAGACAAGAAAAATGATAGCGGGCGATTTGCCGAATAGGGCGGCGAAAATGCTTGCTGAATGGGTTGAAATCCACGAAAAAGAGTTAATGCAAATTTGGGAAACACAAAACTTTGTAGAACTGCCACCGCTTGAATAAAGCGGCGGCGGCTTCTGATAAGGAGGCGTTTATATGTTTGAAAAAATAAAAAGCGTTGAGCCGCTTAATGATTTTATATTAAGGGCTGTTTTTGAAAATGGTGTAACAAAATTATACGATGTTAAACCTGTTATGAATAAAATAGATGTCTTTCAAGATTTGAAAAATAATAATATTTTTAAAAATGTTAAGGTAGATACGGGCGGTTATGGTATATCGTGGAATGATTATATTGATCTTGAATGTACTGAAATTTGGGATAACGGAATAACACAAAAACAGGAGGCGGCGGGATAATGGCAGTATCAAAGGCACAACAAGCGGCGGTGCATAAATACGTTAAAAATAATTATGCGCGTATAGAAATAACAGTTAAAAAGGATATGAAACCATTTATTGAAGCTGTCGCAAAAGCGAACAATGAAAGTGTCGGAGGATATGTAAAAAGAGCGTTACAGACACAATATAAGGCGGACACAGGAAAAGTTATAGAATTATAAAACAACCCGCCGGACGCTCCGGCGGGTTTGTAATTAGCGCTGTATGCTGTATAGTCCATATATTATAACTTTATACATATACAACGGCGATAATTCGGATATTAAATATTTAGGCTCACCAAGTCAGAATTATACGAACACCTATTATTATAAAAATGTATTTATAATGACAGTGTTTGTATAATCGGTTGAACGGTTAAGAAATGTCTTAGCGAGGCTTCTTCAAGTTTTGTGTAAAATCAAAATGGTGCAGAAAATAAATATTTGA
>JBJEIU010000260.1:0-9535 GCA_051877355.1 Hominilimicola sp.
TTCATACTTATCACTTATATTTCGTGCTTCAGCCATCAAAGAATTATCGAATTTTACACACATTTGTTTTACTGCATCATAGTCTGAAACTGCATTTTTCAGCATTTCGTCAAAGCTTGAATAAAAGTTTCTGTAATATCCGTCAAGCTTTTCACCAAAATACTCAATAGATTTTATATCATCATAAGCAAGCGTTATAACTCCATGAAAATCATTTTTTATTATTCCAATGCAGGGATAGCTGTCAAATACGCTCAGATGTTTTGTTTCGTCAAGTTCCTCCGCATAATTATTTTTTATGCTGCTTCTCTTTTTACCGTTAAAAACTTTTGCGTTTTTATCGGCAATATGTAAATAACCCCAGTCAATACAAACACTGTCCCCGCTTTTATGGAGTACGTTCTGAACAGCATTGCCGCACGAAAGTGATATGTCTGTCCTTTTAAATTCAACCTCTGCTTCTCTGTCATCTATACAGCATTCGGCAGATATGTCAAAATAGAAAGACACGTCATGCTCTGTATTATCAAGCATTTGAATATCATATTCTATATACGATACAGGTCTTGACATTACTTTCAGATTATCCAACAGCATCGGACTTGTAAATGTAAGCCGTACCTTTATAACGTCATTTTCAAAGGTATATATTGTTCTCGTTGGAGTAACATCAAGCGACTTTTGCTCTATTACAGGATAATATCCGTAAGTCCGTCTGTCGCTGTCTGCTTCCAATTCGCCCATAAGGATATATAATTTATTATCTATAACCACTCCTGCGGTCATAGGATTTCTTCTTCCTGTCCAATGACTTGTTACTCCATCATTCAATTTGTCGCACATAGACCAAATACTGAAATACGGGTCTACTGTTACAAGCGGTACTGCCGAGGGTCTAAACGCCTTATTGTTATCATTTTTATTATCTATCATTCTATTACTCCTCGTATAATCAAAATTATGTTTAAATGATTTTTAAACTATTATCAGCCTTTTATACCACTCATATCAACACCGCCGTTAATCTGCCGCGAGAAAATAATATAAATGATAATCGGCGGAATAGCTGCGAGCATCAATAGCAGCATAAGTTCATTATTTTTTAATACTGTTGTTCCTGTTGTTAATTCATACAGCAAAACAGAAATTGTGCGATTTCCTTTATCCAGCACAAGATAGGGCCAAAGGAAATTGCCCCAAGAACCGATTATGCTAAATATTGCAACAACCGCAACTATCGGCTTGCTTAAAGGCAGTATAATTCTGAAAAATGCTGACAGTTCGGAACATCCGTCTAATCTTGCCGCTTCAATGTATGACATTGAAATTCCGTTAAAGAAATTTCTGAACAGGAAAATGTTAAACGCGTTAGTTCCCGCCATCATCCACAGCGGCAAATATCCTCCAAGCAGGTTCACATGCAGAATAGGAACATCTGCAAAGCTCATATACAGCGGAACCATACTTATTCCCGGCAGCATCATAGACCAAAATATAAGCGTTTCCAACACAACCGAGCCTTTCGGCTTTACCCTTGACAAAACATATCCTGCTATACCGTTTAAAAATATATCAAAAGCCAAGCAGCCTATAATCAGATAAAATGTATTAAAGATATATTTACCGAAATTAACCTTTGAAATTATCTCTGGTATTTTAGATAAATCAATCTTTTTCGGAAAGAATGTCGGTGGTATTGCATACATTTCCTTAGTTTCCTTAAAACCCGAAAGAGCCACCCATATAACAGGTACAAGGCACACAAGAGCTATTATAATCATTATAGCGTACATAATGCCGTATAACAGTTTATATTTTGTCGTCTTTAAATCGGAGGAATTTAATAAGCCATATTCTCTCTGAGATTTTTTACTTTTTATTCTCATTGTCATTTCCTCCTTTAATCACTGAATTTTTTGTCTAATTTAAAATATACAACTGTTAACCCGATTAAAATTACAAACATAATAACTCCGACTGCCAACGAACGTCCTGTCTGACCAAATTTAAAAGCATAGTTATACATCTGCAATCCCAAGCTCATAGACGCTCCGTTAGGACCGCCGCCTGTCATTGTCATCGGCTGTTCCGTAATTTGAAATACCGATATTATCTGCCTTATAGCCATCAAAAGCACTATACCGCGCATATGAGGGAACAGGACATAGCGTATTCTGCCCCAAAATCCTGCTCCGTCAATTCTTGCAGCCTCATACAGCTCGCGGTTTATGCCCTGAAGCGACGCCAAGTACATAATCATTGTACTTCCAAAGCCGCTCCATGACATAGTTATAATAATTAACAGTATAACAATATTTTTATTTGCAAGCCACTTTGCCGGTTCCTGTCCCAAATAATATAGCAGCATATTCAGCAAACCGCCGTCGCCTTCAAGATATATCATCTTCCAAATCAGATATACCGCCATTGCGGGGATAACACACGGAAGATAACTCATTGTCTTAAAAATTGTCCGTCCGACCCAAAGCTCGTTTACAATCACCGCACATATAAATGGAAGCGGAAGCCCTATAACCAATGACCAAAACACATATAACAATGTATTTTTGAGTGTTTGCATAAAATTTGTATCGGTCAAAACATCCCGAAAGTTTTTAAAACCTACAAATTCAACAGGAGTGAAGCCTTTAAGTGAATAAAATGAATACTTCATTCCAATATATATAGGACGCCACACTATAAACAAAAACAGCAGTATGGTAGGAATGACTAAAATCCAGCCGGAAATATCCTTGCCGCCCAATGACAGCCGCCGCTTTTGCAGGCTATATTTTTTTCTCTGTTTCATTCCTGCACTTCCTTTCAATTTCCGTTAATCCATTTTGTCTAAATGATTAACCTGAAAATCATTGTTAGCTGTTTTTACAAGCTCATCTATATTTGCGTTTTCATTAGTAAACACTTCCTGAATCAGCTTATCTAAAATTGCATACAGCTCCTGACAGCATACAGGTTCCTCAGGCTTAATGGTTACGTCCTCCATATTGAGATAATTCTCATAATTTTCAGCCTTAACATTTGTGTACTGTGCGCGCAGTTTTATATCCTCCTCATATCTGTCGCCTGTTTTCCATATAGTCATAGGCTGTTTAGGCAATATAATATAATTTTTGCTTCTGTCATTCTCGTATGACTTACCCTGACGCTCTTTTTCTTCCTCTGTAATTGTAGGAGTTTCCTTTCCTCTGAACTTCATCCACTTTAATGCTGCTTCTACCTGAGCATCTGTCGCTTCGGGTGAAAATACAACTATACCGCCGCCCATCTGTGCAAATCTGCCGCTCGGTCCTGCCGGAATACGGTCTGCATATATTGCGTCAATATTCATATCATACGCTGTTGTAAGTGACTGCGTGGGAGGGTCTGCAATCATCATAGCAACTTCATCGGAACCGAAAAGCGATTCCAATCCTGCTTTGTCAATAGCAATATCATCAGGGAGTGCATTATATTTCCATTTTAAGTCATACATATACTGCAACGCATCTCTCATTTCCTGAGAATCAAATGTTGCTGTATATGAGCCGTCATCGTTTTGTTTCATAAATTCCACACCGTATGACCACGCTATGTTTATAAAATGCCAGCCACCCTGATTATTTATCGTCGGAAGCGCATAGCCTGCTTTTCCTGTCTTTTCTCTTATAATTTTTGACGTTTCAGCCAACTCCTGCCAAGTGCTCGGCACTTTCGGTTTCCCTGTTTCATCTACAAGTCCTGCCTGCTCAAATAAATTTAAATTTATTTCCAATCCCTGAGCATAAGCATTATCGGGAATACCATAGATTTTACCATCGTATGTTACCAAATCAAGCATTTGGTCGTTCAATGCGGTATCAAGTCCATTCTTTTTCATAATCTCTGTAATATCACGCAAATATCCTGCTTTTGCATTTGCTTTAATATCTGTAAACATCATAAAATTAAATGTTGGCAGTTGCTTTGCGTTTGCTTTTGCGGCATAGGTTTGCGAATCAATATAATTACCCGCGTCATCTACAATGACAATATCGGGATTTTCTGTTTGAAAATCATCTCTGAATGCTTCCATATCTTTCACACCGTCAACTGCCGATTCTTCGGGCCAAGTGCCGTCATACACATAAACCTTGCCGTCCTTTTCGGCAACCTTACCCTGTGAGCATCCCGCAAGCACACTGCACGACATAACTCCCATCAGCGCTAAAGCTATTAGTTTTTTTGTTTTCATTTTTATACCTATTCCTTTCTGTGTTAAAAACACAACGTATAAGGCTGAAAGAAAATCGTTCAGAGCGCTGTTTTGAGGCACGCAGTCGTACTCTGTGTACTTCAAGTGTCGAAAAATAGTGCTATGGGCGATTTTATTCAGACTTATATCCTCCTTATTTATAAATTATTATCTGTACAGGCTCTGCATAATATGACTGTATAAGTATCTTTGAATAGTCTGCGGTTACTTCAAGATTTCTTAAATCGTCGGTAGTTCCAACCTGTATAGGGTCTTTTCTTCTTGATGAATCATAGATTAAAACAGGTACGCCTTCACAATTCCACTTTTCATCATAGCTTAAAGGAGAATCATATCCTATCTTCATGATATTATCTTCCATCTCATTTACATAAGCAGTGATTACCCGCGTCTGAACATAAAGATTTGTTCCTGTAAGCTGTTCTGTTACATTCTCATCATAAAGTACGTCCACACTTTTTACAGTTCCCTTATCATTTAAGATAATGTTAATTAAATCACCTTTTTCAACCTTGACATTCTTCAATACATCTCTGCTTTCTGTCATTACTTCAACGCGTGACTGCCCTCTGTTACCGCAAATCTGATATACAAGTTCTTCATCGTCATCCACAGCCTCATTTACATCATCTACCAAAATCATTGCTGAATTATAATCGGGAGTACCCCATTCTTTACCTTTAACCACAAGAATTTCTGCCGCTCCGTCTGTGTCAGATGCAGTATAGGACGCTGTATTATAATTTTGGTCTGTTACAAAGTCTGAAAAATGTTTAATTGCAAAATCCTCTTTTTTAGCATTTGTCAAGTCATTAGGAATAGAAAAGACGATAGTATCTCTGCTTAAAATCGTTTTATTGTTTACTCGTCCGCTGCCCCATTTAAACGCGCCCTCTGAAAATGACGTAAGCTGTTTCAGATTTCCGTTGGCTGTTACAGTGTCAATCTGTGTCAGTTGATTATCATTATTTAGCTTATATAACACCAACTGCTTATTTGACAGTAAATTGACCGCATCCTGTACTCCGCTTACCCGATTACCGTTTATTCTCAACTTGGTTATCGCTTCATACTCTATTGTTTCACCTGTTGCTGTAAAAAGTCTTACCCACGCAGTATCTCCTGCGTCATCAACCCAAGAGTTAAGTAAAAATGCTGCGTTAATTGATGCTGTGGATTTTTTTATTTTAGCAATATACCCGTTCATATCCAAAAACAGCGTTATAGTTTCACCTGTTTTCACGGAGAATAAATCTATATTATTGGTATATGTTTCATATTCCTGACCGTCTATGGTTATAGTTTTTCTGTTATCGCTGTTGCTCATTGATGAAATAGTACCCGTAATTTTTTGCTTGCTTACAACGGCTCTTATAAATCTGTTGCTTGCCGAGCGGTAAACGCTTACACAATCGTCTGTCGCGATTGACGCAAACTCTGTGGGATTACCGCCTTCGTCTATTATGGTTACCTTATCATAATCATTATCGCTTAATGAAACCTTTTCGCCGTTTATGCTGTTATATATACATTCATCATCTGAACTTACACCATTTACAACAACATTAAAATACTCCTCTACGATAGCTAAATTGTACGCGTTGCTGTTATTTGTTTTCAGCAGTTTAACTGTATAATTTTCAGCATTTAAAGCCTTATCAATGTCGTCATAAATATCTCCGTTATAAAGAATTGTTATATTTGATGCAAGCCTTGCCGTGCGTGTACGATTTTCACTCTCCAAAGCATATTTCAAAATATTATTCGGAGCATCATATTCTTTATCGTCCTTGAGTCCCAAGGTTATAGTATCATTACTCTTATTTCGGGATTGAAACCATAAAATCTCGCGTGTATCTTCACGCTCGTTGTCACGATACATAAAATAGATATCCTCGCCGAGATAATCCACAAGGTTTTCTGAATTGTTAATATATTCAACCCCATCGATTATGGCAGTATTATCATTTATAGACTCTCCGTAAATACTGATTCGCGACGCGCCGCTTAAAACTCCTTTTTCAAAATAGCTGTCATAGTATTTTGACAACACTGTTTCGTCACCTATGTAATATGATTTGTTTATACCCATCTTCGTTTCACATAAGTTACATTCCAGCGCATTGCGAAGCAGTATCAGCATATCCTCAAAAGTCAGGACAGACGAGCCTTTGAAGCCTTTTAGCAAGTCTAATTCTGCCGCAAGTGAATTAAATCTGTTTGCCCCGAAATATTCACTGCTATATCCAAACAGTCTTAACAATATCGTTGTCGCTTCCGTACTGCTTATTTTTTGGTCGGGCATAAACAGATGGTCACCGTATCCGCTTACAACTCCCGTCGAAGCTAATGCGTTTATGCTTTCAAATGCCCAATGGCTATCGGGTACATCATAAAAATATGTACTGTGATTATAGTCCTGCAATTTGATTAGTCTTACTGCATAGTATGAGAACTCCGCTCTTGTTACTTCCTGATTTGCGGCAGCGTCTTTTGTATAATCATCAGAGATAACATCTAATATTTTTAGTATGCCTAATGCTTCCTGTATTTTTTCCTCTGAATACTGTTCATTTTCAGCAAATACTGTATTCACGCTGCCGATAATAAACAGTACGCTTAACATTATACTGATTATTTTTTTCACTGCGAAATCACCCCATTCATTCTTTTATAAGCCGCGTAAATAATTACAGCCGCCTGTGCGCGCGTTGCATTATCCTTCGGCGCAAACATATTATCGCCTACGCCGTTTATAATTCCCATTGCAGAAAGAGATGACACCGCAGGTTTCGCATAGTCGGAAATATCTTCATCATCAGCAAATTCCGTGTGCAGCGGATTCATAGCTTCATTACCTGATTTCAAAAGATTATGTACCATAACAGCCATATCCTGACGCGTAATTTCGTTTCCAACTCCAAAGTTTCCATCGCCTATTCCGTTGCATATACCGTTTTCATACGCAATGTTCACATATTTTGAATACCACGCATCTGCGTCTACATCTGTAAAATGGTCGCTTGAATACGCGCTGTTTTCAAGCTTTGCCATACATACAAGAAGCTTTGCAAATTCCTCTCGCGTTACTTTATCATTGGGATAAAATTCATTGTCTGTTTTTCCGTTTACAATTCCGTTATCTGCAAGAGCCATAATTGCTTCATATGCCCATTCCACAGTATTTAGGTCTATAAATCTTGCTTTAATTTCAGGAACCTCTGCTTTGCCTGTTCCGGGGAATGTCACCCCTGTGCTTCCCGTACTGTTTGATTTGTTTCCTGAACTTCCCGAACCTCCGCCTCCGCCGGAACCGCCATTTCCGCCTTCAGGGCTTTTTGCATCTTTCAATGCTGTATTTAGGTCTGCCGCGCTATCATAATCTTTTCCGCTGACAGAACTGTATGCATAAGACTTTATTGATGATAGCTGCATACCTACATCTGAGCCATATTTTTCCACCAAAGCTTTTAATGCCCCAACATTACTATGTCGCGCGGCTGTCAAAATCAAAGCTTCTCGCAAGGATTTGTCAGCGCCGTCTATACCAAAGACTGCAACATTTTTTAATTTTGACGTTAAATATTCGGCTTTTGCATCTGATGTACATATCTTCGATAAATTGTCAATAAAAGCGTCATCCTGCTGCAAATAGTCTAAATATCCGGTTACGTTCTTTATTTCCGACTGTTTAACAGCATTTAAAACAACATATGTATTAACAACCTTATTGTTCATCTGATTATTTTGAGCGTTCATCTGATTATCTTTAACGCCTGCGGCAAGTTTTTTCACAGAATCCTGAAAAGACTTACCATTTTTTAATTCCTCATCAATGTCAAATACATTCCCGTAGGTATTAAACGCATCTATAAACGCTTGTTCAGATGTTTGCGCCGCATTATTAAGCTCTGATATGGCTGTGATATATTCCTGTTTGGGAACAAGTTTAACCTTTTTAGTATATATTTTATCTGTGCCTGACTCACGCACATTGATTTCATATATGCCGTTTTCAGCGCCGTCATAACGAAAAGGAAATTCATATTTTCCTCCGTCTGATGTGCATTGGTCATTAAACAGTATAGAATTGCTGTCAGATATATTTCCGTCATCAGACTTATAAACCTGAACAGAAACCTCTTCTGTTTCAGTGCTTGTTACACCACTTATTACAACCCGTTCATCACTATAATCTGCACTGTAATTAAAATCAGCGAAAACCGTACTCGTTGAAAGCAAAGCGGCTATTAAACAGGCTGTAAATCTATACTTCCTCATTAAAAATCTCCTCTCCGTTTTAATTAGCTTATCGGCAAATAATATATGCCGGTTTATAATCAAGTGTAAAAGTATATCCGTTTTGCACTTGGGTTTCTTTTCCGAAGCAATCCGCATAATACAGGCGTTTATCTGCTTGGGACAATGTTATATTCAGATTATTTTCTGATAATTCAGCTCCAAACTCATTACCGTATATTATTTTGACGTTCAGATTTCTTCCGCCCTTTGTCCATACGGCATAAACATCTTCATTCTCAGTTTCATTTCGGAATTTAAACAGGCTGTATTCATTTGCCCGCTTTGTTTCTTTTATTTCGGCATTACCCGTGAAATGCACTGCCGTCGCAACCGAAGCAAAATTAGGTTTTGCTCTTAAATCAGAGGTAATCATACCAAAATTGTGTTCTGCATTTGATGCGTCACTGCCGTCGTCTTGTAAATCATAGAAGAATACCTTATCTATTTTACCGTTAGCCTTATACAAAACGGCTGTTCTTGCTTCGTATGCCGCCTGTTCTTCTTCGCTGAATTTAGGTGAACTGTAATATCCCACTTCTGAAACCCAAATGGGTTTATTATACTTTTCAAGCATGTTAACAACCCATTCAAACTCCCTGTTTCCTTCATCTATCGGGTTTGTTCCAAAACATGAGTATGGGTGTATGCTTATTGCGTCCATATAGCTATATGCTCCTGCATTATTCAAACTCTCATAATATTCGTGGACATTATCGGGAGTAGCGCACACACCGCCTATTACAACAGCATTTGGATTAACTGATTTTATTCCCTCATAAGCAGCTTTGAGCAGTTTTGTATAATCCGCCGCTGTTCGGTTATCGGGATTGAAAGCAGCAATATTAGGTTCATTCCAAATTTCAAAGTATTTTACTTCGTTTCTAAAATGCGAAACTACAAATTTGCAGTAATTTACATAAGCATTGATTTGTTCATCTGTATATGGCATTTGACTTGTATTTGACATATACAGATGATTTC
>JBJEIU010000261.1:0-2024 GCA_051877355.1 Hominilimicola sp.
CAAAGAAGTCCACGCCTGCCGGCAGATATGACTTCGGCAGCACAACAAGCGGAATGCCGTCAATAGTACCAACCTGTCCTTTAAGCGCGATAGCCTGACCTGTTTCCGAATTCTTTACAAATGACGAATCCTGCTTAATCAGCTTATAAAAAGCACTTGATACATATGCAACAGCTCCCGCAAGCGGAACGTTATTATCTGTCAGTGCTTCTGTACCGTCAAGAAATGCGCTGTATGCATTTCCTATTGTAATCGCGCCTGTTGCCGTTGTACCGGCATTTGCGCAAATCTTTGCAAAGCGGTACTTGTCAATTTCGGGGATAACTACTTCACGGAGCTGTCTCTGAAGCGCTGAGCCGGCAGCGTTTGACATCTGCGTATCGTTGTAGTTACCTCTGTCAATAGTGAACGTGAAACTTCTGTCCTGTGACAGCGTCATCTCCTGTACACTGTTTTCCAGTTCCTCCGGTTCGCCGTAACGGTTTGAGCCTGTTGTTTTGTAGTCATTCATTTTTGCTGTAGGAACGCTGTAAACATTTACAGTCTTAACTCCTACAAAATCATAGTCCTGATTGACTGCGCCTGTGGACATTGCTTCCTTTGAGAAGCGTTCGTCAATCTTACTTGCATATTTTGATGCGTAATTAATTGCCATAATTTTTTATTCCTTTCTCTTTAAATTCCGAAGCCGCTTAAAAACGGGTCGAATTGTTCTGTTTTCGGGTCTCCTATTTTCGGAGTTTTGCCCTTTGTAAGCTCGGCTACAATATTTTCGCGGTATTCTGACAGCATGGTTTCAAGGGACTTCATATTGTCCTCCACGCTGTCAGCGCCCATAGCTGTAACCATCTTCGCAAAGCCGACAGGCAGCTTCTTTTCCGCAAGCTGCTTTGTAGCCTCAAATTCCAGCTTTTCTTTTTGGTATGCTGAGCGTTCCTGCTCAAACTGCTTCTGAGCCTTTTCCTGCGCCGCCTTTTCACGCTCGGCAGCAGTCATTTTTGACTCCTTTTCCCACTGCGTTTTTTCTTCCTGCAGCCTCTTTTCAAAATCAGCCTGTGACTTTGCATCTGCATTTTTCAAAGCCTCTGCTACTGCGTTGTCAATATCAGACTGCGAAAAAGACTTTTCCGGCTCAGGTGTTGGTTCCGGCGTTGGAGTTGGCTCCGGTGCCGGAGTTGGTTCCTGTGCTGGTGTTGGCTCCGGTGTTGGTGTTGGTTCTGCCATAATAAATTCCTCCTCGTAAAAAATAGTATAAAAATAAAGCCTTTTTATGTCTTACTCAGGACAATGCTTAACCCTGCACGGGAGATATTTGGATCACCGTTCCTTTCCCCTATGTGTATGTTGTGCCTATTCTCACATTATCACCGCCTTTCGATATTCCCAATTGATTGGGATTTTTGGGTATAAGAAAAGCACGTCCGGAAACGTGCTTTAAATTAACTATATTATGCTACCTGTTCTTTTTCAACGACCTCAAATTCTTCCGGCGGATAAAGATAATCCTCTCCGCTTTCATCAACAACCCTGTACCAACCATTTTCTACGCCAAGACATTTATAAACCTTGCCGTTGATAAGCTCCATAGGGTCGCTTTTTGAGCCGATATATTTAAGTTTCATCATCAATCCACCTCTTTACTTTCATTTTTTCCTTCTGACCTTCTGCTTCATACCAATGCACTTCTGCTTTGCATGGCTTTCCGTTGTTCATTATTATTCCTTCACCGCGCACCTTTTGCCATTTCTCAGCTTCTATACCAAATTCCGATTCAAGATAAATCGCATCTCTTATAGGCACATTTGTATCTTTACCCGCAAAAACTTTGATATTCGTTATCGCTGTTCCCTCTGCAAATTTTGCGTGATTTCCGTTTGGTAATTTTATTGGATAATTTTTTCCGGCAGCCCCAAGACTACGGTGTATAATCTCATCAGGTTTCATTAGATTTTTCCCACTCCCTATATTTATTATACCATTTCCTGCGGATTTGTCAATATATTTCAGCGCCGCTCGCTGTTCAT
>JBJEIU010000262.1:0-1998 GCA_051877355.1 Hominilimicola sp.
TTATTTCCCCGGTAATAAAATCTCTTATTTTCGACTCATTACCTGACGGACTGTTTATCTGCGTCATTTTTTCCAGTATTTTCAAAGTATTCATATCAGTTCTCCGATTTCATTTAAAAATAGGCTTATATAGTCAGCGGTGTCATGTATATCGCTCAGCGACATAAGCGATACGGGCGAATGTGAATATCTGCACGGTATCACAGCATTAAGACAGATTGTACCGTCCGCGCCCGTCTGCATTGCGCCCGCGTCGCTCCTGTGCGGCTTCATAACCTTTGGCTGTATCTTGATTTTTGCCTTTTTCACGGCTTTGAGCATTTTGTCCGTAAGCGTTTTATCCGCAATACCGGTATTGTCCGAATAATTTATCACAACGCCCTTGCCAAGCTCACAGCCGCCATTAATATCAGTGCAGCCGTACATATCCTCTGTGTCTGCTGCCGACACTGTAAGCACCGCGTCAGGATTTATTCTGTGTGTCACAATCTTTGCACCCCTTGCGCCGACCTCGTGCTGTACAAGGAAGCAGGCGCATACATTGTATTTGTATTCCTGTTCAAAGGCTTTTATAAGCGCAAAGCACGCTCCGCTTCTGTCAAGCGCCTTGCCCTTTATGTTATCGCCAAGCACTTTGAATTCAGTGTCAAATGTCACATAATCGCCTAATTTAACACACTTTTCGGCTTCTGATTTATTCTTCGCACCAATGTCTATAAAAAGCTTGCTCACAGTAACAACATTTTCTCTTTCACTGCGGGTCTGGAGATGTATCGCCTTCATGCCGATAACACCCTTTACCTTATCATCACCAATTACAACCTTTTTTGAAACCAGCTTTCTCGCGTCAACCATTCCGACCGCCTTGAATTTAAGATAACCCTTATCGGTTATACTGCTTACGATAAAGCCCGGCTCATCAATGTTTGCGGTTACAGCCAATGTTTTGCTGTCGTCCGCGCCCTTTTTCACCGCTATGACATTTCCCATGCTGTCAACATGTATTTCGTCCGCGTTATCCTTTATTTTACCGATAATTATATCACGGACAGCATTTTCGTTTCCACTTACTCCATTTGTCTCGGAAAGTATTTTCAGAAGTTCAGCCATTTTATGTCCCCCTTCTGTTCCTTTATAAATTCCGTCAGCAGCCTTGCCGTTGCTTTTACGTCTGACACAGCAAGGGTCTCCACCGATGTGTGCATATACTTGAGCGGTATTGACAAAAGCGCCGTAGGCACGCCGTCGCGCGCCACCTGCATTTCCCATGCGTCCGTGCCTGTGTTCCCGCCGTCAACGTCTGTGCTGACCTTAATTTCATGTCTTTTTGCCACGTCAAACAACGCGTCCGTAAGCTTAGGGTGAAGATTAGGTCCCACTGAAATTACTGTTCCTGTGCCTACCTCAAAGGCATTGTCGCTGTTATCGGGCGTAATGCCATGACACACGTCAATGGCAACTGCCATGTCGGGATTTATGCCGTATGCGGTAGTTTTTCCGCCTCGGCAGCCGACCTCCTCCTGTACCGCCGCAACGGCGTACACGTCAATATTAAGGTCAAGCTCCTTTATATTCTTCATAACCGTCATTATTGCCGCCACACTCGCACGGTCATCAAGTGATTTGCCGCTGAACTGCTTTTTGCCAAGTTTTCCAACCGACTGCGCAAGAGTGATACTGTCGCCTACGGAAACAAGTTTCTTTACCTTGTCAGCGTCAAGTCCTATGTCTATCGCCATATCCTTTATTTTTACCGTTTTGCCGCTTTCCTGCAAGTGTGCTGGCTTTATGCCGATTACGCCCCACAAATCCTCGCTGCCGTGTACGGTTACCTCCGTTGATGGCAATGTTCTTTCGTCCACTCCGCCCACGTTTGCAAAGGTCAGATAGCCCTCGTCTGTTACAGACGTTACCATTAGTCCGATTTCATCGCAGTGCGCCTCTATCATAAGCTTCGGCGCACCGAGTATTCCGCAGTGTCTTACGGCAATTACGCTT
>JBJEIU010000263.1:0-1989 GCA_051877355.1 Hominilimicola sp.
TTGAAAATGAGAGCAATTATACAAGCTATACCTATGGCGTAGGGCTGACGTTGCCGCTACCGACCAAGAGCGGTTGTACCTTTGACGGCTGGTATGACGGCGAAACAAAGGTGACGGAAATAAGCACGACGGACACTGGCAACAAGACATTTACCGCACATTGGACATCAAATGAACAGCCGCCGACAACCTATACCGTTATAATTACAGGCGGAAAGGGTATTGATAACGTCAAACTCGGTACAAAGGACGGTACAAAGAGCGGCAACACCTATACCTTTACGGATATTGAAGCAGGCGAATATATATTCGACGTAACATACACGACGGGTTACGAGAAAGCGGCGGATTCACCATCGGGCATCACGGTTTCGGCTGGAAAGCAGACGGAAACAATTTCGGCTCAAAAGAAGAAGTACACCGTAACCTTTAAGATTGAAGGTCAAGAAGATACTACGGTTCAGGTAGAACACGGTTCAACTGCCGAAAGACATGCCCCGCAGAGCCCAACAAAGGAAGGTTATCATTTTGTTGGTTGGGTTAAGGGCACGGACACAACACAGGGGGTTGTTATGACGTGGGACGAGATTACCGCAAACGGCACCATTTACACGGCAAAATTTGAAGAAAACGCACCTGATACAGTTACAGTCACATTCAGTGCGGGCGAGGGCGGCACGCTTACGGGCAATGTTTCAAAGACAATCACCAAGGGCGGAAGCCTTGCATTTGCTGACATTCCGACAGCCTCAAAGACAGGCTATGACTTTATAGGCTGGAGCGACGGCACGACCACATATACAGTAACAGAGCTTCTTGATAAGGATATAAATGAAAATACAACATTGACGGCGCAGTATACTATAAAGCAGTTTACTGTAACCTTTGATACAGATGGCGGTGACGCGATTGACGCGGTAACGCAGAACTACAACACAACGATAACGCTGCCGACGCCGACGAGAGAAGGATACACATTCGTTAAGTGGAACGATGGCATGACCGACCATAACGCGGGCGACAGCTACACAATCACAGGCGATGTAACTCTGACAGCAAGCTGGACGCAGAACGTACAGCCACCGACACCGACATATCTTGATGTACTTGACGCGTTTGCCGACAAGCTTACTATTGAAAAAATCACTGATGACGCGGGCATAACACTTGTAATTACACCGATAAATGGTGAAACATTGCCAATGCTCAAAATGTACAGCGCTGCATACTGCGCAGACGAAACACTTGCAAGCGTCACTCTGCAGGAAATTACAGTCGGTACGGACGGCAAGGTAACGATCACTTTGGCAAATCCGAACTTGACACCGACGGGCTTGAACTTTAAGTTCTTTTTGTGGAATGATAAGATGGAGCCGATTATTGATACAATAGGCAATGCCGATGGATTTTTCGAAGAATAAAAGATTAGTAAAAATCAGACGCAAAAAGTTATTATTACAGGAATTTTTGAACGGCATTAACTGTTCTTTGATGGTATAATGACTATAATACACGAAAATCTGAACGAAAGGAAGGCTATAAAATGAAAAAGTTTATTTCAGTGATTTTATCCGCTGCGATACTTCTTGAGGGAGCGGTCAGTGTATTTGCGTCAGGTGACAGCAGAGTAAGTATAACAAACCCACAGCAAACCGACACGAAACTGACATATACCGTAAATATTTCCGACGGAGAAAGCGGGGTTTTGATTGGAGCAATGTACAATTCAGACAATGCGCTTATTGAGGTGCGCGAGTTCGGAACGGATGCGGAGCAGACGGCAAGCTTTGATTTGCCGGAAACTGCGGAGGGTGGAACAGTGAAATTCTTTTTATGGAATTCTCTTGCGGGAATGAAGGCGCTCGGCTCTGCTGCGGAAGCAAATTGGTACAAAAACGTAAAACCGACGTTATCGCCGTCCGCACCGCCGACTGACTCCCCTGTGCCTGAGTCAAATATAGAATTAGACAGAAGCACATACACACTTTA
>JBJEIU010000264.1:0-37816 GCA_051877355.1 Hominilimicola sp.
GTGTGTCCGTTTGCGTTTGTTGCCTTAATCATTTTTTCGGTACAGCCGTCATTTAAGCAGTGATACTCAATAACGCCCTCTGCATCGCAAGTGGAGTTGGTAACAGTATGTCCCTCGTCCCATTTGTGTCCCAAAGGCTCTGTATAATCACTTACATAATTGAGTCCGCACATTGTACAGGTAGAAGTGGTATAGCCTTTATCAAGGCAAGTCGGCTTTTTCGTGATTTTCTCAAATGAATGAGAAATAATAGGTGTCATATCGGTAATATAGTTATCTCCGCACACCTCGCAGATATGTTCCGTATAGCCTGTCATTCTGCAAGTGGGATTGTGCTTTACTGTTTTGTAGCTGTGGGATGCAAGAGGAGTTGTTTCCTCATAGAAATCTCCGCAGTCGGAACACAGCCATAATTTAAGACCGCCCTGCTTGCAAGTAGCTTCTCTTATGGTAACTGCCTTGTAATTATGTCCTGTTGCCTGCGTATAGTTCCTTTTCTCAAGTCTTCCGCAGACATCACACTGCCAATGTTCATAACCTAAGTTTTCACAAGACGGCTTAATCGTTTCAACATATCTGTAATCGTGGCTGTGTTCTTCATTTGAGTTTGTCGGAGGAAGAATGATAATAGTATCATTTTCATCTTCCAATAGCCATACATACGATACACCGTTTTCCGTCATGCTCTTTCCGTCATATTTATAATCAATTTCATAATATACGGGATAATATCCTGCTTCGGTATAGTTGGGTGCCGATGTTAATGTACAGCTATTAGCACTTGTGCCATAACGAATACTTGTGTGAACATCGCCTTCGGAAAGGTCTGAAACACTTACGGTATGAGGAGCACCGTCAACCGTTCCGTAATATGAACTTACAACACTTTTTGCTGTAATATATTCATTTGTTTCATATCCGCAATCATCACATCTCTCTGAAACATAGAAACGGTTGTTTCCAAGCTGGGCATCTATAACCTCAATGAAGTTATGGGCTTCTCTTTTTTCTGTGGCTCTTGCCTTTGTTCCTTTGCAAAACTGACAATACTGACCTTTTTTCAAAACCGTTGTATGGTAAGTGTCGTTATACGGTTCATATGTTGTGTTGTCAAAATCAAGGAAAAAATCGTGGTCACAGCTATTTAAGCTATATACATTTCTGCTAAAGCAATATGAGTCAAAGCCATCAGCCGAATTGATTGTGCCGCATACCTGACAAATGGATTTCGTCCAATGATAGGTGGTATAGGTTGCATCAATTCCCGGTCTTCCGTCATCAATATTTCCTTTTGTTACTCCGTCCGTCATCGTGCCGTCAGAATACGCAACACCACGATTTAGTGCGGTAGTGCCTGACTTGGTATATTCCGGCGTTCTGTAAGTCAGCATAATAGTATCTTTATTGCACACAGGACACCATAATGTCTCCTGCGTAATCGTTGCATTGAAATCAAGTTCATTTGTCCTGCCGTTTGAAGTAATCCAAACATCAGCCGGATCAATATATTCATTTACCTGTGCGGCAAATACACTCATCGAGGGGATTGCTCCGATTGTCATAATAACTGCCAACATCCCCGAAATTAAGGATTTAATTGAATGTTTTGTTTTCATGTTCTTTAACCTCCGGATTTTTCTTCGTATTTATAGTCTGAAATTCTTTCACCAATGCCGTCCCGGCAACTCACTAAGGCGGCTTGTACCTATAAATCAAATAATGCTTTATCATAATCACAGCTCCTGTCCGTGTGTTTTCATATCTGTCTTTTTATTTAAGTCATCTTTCTTCGGCTCAATGGGTATAGCCATAATGCCTTTTCCCATTTTTAAAAATGCTTCGGGCTTCTTAAACATTTTCTCAAACTTTGCTCTGTGCTCAGGTTGTAAAGAAATAAAACTCTCGTCCCCCAAACCGCATACAAAGAATGTTCCTGCTATAATATCAAGCATTTTGCCGTTTTCATCTTTTACAGCCCGGTTCAGTTCTGAACCGTTAATTTTTCCTTCCTCATTGCATACAATCGCAACAGGCTCTTCAAAAAAATATGCTGCCTGAATGTTACCGCCTACAATATTCTGCATAGAAGAAAGTCCTGCTTCTATAGTGGTCATTTTTGCATATTGACCGGGTTCTACAAGCAGGACTTCCAATTCATTCGTTTTTTCAATTTCTTTGCCGTTATCAGCTTCATATTCAACGCCTACAAAGTTTTCACTGTCTAAGATAATATCGGCATCCTTCCACATATCTTCAACCATCTGTATGGCATCATCTTTTGAATCAGCTTCTACAACTACCGATTTTTGGAGTGTCTCGGTAATTGTTACTTCAAACTCCTTCATCGTCATTCACCTCACCTTCTTCAATGGGAGAGAAGAATGGACAGCTCTTACCGTTATGGTATTGTAAATACGGGCACACATCACTTTTCGGATCAAGCTTATAGCTCTCCGCTCCTGTTTTACATTTGGGACATAATTGTTTGTTCATCGGTTTAACTCCTCTCTGTATTTCTTTTCTTTGTTCTGTTTTTTAACCAATTGTCCAAAAGCTTCAAAATTGTGTCTTTCATTTGGCTGGGTGTAAATGAACGTGGGAAATATTTTTTTATTTCGTCAGGTTCTATTGTTATTTTATCAAGGTCGCTTTTCTTCTCCTCCGACATAATCTCCCGCATAGCTTCGACCGTGCATTTGCCGCTTTTGCTTAATTTTTTTATACGCTGCGCTTGGGATAACGACGGTGCGTTTTGCGAATATTCCATCGCATCTAAAAATCCCTGCTGTTCTTCTTGCGAAAGGCTCGCAAGCTCCACGGCAGGGGTGAATGATATTTCTTTACTGTCAACCTTTTCTAAGAGTGCCGGTTCGAGGCTTGCAAGACGGATATACCTTTCGATATTTCTGACACTTTCGCCTGTATCTTGTGATAGTTTTTCAACCGTCCACGACTTTCCGCCATTTTGGCGGAAAGTTAAATCGTCTCGTTTTCCTTGATGTTTTAGGGCTTCCATTTTCATTTTGTACGCAAGCGCACGTTCACTCGGCAGTATATTTTCCCTTTGCAGATTGCTGTCCACCATAAAGATTACCGCTTCATCGTCCGTGAGTTCTTTGACAATGACGGGCATTGTTTCAAGTCCTGCTGCTTCACAGGCGTACAGTCTGCGATGCCCGGATATTATCTCATAACCTCCGCTCGGATCAGGACGAACGACGGCAGGGGATAGCACTCCGACTTGTGAAATACTGTCTATTGTCTGCTGCATAAGCTCATCATCCAAAACCTTAAATGGGTGATTTTTGAATGGATGCAGTTCCGTAAGCTTCATCACCGTGATTTGGTTGGAAGTTGTCTGTTTTTTCTTTGTCGGCATTGTTATCACCTCCGTTTCACTTGAGATATATCCTATATTCATTGAAATTTACTGTTTATGTTACCTGCGGCTTTATCTGCGCGTCCCGCAGCAACACAACAGCATAAGGTTATTGCTCCAACTATAGCGACTATTGTAAACGCAGTAATTATTCCAATCATTCTTGCCGCCTCCCTCCGTTGCTGTATAAATCGTTTCTCACCATATTCGACAGGTTTGTTTCTGCCGTTGCGGGGATATTGAACAGTGAAGTTATCAGATAGGCTTTTGTGTTGCGGATTTTTTCATTGCGCCGCGAAAATTCAAGCATAAAAGCCTCTAACCTACTGTAATCAATTTCAAGAAATCTCTGCCGTACAAGCTCAGTCGGATACTGCTTTTTCTCTATGGTATAGTACGGGGTGTCTATCGTAAGTACCTCCGCCATTACGGAAACTATTTCATCAATAACCGCCTTGTCATAGCTGTAAACAAGAGTATCGTATTCAATATTATTTTTAATACGCTCTGTGTTTTTGTTGTATCTATCTATCCATCGAATTTCTTGAGCTTGCCCTCTTTGATTGATAGATGGATATTTAATTAAATCAGTATTTATTTTTTCTTTATTTGTTATTTCTATATTTAATTGCGTTGGATTTTCCGATGTCGGGTTATCCGTAATCGGGTTATCCGATATTGGATTTTCCGAACACGGGTTTTCCAATATCGGCTGCTCCGTGATTGGATTTTCCAAACGCGGCTGCGGCTGCTCGTAAATTGTATATTCTATCGCTGCCATTTTGCCAAACTCGTCACGCCCCTGTTTTCGAGTAATATATCCGGCTTCTTCAAGCTCCAAAACTGCCGTCCGTATTGCATCAATCTTTTCCTTATTGATACGAGCAAGACCTTTTAGGGTGTAGTCCCAATCGTCAGGCAATGATAACATCTGCGACAAAAGTCCTTTTGCTTTCAAGGACAAATCCTTGTTACGCAGATGATGATTTGACATAACCGTGTAATTTTTGTTTTTCTCAATTCTGAATACTGACATCGTAAACCTCCTTTCCTCAATGCTTTTTCGTTCCCGTTCGTTCCTGCTCTAATTTTCTAAACAGTTTATGACCGTCCGCATTTGTTAAACAAGCGAACCACTCCGAGAGAAAAAAACATTTAATTTCGTTTCTGACCGATACGGATTTTGACCGCCTGTAATCTTTTGCTGCTTGAACAATAATTGCATCGGCAAACAGCTCATAATTTTTATCGTACATTTTCTTTACCTCCGTCCCGAAATTGGGCAACAAAAAAAGCGCGTTCACATTAGCTCGCAATGAGCAAAGTAAACACGCTTGTGAAATATAGCTATTAAGTTTTGAAAATATCAGCTCCGGAGATTTATGCTATAAAATCAATTTAATTTTATCAAATTTAGTCAAACTATGACAAAGCAATCAAACGGAAAATTTCTGCCCGGAAATGACATCAATAATCAGTTTAAATCGCTGAAAAATTAACCCCGAAATTGTCCCCTTTGAGGTCTAAAACGGCGAATTAACCCCTTTTTGTCCCCTATAAATTGGTATAAATTGGGCTAAAATCCGTCAAATCTTGTCAAACTCATCAAAGAAATTTAGGTATTAAAAAACCCCGAAAACCGCATAACAGCGTGGTTTTTCGGGGTTTGTAATCGAGATTTTATCTCTTACTAAACTGCGGTGCACGACGAGCTGCCTTGAGACCGTACTTCTTTCTTTCTTTCATTCTTGAGTCTCTTGTAAGGAAGCCTGCTGCTTTAAGATCAGCTCTGTAAGCGTCTGTGTCAACTTCAAGAAGCGCTCTTGAAATACCGTGACGGATTGCGCCTGCCTGACCTGTAAAGCCGCCGCCCTCAACCTTTGCGATTACGTCGAACTTATCAGTTGTCTTTGTAAGCTCAAGCGGCTGACGAACGATTAGCTTCAATGTTTCAAGACCAAAATAATCATCAATTGATCTACCGTTTATTACAATGCTTCCGTTGCCCGGAACAAGACGAACTCTTGCAACAGAAGACTTTCTTCTACCTGTACCGTAGTATTGCTCTTTTGCCATTATATTGTCCTCCTTACTTTATTTCGCCTGTCCATGCGATTGGGTTCTGAGCCTGATGGTCGTGTTCTTCGCCCTTATAAACACGTAGTCTTGTAAGAGCCTTTCTGCCAAGTGTGTTGTTCGGAAGCATTCCGTTTACTGCATACATAACAGCCTTTTCAGGATTTTCTGCCATAAGCTTGTCGTAGTGGATTTCCTTAATTCCGCCTACCCAGCCTGTGTGGTAGTAACGGATCTTCTGATTAAGCTTGTTGCCTGTAAGGACAATCTTATCAGCGTTGATAACGATAACGTGGTCACCGCAATCTACGTTTGGTGTGAATGTAGGTAAGTGCTTACCTCTTAATATGCTTGCAACTGTTGCTGCAACACGGCCAAGAGGCTTGTTTGCTGCGTCAACAACGTACCACTTTCTTTCAATGTCTTGTGGCTTCTGCAAATAGCTTGAATTCATAGTAGTGTTCCTCCTATACGTAATATTAAACACGTTAAAGCGCACCGCTTTAACTCACAACGGCTATTTTACTACCTTTTTGAACCATTGTCAACACCTTTTTGTAATTTTTTAAAAAATTAAATGATAATCTTTTGTTTTCTTTTATTTTCTTCATTAATCTCTTAAAATCTCGATTTTCATTTTGATTTTCTGTGCTAAATAAATTGCTGTTACAGTGATATTCCGCATAACTTTGATGGCTTGACTTATACTATTTTATGACATATAATGAGTATATACGACAAAAGGGGGCGAATATATGGAGGAAGTAAAGAAACAAATTAAATATGAATTTGCAAACAACTGCTTTGACCTTTTAAGGCTCTACAGTGCGTTTTACGTAATGACGCTGCACATCATGCGCCATGTACGCTTGCAGGAGGTTTCGCACATATTTGACTGGTGGAACGGCGTTGTGGTGCTGTTCTGCATAAGCGGCTTTCTTGTGCCTGCGTCAATGGAGCGAAGCAAGAGCGTTTGGGAATTTCTGAAAAAACGTGTGCTGAGAATTATTCCGTCTATGTGGGTATGTATTATAATAGGAATTATTGTGGCAGCCCTGTTCTGCGGATTTACGCTGAATAAAACTTTTGCAACATGGTTTTTAGGGCAGCTTGTGTTCATACGTGACCTGTCTCAGCCTGAATTTATAAGCAATTTCGGTATAGGCAATTTTCAGGCAAACCTGTGGACAATGATATTTACGGTGCAGTTTTACATTATAACCGCGATAATATACCGATTTATGAAAAACAGAAGAATTTGGGTATGGATTTTTGCGCTGACGCTGTCAATGGCGCTCAATCTTGCAGTACCGTATCTGCAGGAAATTCTGCCTGAAACGGGAAAAATAATAGTGTCGCATTCCTGCCTGCCGTATTTCTATATTTATTTTGCCGGCTGGTTTATGTACCGTTACCGTGAAAAAATTGTGCCTGTACTGGCGCGGACCAAGATACTTTGCATAGCGTTGTTCATTATCCGCGCGCTTTACTGCGATAAGGTCGGAGCGCGTGTGGGTGAGTATCAGGACATGATACAGGTACTTCTGCTGTGCATGCTGACGATAGGCATAGGCTACAGCTTTGGTAAAATCAGATTTAAGTTTGATTTGTCCTACGGATTGTATCTGTATCATATGGTTATTGTTGATATATTCGTGCAGGTCGGTCTTGTCGGCAGTATGAAGTATGTTATTGCGGTATACGCTATAGCGGTTTTGTGCGCGCTGGCGTCACATTTTCTTGTGGACGATACAGTGGCAAAAATATTTAAAAAAACGGAAAGTACAAAGTATAACGAAATTGAAAAAACGGAGGTGTCACCTCTGGCGCCCGATCCTGTGCGGGAAAAGGTTCCTGCCGTTCAGGGAGCAGATGATGAGGAAAGCGATTTTTAAAATGCTGTGTTAGTTGCTTGACAAAATTCAGAGAATATGTTATCATAAAAAAATAAATAGTTCTCAGACTATTCCGCAATGGTGATTTTGTAGAAAAGATTACTTTCCTACCCAATAGCTACCTATCTGGTCAATAGGTAGTTATTTTTTTTGTTATCACTATATATATCAGAAGAATTATAATTAAATTGAAAGTAAATTCTTCCATGCAAACACCCCCTTAAAGGAAGCGTCGGAATAATCGTTGAACTATTTCCGGTTACCATTATATCGTAAAAATAACAAAATTTCTATAAAGTAACCGAAATGTCAGAATAATGTAGAAAAGACGGCGCATGCCGTCTTTTTTGTTCTTATTCATTAATTTTGCTTGTTCTGTTCTTTTAGTAAATCACGTATTTCTGAAAGTAATTGCTCCTGTGTGGGAGATGGGGGAGCAGTTTCTTTTTTCTCGGGCGTTTTCAGGAATTTTTTGTGCAGGGCGTTGATAAGCTTTACCGCACAGAAGATTGAAAAGGCGATAATAAGGAAATTTATAATCTGCTGAAGAAAATTTCCGTAGGGGATAACAAGTCCCGTTTCACCGGACGCCTCGTTGGCTTCGATTACTGTAAGCGAAAGCTTTGAAATATCAACCTTTCCGGTAAGCGCGCCTATACAGGGTGTTATAATATCTTTTACAAGAGAGTCCACAATGCTTTTGAAAGCTCCGCCGACAACAACGCCGACAGCCATATCCACCACGTTTCCGCGCATTATAAAAGTTTTAAATTCATCAAAAAATTTCATAGATATTTCCCCAAGTATGAATTTTGATTAAAATGCCATTTTTTCTTCAAGGAACGCTTCAAGCTCGTCAATTTTAATTCTCTGCTGTTCCATTGTATCTCTGTCACGTACCGTTACAGCATTGTCTTCAAGCGAGTCAAAGTCGAACGTAATGCAGTACGGTGTGCCGATTTCGTCCTGACGGCGGTAACGCTTGCCGATTGAGCCTGCGTTGTCGTATTCACAGTTGAACTTCTTTGAAAGGTTGTCATATACGGCTGTCGCGCCCTCGTCAAGCTTCTTTGAAAGCGGAAGAACGGCTGCCTTTACAGGCGCAAGCGCAGGGTGCAGATGCATAACAACTCTTGTGTCGCCGCCCTCAAGCTCCTCCTCGTCATATGCTTCAACAAGGAATGCAAGAGCAACTCTGTCCGCGCCAAGCGATGGTTCAATACAGTACGGAACGTAACGCTCATTTGTCATTGGGTCGATATATTCCATGCTCTCGCCGCTGTGCTCCATGTGCTGCTTAAGGTCATAATCTGTTCTGTCTGCAATACCCCAAAGCTCGCCCCAACCAAATGGGAATACAAACTCTATATCTGATGTAGCGTTTGAATAGAATGCCAGCTCCTCCGGTGAGTGATCGCGGAAACGAAGATTTTCCTCTCTTATGCCAAGATTTAAAAGGAAATCCATGCAGTACTTTTTCCAGTATGCGTGCCACTCAAGGTCTGTGCCGGGTGCGCAGAAGAATTCAAGCTCCATCTGCTCAAATTCACGGGTTCTGAAAGTGAAGTTACCCGGTGTAATTTCGTTTCTGAAAGATTTTCCAATCTGACCGATACCGAACGGAACCTTTTTGCGGCTTGTACGCTGAACGCTCTTAAAGTTTACGAAAATACCCTGAGCCGTTTCAGGACGCAGATAAACAACTGATGATGAATCCTCTGTAACGCCCTGGAAAGTCTTGAACATAAGGTTGAATTCACGGATATCTGTGAAGTTCTGCTTGCCGCATTTTGGGCAGACGATGTTGTTTTCGTTGATGTATTCAACCATCTTTTCCTTGCTCCAGCCGTCAACGGTGATGTCCTCGCCGTTTTCGTGAGCAAAGTCCTCTATGAGCTTGTCCGCTCTGTGGCGTGACTTACATTCCTTACAGTCCATAAGCGGATCTGAAAAACCGCCTACGTGACCTGACGCAACCCATGTTTCGGGGTTCATAAGTATAGCGCAGTCGATACCTACATTATATTTTGATTCCTGTATGAACTTTTTCCACCATGCCTTTTTGACGTTGTTCTTGAACTCAACGCCAAGCGGACCATAGTCCCATGTGTTGGCAAGCCCGCCGTAAATCTCACTTCCCGGATATACATAGCCTCTGCCTTTGCAAAGCGCTACTATTTTGTCCATTGTCTTGTCCGAATTTTTCACGTTATTCATCCTTTCGATAGTCAATAATTACATGTACATATAGTTTATAAAAACTGACGGTATTTGTCAAGGAATTTAGAAAAAAATATGCGGATTTTGCTCACAAAAAATCGGGGACATAAAAGGTTATGTAAACCGCGGTGCGTTTATAAAGTTATCCACATTTTGTGAACAAAATGTGGATAAAAGGGCAGAAGGACAGGCTTTTGGGAAAAATTTCATAAGAAAAAACGTGGATAACCGTGTGGATAACGTGGATATTAACACAGCTGTAACATTCCTGTAATGTGAATTATGTAAAACGACACAGTTGTGTAATTTTTGTAATTGAAATGAGGAGATTTATAGTGTATAATTAATACAATACGAAATCAGTGAAAGGAACGATTATGAAATCAAAAACAACATATATATGCAATGAATGTGGATACAAGTCGCCGAAATGGCTCGGCAAATGTCCCGGCTGCAACAGCTGGAACACAATGGAGGAAACGCTTATAATGCCTGAAAAGAAAACCTCTGCCACAAGGTCGCTTGTAAGGGAAAGCACCGTAAGTGCGCGTATGCCGAAAAAAATCGGCGACGTCAAGGCGGGCTTTGAAACGCGTTACAAGACAGGTCTTAGAGAACTGGACAGGGTGCTTGGCGGCGGAATAGTGAAGGGATCGCTTATTCTTGTGGGTGGCGACCCTGGTATAGGTAAGTCCACGCTTTTGCTGCAAATATGTCAAAAGGCGGGGGAAGACAAGAAAATCCTTTATGTGTCAGGTGAGGAGTCCGAGGGACAGATAAAAATCAGAGCGGAGCGCCTCGGCGTAACCACCGAAAATCTGTATCTTATATCTGAAACGGATGTGGAATCAGTAATCGAGTGCATAAACGAGGTAAAGCCCGATATAGTTATAATTGATTCAATACAGACCATGAACCGCGAGGATATTGCCAGCGCGGCAGGAAGCGTGCCGCAGGTAAGGGAAGCCACAAACGCGTTTATGCGTATTGCGAAATCAAAGGGCATTGCCATGTTTATTGTGGGTCACGTTACAAAGGAGGGCGCAATCGCAGGCCCGAGAGTGCTGGAGCATATGGTGGACTGTGTGCTGTATTTTGAGGGCGACAAGCAGCTTTCGTTCAGAATATTAAGGGCGGTCAAAAATCGTTTCGGCTCAACAAATGAAATCGGAGTTTTTGAAATGCTTGACACAGGACTTCGAGAGGTGGAGAACCCCTCAATGATGCTGCTTGAGGGCAGAAATACCGATATATCAGGCAGCACGATTGTGTGTACAATGGAGGGAAGCCGCGGAGTTATGGCAGAGATACAGGCGCTTGTTACGCCTACGGGATTCGGTAATCCGCGCCGTATGGCGAATGGAATTGACCTTTACCGTTCTCTGCTGCTCATTGCCGTTCTGGAAAAAAGGGCGAGAATGAATTTGTCCAATTCGGATGTTTATCTGAATGTGGCAGGGGGACTGCGTATTGACGAAACTGCCGTTGACCTCGGTATCTGCGCCGCTATAGCCACGAGTCAGGCGGATATAGCATTGCCGCCTGATATGATATTTATAGGCGAGGTGGGGCTCGGCGGTGAACTGCGCGGCGTGTCGCAACTTGAAAAACGCATAAATGAAGCGGCAAAGCTGGGCTTTAAATCGGCTATTGTCCCGAAGCAATCGCTGCGCGGCGTGAAGATTCCCGAAGGCTTTGCCGCATACGGTATAAGGACTGTGTCGGAGATGATAAATATGTTAAGACGCAAATAGGTTGACATTCGTGAGAATTTATATTATAATAGTATGATGATCAGAGGAAAATTTAAGGGGTTTTGATTTTGGAAGAAACAAGAACAGGCGGAGGCAGAGAATTTGTGTTTTCCATGATATGGACAATAATCCTGCTTATAATCGGAAAATGTATAATTTCGGCGCTGCCGGCTTATAAGATAATAGGCACTATAATCACAATATTGATGTTCTGTGTGCTGGGATTTTTTGTGCTGACACGCTACAGCGCAATATATACGTATTCAATAAAGAATGACCGTATGCGCGTGAACAGAAAAATCGGACACCGCAACAAAGAGGTTGATTTTGCAATGTCCTCCGTGAAGTCCGTTTCAAAGCAAAGACCCGATAAAACGCCCAAAAGCATTCAGAACATGAAGACCAAGGTGTTTTCACAAAAGGATATCTGGTACGTGGTCTATGAGAAAAACGGAAAAGAAAATATGCTCGTGTGTGAAATCTCAAAAAAGATGGCAGACAAAATAAGAAGCAGAGCAAAATCCAATAAGGAGATATAACGGATAAATAAAGGGGTTTTGGATATATATGATTAATGTGATAGGGGTACGCTTCAAGAGCGCCGGCAAGACGTACTATTTTGACCCCCTTGACCTGAATATCAGGCAGGGCGATCATGTGATAGTCGAAACGTCAAGAGGCATGGAATACGGCGGCGTGGTAATGGGCGTTAAGTCCATTGAAGAGGGACAGTTCCAGAAACCGGTCAAGGGTGTTATACGTATTGCCACCGATGAAGATACCGAAAAATACAAAAAAAACAAGGAGCTTGAAAAGGAAGCTTATAAGATATGCCTTGAAAAGATAAAAAAGCATAAGCTTGAGATGAAGCTGGTGGAGGTGGAATACACCTTTGACGGAAGTAAAATCCTGTTCTATTTCACTGCCGACGGCAGAGTGGATTTCCGCGAGCTGGTCAAGGATTTGGCAACGGTGTTCAAGACAAGGATTGAACTGAGGCAGATAGGTGTCCGCGACGAGGCGAAGACGCTCGGAAGCGTCGGAGTTTGCGGAAGAGGCTTGTGTTGCAGCCAATTCTTAGGCGAGTTTGCTCCTGTTTCCATTAAGATGGCGAAAGAACAGGGATTGTCCCTTAATCCGACGAAAATTTCTGGAGCCTGCGGCAGGCTCATGTGCTGTCTTAAGTATGAGCAGGACACATATGAGGAACTGCTTAAGGTTACGCCGAGACAGGGGGCGCTCGTAAAGACGCCCGAAGGCAGCGGAACTGTCGAATACGTCAGTTTGCTCAAGGGGCTTGTGAAAGTCAAGCTTGATGACGAAAACGAAAAAACTCTTAAGGAATTCAATGTTTCAGACGTAAAGGTTCTAAAACGTAATAATAGAAATAATGAGTTACCAAAGGAAAACAACGCCGATTAAAATATTTTGAAAAACTATTGAAGTATAAGGGTTTTCGTGTTATAATTATACTGATGAACGTTCAGTGAGGACGCAATCAAAATAAGGAGGTGTATTTAAATGGCATTTGCAATTTCAGACGAATGCATCGCATGCGGAGCATGTGCTGCAGAATGTCCTGTAGGCGCTATTACAGAGGGTGACGGCAAGTATGTTATTGATGCAGATACATGTATCGAATGCGGAGCATGCGCCGGAACATGTCCTGTAGGTGCTCCTGCACAGGCATAAGTGATATCGGAATGAAAAGGTGTTGTATTGGTAATGGCAATACAACACCTTTTTTTATAAGATGTGATAAACTTAGGAGGTATTACAAATGAAAAGGATGACTCTTATCATTGCCGCGGTTATGACAGCGTTAATACTCGCGTCATGCTCCTCGGGCAGAGTCGTATACGAACAGCAGACAGACAAGCTTTCAGTAACGGGCAGGTCATGGACGGTGCTTGTGTACATGTGCGGCGGAAGTGAAGAAACGGCGCATGGCACGGCCTCTAAAAAGTTAAATGACATAATGAGTGTTGATTATCCTGAAAATGTAAATGTTATAGTACAGACAGGCGGCAGCAGTGAGTGGCACAAAAAGGGGATATACAGCGACTACACTCAGCGGTTTGAGGCGGGAAAGGACACACTCTATCTTGCCGACCAGGCAATTGCGGCAGATATGGGAGACTATAATACTCTTGCCGATTTCCTTAAATGGGGAACATCAAAGTATAAATCAGATAATTATATGTTGATTTTGTCGGGCGCAGGCGGCGGAAGCGTGTATGGTATGGCATATGACGAGCTTAACGGCAGTGATTACCTTACGCTTGAGGAAATATCATATGCAATGAGCCTGTCGGGAAAGAATTTTGATATTGTTGGCTTTGATACTTCTCTCATGGGAAGTCTTGAAACTGCTTCGGCGCTTTCAACGTATGCCAGTTATATGGTTGCGGCGCAGGATGTTCAAAATCCGAACGGCTGGGATTATGCAGGAGTTTTGCAGTATATATGCGATAATCCATCGGCGGATACAAGTGAGATATGTAAGGCAGTATGCGATACATATTACAGAAGATGTGTCAAAAACGGCGATGAGGCGGACGCGGCTATGTCTGTTGTGGATATGTCCAAAGTGTCTGCGCTTAATCAGGCGTTTGACGGCATGGCAGGCGATATGCTTGTGTCAACAGACTCAATGCCTGACTACATAAACATGGCAAATGCCTTAAGACGCGTGCATATATACGGAGGTGCAGCGGAGGACGAGGGGTATTCAAACCTGATAGACCTTGGTGACACGGCGCTGAAAATACGGGATTATGTCGGCAATACCGCCGATATGCTTATAGAAGCGCTCAATGACGCGGTGACTTACAGAGTGTGCGGTGAGCGTCAGCAGAATTCCACGGGTCTTAGCGTGTATTATCCTATTTATGCGGATAACGACCAGCTGCAAAAATACATGGATATTGCCGCAAGCAACAAGTATAAGGAATTTCTGCGCAAAATATGCGTGAACTGCTCCGTTGAGGACAAAACGGCGAATACTGCTGATTATACATCTTCATGGGCATGGACAACATATAATGAAGAGATGTCGTGGCTTGAGTATATGACAATTCTTGACGGAAATTCGTATGAACTGAATATTGCGGGAGATATGGATTTGTTTTCGGATGTTTCAGTTAATCTGTACCAGGCGGATAAGGAAAGCGGCGAATACGTATTTGTCGGCAAATATCACGATTTGGAAGCTAACTGGGAGGGCGGCATATTCAAGGACAATTTCAGCGGACGTATGCCGCGCTTTATGAGCAAAAGCGTTACAATGCGCCTTGTAAGAAGCTATGAGGATTATGATTTGTATGCAATTCCGGTTATACTGAACGGCGAAAGAAGCAGTGTGCGCGTAAAATATGACCGTGACAGAAATGACTACGACATTATTGGTGTTTGGTCCGGTATGAATGAAAACGGCATGGTAAGCAGCGCAATACGTGAATTGGGAATGTTTGACCGTATCACGCCTTTGCTTGCCGTGTATGATGAGAACCATAAAAAGACAGAATATGTAACAGGTTCCCTTGGAATTAAGCTGGGCGGAGATGTCAGTGAAAGCAATATAGAGGACGGAGAATATATATTTGAATATGAGCTGACCGACGTATACGGAAACAAGCGTCACGGAACCCCAGTGAAGGCAATGGCTTCCGGAGGGAAAATTCATTTTGAATAGAAGGTATAAGAATTGGAAAACACACAGAAATTAATCGGATTTATTGAAAAAAGCACAGATTGCTATCATGCGGTTAAAACGGCAGCAGAAAGGCTTGAGGACGAAGGATTTGCGGAGCTTCGCGAGGGTGATAAGTGGACAATTGAAGAGAACGGAAAATATTACGTTGTACGCAATGACTCATCTGTTATCGCATTTAAAGTTCCGGGAAAGGATTATAAATCCTTTCTGATATGCGCGTCCCATACGGATTCACCCTGTTTCAAGCTGAAAAGCAGCTTTGAAATATCAGCTGAAAATATGGTGAAGCTGAGCGTTGAGGGATACGGCGGAATGATTATGTCCTCATGGCTGGACAGACCGCTGTCCGTCAGCGGACGCGCCGTTACGGTGAAGAACGGAAAAATAGTGACGCGTCTTGTAAATATCGACCGCGATTTGCTTGTTATACCGAGTCTTGCAATACACATGAGCAGGGATATAAACAAGGGCTATGAATTTAATGTAAAGCGCGATATGTGTCCGCTTGCGGGTGAAAAAGACGGCACGCTGATGAATATTGTCGCGGAAAATGCGGGAGTGGACAAAAAGGAGATAAAAGGCTTTGATTTGTCGCTTTATAACCGTATGCGCGGCACAGTCATCGGTACTGATAATGAGTTTTTCTCTGCGCCGAGAATTGACGATTTGCAGTGTGTTTTTTCTACCCTTGAGGGTTTTCTAAAATCGGAAAGCGAAAATGCAATACCTGTTTTTGCCGCCTTTGATAATGAAGAGGTGGGCAGCGGAACAAAGCAGGGCGCGAAATCAGGATTTTTGCGTGATACCTTAGAGAGGATAAATGCCGCTCTGGGCGGCGATGATGAGGATTACAAGAGGGCAGTGGCGCAGAGCTTTATGCTGTCCTGTGACAACGCGCACGCCCTGCACCCCAATTATGCCGAAAAGTCGGACGCATGTAACCGTGTGTACATGAACGGCGGTATTGTGATAAAGTATAACGCAAATCAGAGATATACTACGGACGCTGTTTCGGAGGCTGTCGTGAAGTATGTCTGTGAAAGAGCGAATGTGCCGTATCAGATGTATGCCAACAGGAGCGATATCCCGGGCGGCTCAACGCTTGGCAATCTGTCAAATGAAAAGGTATCGCTTAATACTGCCGATGTGGGTCTTGCGCAGCTTGCCATGCACTCCGCTTATGAAACGGCAGGAACAAAGGACACGACGTATATGATTGATTTTGTAAAGGCATTTTACGAAAGCGGTCTGGAATTTTAACGCGGACAGTGACATGATGGCGGCAGGTGACGCTAAATTTTAATCCCCTGTATCTTGACATTACAGGGGATTTTTAATATAATAACAAGATAAGGATTAGTTTGAAAACAAAGGAGAATAGATTAATTATGAAATCAATGGGCGTAAATGAAATTCGTGAAAAGTTTCTGAGCTTTTTTGAGTCAAAGGGCTGTTTAAGACTGGGCAGTTTTCCGCTTATCCCGAAGAATGACGCAAGCCTTCTTCTGATAAATTCGGGTATGGCTCCCATGAAGCCGTGGTTTCAGAATCCTGAGACCGCGCCGAGAAGGAGAGTAACAACCTGTCAGAAGTGTATCAGAACGGGTGATATTGAAAACGTGGGTAAGACTGCGCGCCACGGCACATATTTTGAAATGCTGGGTAATTTCTCTTTCGGAGATTACTTCAAGCACGAAGCAACGGCATGGGCGTGGGAGTTCTTTACAAAGGTTATGGAAATACCCGAGGAACGTCTTTGGATTTCGGTTTATGAGGACGACGATGAGGCAAAGGACATCTGGATAAATGAGGTTGGCGTTGACCCAACTCATATCGTAAAGCTGGGCAAGGAGGACAACTTCTGGGAGCACGGAACAGGTCCTTGCGGTCCGTGCAGCGAAATATATTTTGACCGCGGCGAGGAATACGGCTGTGACAGTCCGACCTGCGGCGTGGGATGTGACTGTGACCGATTCATGGAGGTCTGGAATCTTGTGTTCACGCAGTTTGACAAGGATGAGGACGGTAACTACAATCCGCTTCCCAACCCCAATATCGATACGGGTATGGGTCTTGAAAGATTGGCTGTTGTTATGCAGGGCGTGGACAATCTTTTTGAGGTTGACACTGTTCAGGATGTTATGAAGCATATCTGCCGTATAGCAAACCTTGAATATAAAAAGGACGAAAAGAAAGATGTTTCACTCCGTGTTATTACAGACCATATCCGAAGTACGGTTATGATGGTTTCGGACGGCGTTATTCCGTCAAACGAGGGCAGAGGCTACGTATTGCGCCGTCTTTTAAGACGTGCTGCAAGACACGGCAAGCTTTTGAATATCGACAGACAATTCCTGTTTGAGGTTGCCGACACTGTTATTGACACATCAAAATCGGCATATCCCGAGCTTGAGGAAAAGAGAGAATATATCAGAAAGATTATAAAGAAGGAAGAAGAACGTTTTGACGCGACGATAGACAACGGTATTGTGGTTCTGAACGGCTATATCGAGGACGCAAAGAAGAACGGAAAGAAAGAGCTTACGGGCGAGGAAGCTTTCAAGCTTCACGATACCTACGGCTTCCCGCTTGACTTGACAATCGAGATGGCGCAGGAGCAGGGACTTGAGGTTGATGTTGACGGCTTCAACAGAGCCATGCAGGAGCAGAAGGAAACAGCGAGAAATGCCAGAGCAGACGGCTCAAGCTGGGACGGCGATGAAGTTTATGAATTTGAAATGGTAAACGATCCGACTGAATTTTTGGGCTATGATACGCTTAAAGCGCCGAGCCATGTTGTGGGCATTGTTGCGGACGGAGATGTTACAAAAACAATTTCTGACGGCGAAACCGGAATTATCGTGACGTATCAGACGCCTTTCTATGCTGAAATGGGCGGTCAGTCAGGCGATATTGGTAAGATTTATAATGAAAATGCGGAAGCGGAGGTTGTTTATACAAAGAAAACAAACGACGGTATCTATCTGCATGAGGTTAAGGTTATAAAGGGTGAATTTTCACTTACCGACAAGGTTAATCTTGAGGTTGACGAGGCAAACAGAACGGCAATCGCAAGAAACCACAGCGCAACACATCTTTTGCATAAGGCATTGAAGGAGACACTTGGCTCGCATGTCGCGCAGGCAGGCTCGCTTGTTACGGCGGACAGACTTCGTTTTGACTTCTCGCATTTTGAAGCTATGACTACGGAGCAGATTGCACAGGTTGAGGAAAAGGTTAATGACGTTATATTGAAGTGTCTGCCTATAACCGTTCAGGAGCTGCCAATTGACGAAGCTAAGAAGCTGGGTGCAACGGCACAGTTTGGCGAAAAGTACGGTGATGTTGTAAGAGTTGTTTCAATGGGTGACTACAGCGTTGAGTTCTGCGGTGGTACTCATCTTACAAACACGGGCCGTTGCGGTTTATTCAAGATACTTTCTGAAAGCGGCGTTGCCGCAGGAGTAAGACGTATTGAGGCTGTTACGGGCAGAGGTGTTCTTGAATATATCAAGAATAACGACGCGCTTATCGCTAATACTGCCGCTGCACTTAAGACAAATCAGATACATGAGATTGACAAGAGAGCTGAAAGTGTAATGGCACAGAGCCGCGAACTTGAAAAGCAGATTGACGAGTTCAAGCAGAGGATTGCCGCTGCAAAGGCAAACAATATTATGGCAGGTAAGAAGCATATCGGCGATATTCAGCTATTCACCGCACAGGTTGACGGCATGGGTGCGGACGAAATGAAGGCTATGGCAGATAAGATTAAGGCTGAAGTGCCGTGCAGTGTTGCCGTTATGGGCGCGCAGACGGACGGCAAGATTACATTTGTTGCAATGGCTTCAAAGGACTCTGTTAAGAAGGGTGTACACTGCGGTAAGATTATAAAGGATATTACAGCAATCGCAGGCGGACGCGGCGGCGGCAAGCCTGACATGGCGCAGGGTGGCGGAAGCGACGCAAGCAAGATTGACGACGCACTGGCAAGAGTTGATGAAATAGTTGCAGAGCAGACGAAGTAAGGAGTGTTTATAATGGATTGCTTATTCTGTAAAATAATCGACGGTGAAATTCCGTCAACAAAGGTTTACGAGGATGATATGATGCTTGCGTTCCGCGACATCAATCCGCAGGCACCGGAGCATATTGTGGTTGTGCCGAAGTGTCACATCGCAAGCGCGAACGAAATAACAGCCGGAAATGTGAAATATGTTGCGGCTATATGGGAAAAAATTCCGCAGATTGCGGCTGATTTGGGATTTGGCGCAGACGGCTACAGAGTTGTGAACAACTGCGGCGAAAACGGCGGTCAGACCGTTCCTCACCTGCATTTTCACATTCTGGGCGGCAAGAAGTTTACAGACCTTTAATTCAAATGAGAAAAGATGGCGTGAGCCATCTTTTTTTGCGTTGTAAATTTTTTCAAAATACCTCTTGACAAATTATACTATGTGTAGTATAGTATTATGTAAAAGGGGGCATATGTATGGATGCGCAGCTTAAACGCGGACTTCTTGAAGTTTGCGTATTGACAGCAATAAAACGAGAAGATTCCTACGGATACAAGATTATAAAAGACATTTCACCATATGTATCAATATCCGAATCTACGCTCTATCCCATTTTAAAGCGTCTGGAAAGCTCCGGTCTTATCACGGTATACACCGTCGAGCATAACAGCCGTTTGAGAAAATACTATCATATAACGGACGCGGGGAAAGACAGAATATCTGAGTTTCTGGAGGAATGGAAAAGTGTTATGAAAGCATATGAGTTCATAAGGGAGGGATATAACAATGAATAAAAATGAATTTTTAAATCAGCTTACAAGCGCGCTGTCGGGACTTCCGCAGGAGGAAATAAAGAAAACGCTTGATTACTATTCTGAGATAATTGATGACGCAGTTGAGGACGGCGATGACGAACAGGAGGTTATCGCAAGGCTCGGCAGTATAGAGGAAATTGCCGAAAAAATAATAAATGAAACGCCCATACGCAAATTCGTAAAGGAGGACGTTAAAAGCTACAACATGAGCATACCTGTTATTATATTGCTCATTATCGGCTCGCCAATATGGCTGTCGCTGCTTATTTCGGTATTTGCTGTTGTATTCTCGCTGTACGCAGCGATATGGTCAGTTGTAGCGGCTTTGTTTGCGGTGTTTGCGGCGCTGGCGCTGTCGGGAGTGGCATTGATTATTGCATCGCCGTTTCTGATACTTGTAAAGCCTGTAGAAGCGATGTTTTCATTCGGAACAGCGCTGATATGCGCGGGAATATCGGTATTTTTGTTTTTTCTGTCCGTATGGAGCGCAAAAATGATTATTAAGCTTACAATATTAACAGTGAGAAAAATAAAGGATATATTTATAAAGAAAAGGAGTGGAGTGAGATGAAGGCAAAAAAAATAATATTTATCATTGCCGGATTGTTTGTGCTGTTCGGAGTAATTATTTCGGGAATAGCTGTAGCTTTGTTGGGTGCAAGCCCCTATGACAAAGGACAAATGCAAACGCACACTGTAACAGAAAATATATCGAAAATAAACATTTTCGCGGAAGCTGATGATATACGCATAGTTGAGGCTGATACTGACAATATAAAGGTGACATATACTGAGGATAAAATCCGTAAATATGATTTCGGCACAGAGAATGGCACGCTGTCACTTGAGAGTGTTCCGAGGGATACGCTTGGTCTTAAATGGTACGATTATGTAGACTTTAATATCAATTTTAAAGACAGAGTAAAGGGCATAACTTTGGAGATTCCCAAGGGATTTAACGCAGAAATAACGCTTAATTCAAGATATGGCGACATTTACGCCGCTGATTTAAAGGGAAGTATAAACATAAAGGCGGACTGTGGTGACGTTAAAATAGCGAAAAGTGAGTTTTCAAAGATTGAATGTAATCTGGACTACGGTGATATAGAAATGGAAAAAGTATCGGCTGACAGCATAAATCTGACAAACGACTGCGGCGATATTGAAATTGAGGAGGTATCAGGTAATATTTCGGCAAGCTGCGCATACGGCGATATTGGTATAGAAAAAATTTCAGGAAGCAATATAACGCTTGAAAATAACTGCGGCGATATTGAGGGTACAATTCTCGGCAATGAGGCGGATTACACTATAAATGCCGAAACAAACCTTGGTGACAGTAATATACAAAACAGAACAGGCGGTAAAAATACGCTTAATGTGAGAACAGACCTCGGTGATTTATTTATAAAATTTATATAGGAAATCAAAAAACGGACTTTGAAGTCCGTTTTTTATTACTTTCCAAGCGCCTGGTCAATATCTACGATAATATCGTATACGTTTTCGATGCCGACACTAAGTCTTACAAGGTCAGCGCTGATACCTCCCTCAAGCAGCTGTTCATCAGTCATCTGACGATGCGTTGTGCTTGCGGGGTGAAGCGCGCAGGTTCTCGCGTCCGCAACATGGGTTACAATTGCGGCAAGCTTCAGATTATCAAGGAACTTTGTGGCCGCCTCGCGTCCGCCCTTAACTCCGAAGGATACTACGCCACTTGCGCCAAGCGGAAGATATTTGTCAACTAATGGTTTATATTTGCTTGACGTCAGTCCGGGATAATTTACCCATGCAACTCTGTTGTCATTTTCAAGAAATTCCGCTACTTTCAGCGCGTTTTCACTGTGACGCATAATTCTCAGGTGAAGTGTTTCAAGACCGAGATTTAAAAGAAACGCGTTTTGCGGTGACGGTGTTGAACCTAAGTCACGCATAAGCTGCGCGCGCGCCTTTGCGATAAATGCAGCTTTACCGAATTTTTCCGTATATACAACGCCGTGATATGATTCGTCAGCGGTTGTAAATTCAGGATATTTGCCCGAAGCCGCCCAGTCAAAATTGCCGCTGTCGACAACAACGCCGCCAAGTGATACCGCATGACCGTCCATATACTTTGATGTGGAGTGTGTCACTATATCCGCGCCGAACTCAAAGGGACGGCAAAGAATAGGTGTAGCAAAGGTGTTATCCACGATAAGCGGTACGCCATGGTCGTGCGCCAGCTTTGCAAATTTTTCTATGTCGAGCACGTTAAGAGCAGGGTTTGCGATTGTTTCGCCCAGCACTGCCTTTGTGTTGTCCTTAAATGCCTTTGCTATTGTGTCATAATCGTCATCGGGGTTCACAAATGTAACATCTATGCCGAATTTTCTGAGCGTCACCTCGAGCAGATTAAATGTGCCGCCGTAAACCGCCGCGGAGCATACAACGTGGTCGCCTGCCTTTGCGATTGTCATAACAGCCATAAGCGTTGCGGCCTGACCTGATGATGTCATCATTGCGCCCACTCCGCCCTCAAGCGCGGCAATCTTTTCTTCCACTGCCGCTACTGTCGGATTTGCAAGCCTTGTGTAGAAAAATCCGTCCTCCTCAAGGTCAAACAGCTTGCCCATATATTCCGATGAATCATATTTGAATGTGGTACTCTGATAAATCGGCAGAACTCTTGGCTCACCGTTTTTGGGCTTGTAGCCCTCTTGTATACATTTTGTTTCTATTTTCACTGAAAAATCACCCTCCTGTACTAAATTTACCATTATCATATCATAATATGGGGAATTTTTCAATCAAAAAACCGAAGTTTCTTTTAAAGAAGCTTCGGTTTTTAAATTATTTGCCGAAAAATTCATTCGCGTAATTTACGGAGGACAGCGCGTCCTTACAATACTTGTCCGCACCTATCATGTCTGCATATTCCTGAGTAAGCACCGCGCCGCCTACCCATACCTTTGCGTCGAGCCCTGCGGCGTGTATCGCCTTTATGGTTTCCTCCATACTTACTACGGTCGTTGTCATAAGAGCGGAAAGTCCGCACAGGTGTATGTCGTTGTCGCGCAGAGCGTCAACGATTGCCTCTGGAGCAACGTCCTTGCCAAGGTCATATACGTCATATCCGTAGTTTTCAAGCAGTACCTTGACTATGTTCTTGCCGATGTCGTGTATGTCGCCCTTAACGGTTGCAACTGCGATTTTGCCCTTGCTTTCCTGCTTTGTGCCTGATTTTTCGATATGCGCCTTTATTGCCTCAAAGGCGTTGCTGACCGTTTCCGCGCTCATCATAAGCTGGGGAAGGAACATTGTGCCTTTTTCAAATTCGCGTCCCACAACATTGAGCGCCTCAACAAGCACGTTGTTTATAATGTCCATAGGGTCGGTGTTTTCAAGCTGTCTGACCGTTTCTTCATAGGACTGCTCCTTAAGACCCTTTATGATTATGTCAAAAAGCGGATTTACGCTTTCATTTTTTTCCTCCGCCTGATTTTCACGCGTGACGGTTGTCTGCGACTTTGTACCCGCGTATGCGCTGACGTATTCCTGACAGTCCTTATCATAGCAGGAAAGCGCCATGAACGCGCGGTAGGTGTTAATCATCGCGTCCGCGCAGGGGTTTATTATACACGCGTCAAGTCCGCTGTGGAGCGCAAGCGCAAAGAATGTTCCGTTTACTATTTCACGGCGCGGAAGTCCGAAGGATATGTTTGACACGCCGAGAGTGGTGCATATTCCAAGCTCGTCCTTTATGCGCTTTAATGCCTTTATCGTTTCTGCCGACTCCTGCTGCTGCGCTGAAATCGTCAGCGTCAGCGCGTCCATGACAAGGTTTTTCTTTTTAATGCCGTATTCCGCGGCTCTGTCACGAATTTTTTTCGCTATCTCAAAACGCTGCTGTGCCGTTGGGGGAATACCCTCCTCATCAAGACAAAGCCCCACAAGCACGCCGCCGTATTTCTGCACAATCGGCATTATTGCCTGTATGCTTTCCTCCTTGCCGTTAACGGAGTTAACCATTGGTTTGCCGTTGTAAATGCGCAGTGCGCGCTCTATTGTGGCAGGGTCGGAGCTGTCTATCTGGAGCGGCAGGTTTACCGCCGCGCTTATCGCCTTTACGGCTCTTTCCATTGTGGCGCATTCGTCTATTTCGGGAAGTCCTACGTTTACGTCAAGAATGTGCGCACCCGCGTCACGCTGGGCAAAGGCTTCGCCAAGAATATAATTTATATCGCTATTGCGAAGCGCTTCTTTAAATTTCTTTTTGCCTGTCGGATTGATACGCTCGCCGACTATTACAGGCCCTTTTCCAAGAACGACTGTTTTTGAATATGACGCTACTACCGTAATATCCTTTTCCTCAACTATCGGAGTGTATGAACCGCATTTTTCCGCAAGACAGCGTATATGGTCAGGAGTAGTGCCGCAGCAGCCGCCGAGAACAGACGCGCCGAGCTTTGCCATTTTTTCACACTGTTCACCGAATTCCGCGGGTGACACGTTGTATACCGTTTTGCCGTTTTCAATCTGCGGAAGTCCCGCGTTTGGCTGCGCCATGATTGGTATTGAGGAAATTTCGGCTAATTTTTCCATCATTTCGCCGATTTGCTCCGGACCAAGACCGCAGTTTATACCTACGCAGTCAACTCCAAGTCCCTCCATGATTGCCGACATTACGCCGACATCACCTCCTGTCAGCGTTTTGAAGCTTTCGTCAAAGGTCATGGTGCAGAATATGGGCAAATTCGTGTTTTCCTTAACAGCAAGCACAGCAGCCTTTGCTTCAAGCGTATCCGACATTGTTTCGATTATTACAAGGTCTGTGCCGCATTTCTCGGCTGTTTTTGCGATTTTTGCAAAGGCATCATAGCAGTCGTCAAAGGACAGGTCACCCAAAGGCTCCAAAAGCTTTCCGCATGGGCCTATGTCAAAGGCGACAAAGCGCGGCTTGTCCGCCGACTGAAACTTGTTCACTGCCTTTCTTGCAATGCCGATTGCGGCGGCAATTACCATGTCAAGGCTTACGTCAGCCTCAAATTTCAGTGGATTTGCGCCGAAAGTATTGGTGCTTATAATATCCGCCCCTGCTTCAAGATATTCTGTATGGATTTGCTCAATAAGGTCGGCTCTGTTTATGTTTAACAGCTCTGGTATTTCGCCCGCTCCCATTCCGTTTTTCTGGAGCATTGTACCCATTCCGCCGTCGAAAAACAGCATTTTTTTGCCAAGTAGTTCTCGTATATCTGCCATGTGGTTTATCCTTTCAAATTTTTCTTTACAAAAATAGGTTGGTGTGTTATAATGTAACTGCGACTTAGTTGAATATAGTAATCAGTACGTATTTTTTTGTTTTGTAAAAAATGCATACTTCTTTTTGACGTACTGATATGAGGTATTCAAACTAAGTCGCATTAGTTGAAGTTATGCGTTTTTAGTGCATAGCTTCGGCTGTGCACTTTTTTAGTGCGCGGAATACATATATTAAGTGAGGTGGTTTTTATTGGTGATATAAAATGCATTACTCTGATTGTTGCGACGCAAAACTAAACTATTATCGAAAAGGCTGTTCTTGAACAGCCTTTTCAAATAACACCTAAAATAAATTATTAATCACGTTCACAATCTTCTTCGCTGTTTCAGGCTTGTTCATTGTATACAGGTGAATACCGTCAATGTCGTTTGAAAGCAGGTCGATAATCTGGTCAACGGCATAGGCGATACCTGCCTGCTTAAGCGCCTCGGGGTTATCCTGATACTTTGAAATCATCTTCACGAATTTTGACGGCATTGACGCGCCGCCCGAAAGTATTGCCATACGCTGTATCTGACCCGCATTTGTAAGCGGCATGATACCTGCGTTTATAGGCACGTTTATGCCCTTTTTCGCCGCCTTGTCGCGGAACTTGTAAAATTCATCGTTGTCAAAGAACATCTGCGTAACAAGGAAATCCACGCCTGCGTCTACCTTGATTTTCAGGTTTTCAATATCCGCCTCAAGGCTCGGTGAATTGGGATGACATTCCGGGTAGCATGCGCCGCCTATGCAAAAGCCGCCGAATTCCTTTATTGCCGTTACAAGCTCGCTTGCGTAATGGTATCCCGGAAACAGCTCGCCCTCGTAATCTTTTGGCTTATCACCGCGAAGCGCAAGTATATTCTCAATCCCAAGCTCCTTGTATTCTGTAAGCTTTTTATGTATATCCTCCTTTGTGTTCGCCACACAGGTAAGATGTGCAAGTGACGGTATGGAAAGGTTGTCCTTTAAGTAGGCTGCAATCTGTCCGGTATTTTTTGAATTGCTGCCGCCTGCGCCGTATGTGACGCTCATGTAGTCAATTGGAAGCGAGGACATTTCTTTTACCGCTGAAAGCGTGGACTCAAGTCGGCTGTCCAGCTTGGGCGGAAACACCTCAAAAGACAGTACGGGTTTTTTGGTTGAAAATATATCTTTTATAAACATTGCAAAACTCCTTTTAATTTTATTATATCTCTTGTTATTATAACAGTTTTGCAGTATAATAACAATAGAATTTGTTAAAAAAATTTTCTGCGAAATGGAGTGAAGAAATGAAAGTAACAAAAGCGGTTATTCCTGCGGCGGGGTTCGGAACACGTTTTCTGCCCGCGACAAAGGCAGTACCGAAAGAAATGCTGCCTATAGTTGACAAGCCTACAATACAGTATATTGTTGAGGAGGCTATAGCGGCAGGGATTGAGGATTTGATTATTATTACCTCGCGCGGCAAGGACGCGCTTGTAAATCATTTTGACAAGGCGTTTGAACTGGAGACGGTTCTTGAACGTGACGGCAAGGAAGAAATGCTTCGCTCAGTACGTGAAGTGTCGGATAAAATCAATGTGCATTTTGTGCGTCAGCAGGAGCAAAAGGGGCTTGGACATGCCGTTTTGTGCGCGAAAAGCTTTATAGGAAACGAGCCGTTTGCGGTAATGCTCGGTGATGACGTTGTTGTATCGGACAAGCCGTGTATAGGTCAGCTTATGGAGCAGTTTGAAAAGTATAGCTCTACTGTTCTCGGAGTGCAGAAGGTAGGTATGGAGCATGTCTCAAAGTACGGAATTGTGGACTGTGAAAATGTCGGAGGCAGGCTTTATAAGGTGAACGGAATGGTTGAAAAGCCGAAAATGGAGAAGGCGCCGTCAGACGTGGCAGTGCTGGGCAGATATGTTATAACGCCGGCAATATTTGAATGTCTTGAAAAAACGCCTAAGGGCGCAGGAGGAGAAATACAGCTTACGGACGCGCTTGTTATGCTGTCTGAGAGCGAGAGCGTGTACGCCTATGATTTTGAGGGGAAACGCTATGATATAGGAAACAAGCAGGGATTTTTGCAGGCAACAGTTGAATTTGCCCTTGCGAGGGACGACCTCAGGGATGAATTTTCAACGTATCTTAAGGAAATTGCAAAATCATTATAAAAAAGAGGGCAGCGCACCCTATGCAGGTGACGCTGCCTTTATGCGTTAAAATAACCTCTTTTTGGGAGGGCAGAATAATTATAGACCGTCAGTGATAAAAAATCAAGCTGCAAGGAAATATTTCTACATATTATAACATGGTTTGCGTGTTCCGTGTCATGAAAAATAAACAGCGAAGCGTAAAGAAAAAGAAAATGTCACATCATGACATATATTGTCCATGATGTGACATTTTTGGATAATTCATATATCAACAATCTTAGTTTTTAGCTGTCCGTTTTCAATTTCTGCGATGGCGTATGTCCTTGAAAAGCGCACGCTGCCAGGGTTCAGCGTGGTTACGCCGCCGTTATATGAGGTATATGGAATATGGGTATGCCCGAAAATGATAAGGTCGGCATTTGCTTTAGCAGCAGCGGCGCGCAATGTGCTGTAGGTCGCCTCATATTTCACGCGCTGTTCGTGACCGTGGGTTATGAATATTCTTACACCGTCCATTATAATCGTCATATGTGCCGGAGCGGGTGAGAAAAAGTCGTTGTTGCCCTTTACGTAGTAAACAGGTATTCTCGGATATATTGCTTCAAGGTCCTCCGCGTCCTCCGTGCAGTCGCCTGCGTGGATTATGGCGTCAACGTGACCCGCGTCATCTATTGCTTTAAGGCACGGGTCGGTATATCCGTGCGTATCGGAAAAAATCAGAATCTTTTTCATGATTGAAGTCCTTTCATTAGTTGTATACATACTATAACATACACGGCAAATTTTGTCAAAGATTGTTGTCGAAAAATTTTTTGTCTGCGACAACAGAAAATGACAAAATATTCCATATACAAGTGATATAATAAATCCGCTATATATATGGGAGGGTTATAAAATGAGTCAGGCTGAAATAAAAGAACACAGAAATTTGGAGATGCTCCGCGCGCCTGTAATAAAGGATATAGGTATGGTGGCGCTGCTTATGCTGTCGGGCAGAGCGTCCGTGCTGGGAATGTTCCCGTTCGGGGTGGCATTTTTTGCGGCGTGCTTTGACAAGAGCATTGCGTACATAGGGATAACGGCGCTCACTCTTGCGCTTATGACAACGGCGGGTAAATATATGCTTGTGAAATACCTTGTGGCGGCGCTTATATTCTGGATTTACACACGCTTCAAAAGGAGGGACAACCTTGTTGTTGAAGCGTCCTGCTGCGGTGGCTCGATGTTCCTTGGGGGACTGGTGTTTCTGCTCTATAATTTTGCTGGTATATATGATGTGCTTCTGCTTTTTGTAGAGGCAATAGTGGCGGCGATAATGTTTATCATTTTCCGAAAATCCAAGGAGCTTCTGGAAAACAGAAAAAAACGAACCCAAACCGCCCAGGACGAGCTTATCAGCATATCTGTCAGCGCGGGAGTGCTTATAACGGGACTTTCGGGAATAGTATTCCCATATAATATTTCTTTAGCCAATATTGTTTCGGTTTATGCGGTGCTGTGCATTGCGCTGCATGGCTCGCTTGCGGCGGCAGGAAGCGGCGGACTGTGTATAGGCTTTCTCGCGTCCATGTCCTCCTCATCGGCTGTGGTTATGATGGGAATATTCGGTATAAGCGCCCTGTTCGGAAACCTGCTTAAGGCATTCGGGCGGTTTGGGGTTGCGCTGGGATTTCTGGGAGGCTGCGCCGTGGCGCTTTTGTATGCCGGAAGCGCATTTGCGCTGCCTGTGACGATTATAGAAACGGCAGTCGGAGCGGTGCTGTTTATCGTGACTCCCAATAAGTTTCAGGATTTTATCAACGCGTTTTTTTCGCGTTCGCTTAAAATTGAAGCGCTTAATTCCGATGTGCGCGTAAAGGAGTATCTTTCAATGCAGCTTGAAAAAGCGTCGCAGGCATTTCGCAGCCTTGAGGAATGCTTTGAAAATGCTTCGCAAAAAAGATTAAAAGCGTACAACAAAGACGTGGCAACGCTGTTTGACGAGGTGGCGGACAGGGTGTGCGAGGGGTGTCCCAATGCCGCAAAGTGCTGGCAGAGCGATTTCACACGCACATACAGAAGTATTATGCTGCTTCTTGACACGATTGAAACGCGTGGAATACTTACGATTGATTCTGTGCCTATGAGCTTTCGGGAAAAGTGTTTGCGCACGGAGCTGTTTGTGGTGGAGTTTAATCATGTGTATGAGCTGTACAAGAAAAATCTTGTGCGCACAAGCGAGGCTGTGACGGCGCGCGACCTTGTGGCGCGCCAGTATAGGGAGGTCTCCGCGCTCATGGACAGCATGGCGGAGGATATAAGCGCAGGATTTGTGTTTCGTGACGACATGGAGGAGAGCATCGTAAGCGAGCTGGACAAGGTCGGTATTGTGGCATTTGAGGTAAGCGTTATAGAGGGCGGACACGGCAGAATGGAGGTATATCTGGACGTCAACAAGGGCACAGAGGTTGGCAGAATTGAGGCTGTGCTTGAAAGCGTGCTTGAAACGCCTATGGCATATGAAAATGAGAGCGCGGGCGGGCTTATGAAATTTATTTCCTGCGCACGCTACAGTGTTGATATAGGAATACGCCAGCTGAGCCGTGACTTTACGGAGGTTTCGGGCGACAGCGTGGACTGCTTTACGACTGAGGATTACAAGCAGTATGTAATTATTTCCGACGGCATGGGCAGCGGCAGGAAAGCCATGAACGAAAGCCATATAACGCTTAAGTTGCTCAAAGAGTTCCTTATGTCGGGCTTCGGTGTGCATACAGCCGTTGACATGATAAATTCGGCGCTGTGTTTAAAGCTTGACTATGAGTGCTTTTCGACCGTTGACCTTTTATGCGTTGACCTTATGACGGGAATATGTGAATTTTTCAAGATCGGCGGCGCAGAAAGCATTGTTCTGCACGGCGCGAATGTGGAAACGATATTTTCCGTTTCACTGCCTGTGGGTATGATGGCAGATATAAAGGTGCAGGGACAGACAAAGCGTCTCTGTGACGGCGATACAATAATTATGATGACGGACGGCGTAAGTGAGGCGGGATTTGGAACGGTCAGGACAGACTGGCTGAAAAAGGAGATAAAAATGCCATTTGACACGATGGATGAGTTGGCGCAGTCGGTTGTGGAAAATGCCGTAAAAAAAAGCCGTGACGCTGTCGTGGATGACATGACCGTCGCGGCGATAAGGCTGGTGGAAAATTAAATCAGAGCACGCACTGCGTGCTTTTTTTGTAATAAATTTATTGACAAATCTTTCTTAAAGTAATATAATTTTCTTTATATTAGGTAAAAAAGGAGATTTACAATGGATAACGAATATTCAAAATACGGCTTTGCAACACAGTGTATACACTCGGGCAACAAGCCGGACGCTGAAACAGGCGCAATTGAGCGTCCTATCACGATGGCTAACAGCTACGTTTTACCCTACGACCCGTCAGCGGTAAACTGGTCAAGTGTGGACGACGAAAAGCCTATCTATACACGTAACGGCGGTGCAAATCAGATGTATTTGCAGGAAAGACTGGCTCTATTAGAGGGCGGCGAGGACGCAGTTGTTTTGGCAAGCGGCGTTGCTGCGCTTTCGGGCACGTTCTTTTCACTTTTAAAGAGCGGCGACCATGTTATTTTCTCAGATGTGACATATATTGCGGTTTACAGACTTTTAAATGAGCTTTTCAACAACAAGTTTGAGGTAGAAACAACAATTCTTGACACATCAGACCTTGAAGCTGTTAAAAACGCTATAAAGCCGAACACAAAGCTTATACATATTGAAAGCCCGGGCAACCCAACGCTGAAGATTTCCGATATAGCTGAAATTGCAAATATTGCCCATGAGCATAACGTGCTTCTTTCGGTGGATAATACATTCTCATCACCGTTTAATCAGAAGCCGCTTGAGCTTGGCGCGGATATCGTAATCGAAAGTCTTACAAAGTACATCAACGGCCACGGCGACGCAATGGGCGGAGTAGTTGTTTCAACAAAGGAAATCATAGGTAAGATAAAGGCGCAGGCGATGGTAAACCTTGGCGGCACAATCAGCCCGTTCAACGCATGGCTGATTATGCGCGGCTCGACAACGCTGCCTCTACGCATGAAGCAGCATAACGAGAACGGTCAGAAGGTTGCCGAGTATCTTGAGAGCCTGCCTTGTGTAACATTTGTTGCATATCCGGGACTTAAGAGCTTTAAGGGTCACGAAATCGCAAAGAAGCAGATGAAAGGCTTCGGCGGTATGCTGTCATTCGGTATCAAGGCTGACCACGACAAGCACAATGAATTTGTAAGTCACCTTAAGGTTATAACATCAGCCGTATCCTTAGGACACGGCGCAAGCCTTATCGCCTTTCTCGGCGAGGACGACGAGCGTCAGTATCTGTTCCCTGATGAGTTCAGCAACGGTTTCTTCCGTATGAGTGTTGGTACAGAGGATGCGGAGGACATTATTGCAGACCTTGATCAGGCGTTCAGGGCTGTAGGATTACTTTAATTTTATGGGGGAGAGGTGACGATATGATAATGATAACTTCACAAAGTATTATACAGGGTGTAGTATTGCTGCTGTATCTTATAGCCATGATTATGGTGGGATTTATATTTTATAGGAAGAATTCAACTCATTCGGATTACATACTGGGCGGACGCGGAATGAACGTTTGGGTTACATCATTGAGCGCGCAGGCGTCGGACATGAGCGGCTGGCTGCTAATGGGACTTCCCGGCACGGCATATCTTTTGGGCGCGGGCGCGACGGAGGCAGCATGGACTGCAATAGGTCTTGCGCTTGGCACATATTTAAACTGGCTGATTGTCGCAAAACCGCTCCGCAAGTACACGCAGATTGCGGGGAATTCCATTACAATTCCCGATTTCCTGCAAAACCGTTTTCATTCAAAATCAAATGTACTGCGCGTATTTTCGGCGCTGTTCATACTGATATTCTTTACGGTTTACACATCGTCAAGGTTTGCAGCAGGCGCGAAGCTGTTTGATTATATATTTAATATGGGTTATCTGCCTGCGCTTATACTAAGCGTTATAGTTGTTACGCTTTACACATTCCTCGGCGGATTCAAGGCTGTATGCTGGACAGACCTTTTCCAGGGACTTCTTATGTTTGCGGCAATTATCGTTGTTGCACTGTTCATGTACAGAGATTTGAGCGGTGTAAACTTTGAATGGTCGCAGCTTGGCGGATTTTCAATGGGTACATCGGCAGGCTTCGGTATCATGGGTATCATAAGCGCTATCGCATGGGGGCTTGGCTATTTCGGTCAGCCGCATATTCTGACAAGATTTATGGCTATACGTTCTTCAAAGGAAATCAAGCCTGCAAGAAGAATTGCTATGGTTTGGGTTGTTATCAGCCTTGCATTGGCAGTAATAATCGGTATGCTTGCAAATCCGTTCCTAAAGCAGCTTCTTGCATCAGGTCAGCTTGGCAATGGTATACTTGATGCGAACGGTCTGCTTGCAGACAGCGAAAAGGTGTTCATGGTACTTGTTCAGCACATGTTCCCGACAGTTATTGCGGGTGTGCTTCTTGCGGCTGTATTGGCGGCTATTATGTCCACTGCCGATTCGCAGCTTCTGGTGGCGTCCTCGTCATTTTCATCGGATATTTATAATACGCTTTTCAATAAGAATGCTTCTGAAAAGACGCTTCTTAATGTTAGCCGTGTAACCATTGTCGTTATAGCTGTTATCGCATGCCTGCTGGCTGTTAACCCTGATTCCTCGGTGTTTGAAATAGTTGCCCACGCATGGGCAGGCTTCGGCGCTGCATTTGGTCCTATTATCCTTTGCAGCCTGTTCTGGAAGCGCTGTAACGAAAAAGGCGCGCTTGCAGGTGTTATTTCCGGCGGCGCTGTTGCGCTGCTGTGGGCGTATATTCCGCCGCTTATCTGGGGCGCAGAACTTCCGGGTATATTTACCGTATATGAGATAATCCCAGGCTTTATCGTGTCACTGGCGTGCATATTTATTGTGTCACTTTTGACAAAAGCGCCGTCAGAGGAAGTAGTCAGGGAGTTTGAGTCTGTAAAGACATCTGAGGTATAAAAATATGGAGCTTACAAGAGAACATTGGACACAGGCGGATTATGATACGTTTGTGGAATATCTGAAAACTCTTGCTGACAGCAAATACAAGGAATTCAGTGACGGGCTTGTGCCCGGAACTGAATTTTCTTTTGGAATACGTGTTCCTGTATTGCGTAAGGCGGCAAAGGAGATTTCAAAGGGAAATTATGCGGAATTTCTTGAATGTAAAAAGGGAAAGTACCGTGAGGAAATCATGCTTGAGGGACTTGTTATGTCGCTTATTAAGTGCGATTATCCCGAAATGCTTAAAATGATAAAGGCATATGCCGACAAAATCACAAGCTGGGAAACCTGTGATATTGTGTCATTTAAGAGACTGAAAAAGTATCTGCCCGAGTTTTTCAACGATATAGAGTATTTCATATATAATGAAAATCCGTGGGTGGTACGGTACGGCTTTGGCTGTCTGTTGGAGTTTTATCTGACGGAGGAATATATCGGCAGGGTGCTTGAATACGTGAATTCTGTTAATTCCGATTTTTATTATGTGCAGATGATGCAGGGATGGCTCGTTGCTACCGCCGCGGCTAAATGCCGTGACAAAACAATGGCTTTTCTTGCCGATAACAAGCTTAACAGCGTGACTCAGAATATGGCTGTGCGGAAAATAAGGGAGTCTAACCGTATTTCTGCGGAGGACAAGGAGCTGGTAAAACAGTTTAAAAAGTAATGAGTTATATGCGCTAAATTGTAAATTATACCAAGTTTGTATTGCATTTTAGTTACAAATATTTCAGCAAAATACGGCTTTTTGTAATCTATATGTAATAAAATTACGGAAATTACTTGCATTTAACCACCATATATAGTATAATAAATTAGATAATTAAATTAGTCAGTAATTCGGAGGGGTTTTAATGTACTGCAAAAATTGCGGCAGACAACTGAAGGAAGGTATGCGCTTCTGTGACAGATGCGGACAATCAGTCAGAAAAAGCAAGCAAAGCAGCCAGGCAGCCAGACATCGTGAAATAGAGGAGCTTAAGGCAGAACGATTGAACAGAAAGAAACGCCTTGCTGAAAAGGAAGCAAAGCAGGCGCGAAACAAACAACGCAAGAAAAAGAATGGCAATGCTTTTGCATTTGTGATAGTTATTCTGCTTATTGCGGTTGTCAGTGTAATAATAGGATACAACATATTCCCCAAGAGCGGAGGAAACGGCACTATTACTGCTACAACCTCGCCTACGGCAGACAATAAGGCTGCTGCGTTACCCGTGACAACGCCATCAGGCACTGCATCGGCTGTAAAGAGCGGATATTCGGAAATAACGGTAAGCAGTATTACATGCCCGTATCCGTCATCTTTCCACTCAAATACAACCTCGGGCAATGAAAAGCTTAATATCACCGATTCTCTCGGAGGAGCAAACATGGTGGTTTCGCAGGAGGCAAAGAGCGGTGAACCCAAGGAGCTAATGAAGGAGTACATAAGCGAAATAGGCGCAGATGGTAATCCTATAATGCATGCGGGCAGTGAATGGTATTCCGTAACGGCAACTGTGGATGATAAGGTATATCACAGAAAATGTATCGTGAGAAATGGTCTTACGGTGTACTATGATTTCACATATGACGCGTCTTCATCTTCCTCTAAGAAGTATGAGGAATATACAGATTATATAGATTCCAATTTTAAATAAGAAACTTTATGGCGGCGCAGAATGCCGCCGCTATAATCAATCCTATGACGATTTTTAATAATCTTCCTTTTTTACGGGCAGCCTTAACGGGCTGTTCGTTTTTTTGTATTTGCTCAATGTATTTGCTCACTATCATTTCCGCGTCCGCAACGGCTTTTCCCTCAAGCTTTGGATTGTAATCCTTCAGCACTATTATTGCCTGGCTGACGTATGGTGAGGTAAAATTATTCAGTATTACAACTTTTTTTGTTAATTCTTTCATATATACAACTCCATAATCTTTCATTTTTACATAGTATTTCCGAACCCTGCCTTTCGTATACACATATATGTCTCTGAGATTTCGGGGAATAAGCAGATATTTTTTATTTATTTACCATAAAAATGTAATAAAATGTAAATTATGTGCATATAAATAGTAATATATGGAAAATATAAACGTTTAATTGCTACATAAATGCAACAATTGAAATTTTTTTGTAATAAAAATGTAATAAAACTATTGACATTGTAACAATTCTGTAGTATACTATGCGTTAAGTAATGAAAGGGGTTTAACTTTTTATGACTACACAAGAAAAAACAAAGCGTGAAATGCTTGAAGAAATGCGTGAAAAACGCGAAACGAAGCGACAGGCGAAGCTGATAGCGAAACGCAGAAAAAAAATTGCGGCGCTAATAACGCTTACGGCTGTTGTAACAGTTACATTAGGCACAGTATACAACGCTTCTGCCAAGGAAATCACAATAACGGAAATAAACGAATTTACAGGTCTGAACGAAACTCAGACGGTAAAGACCAGAAGCGACAACGTGGAGGAGGTTCTTGAGGAGCATGGACTGAACGTGGGAGAAACCGACAGATTAAATGTTCCGACGGAAAAACCTGTTACGAATAACGATGACATCGTTATAACGCGCGGCAAGCGTGTGAAGATTAAGGTAGGAGATTACGAAAACACCGTAACGGTCACTAAGGCGGACGTGAAGGACGCTCTTGTTGAGGCGGGATATATTCCCGGTGAATATGACCAGATAAGCTCAGACGGCGACACAATTGAGCTTGTTTCCGTAAGCCGCACGGACGAGGTTACAACGGAAACAATCGGACGCGGCATTGAGTATGTGGACGACCCAAATTTACCGAAGGGGCAGGAAAGCGTTGTTGACGAGGGTCAGGACGGCGTTAAGGAAATACAGCATAAGGTTACATATCAGGACGGCGAAGAAACAGCAAGGGAAACCCTTAGCGAAACCGTCACTGTAGAACCGAGGAACAAGGTTATTGCAAGAGGTACGGCAACACCGACTCCTGCGCCTGTAAGTCCTACAACAAGCGTAAAGTCAGCTGTAGACGATAACGGCGGCAGTGTAAACGGCTATAAATATAAGAAGAAAATCACCATGACGGCTACAGCATATTCGACAGGTCCCGAAGAAAACGGCGGCTACACCGTTTCGGCTATGGGCAACGCTCTGAGATACGGTATCGTTGCCGTTGACCCGAATGTGGTACCGCTTGGCTCAAAGGTATATGTAACAGCTCCCGACGGCTCATGGACCTATGGCGTGGCAAGCGCCGAGGATACGGGCGGAGCAATAAAGGGTAACAGAATTGATTTGTGTTATCCATCAAATGCCAATGCTTTCGGCAGAAGAAGCTGTGTAGTATATGTGCTTGAATAATGAAAAAATGGCATCGCAATGATGCCATTTTTTATGTCCGAAAACAGTAAAAGCTGTTTCATAGGTTTATTTCTTTCTGTTATCCTCCCAGCCCAGATAGGTGGCTTCAAGGCGGTATATGGGCATACCTGCCTCTGAAAAACGCTGCTCATATTCCGTCATGACGTTGCCTTCAAAATCGGAATTGTGCAGGTCAAGGCTGATATTTTCCAGCTTGTAATTCTCCTGCGCAAAGGAGTTTAAGGAAAAATCAAACAGCGCCTTGTTATCGGTCTTGAACCATATATAGTCGCCCTGCATAAGCACGGCTTTATAGCGGTCAAGAAAGCGCTTATGGGTAAGGCGGCGCTTAGCCTGTTTCTTCTTTTTCCATGGGTCGGAAAAATTCAGATAAATTCTGCGTATTTCTCCCAGTTCGAATATTTCCTCGATTTTTTCGGCGTCTATGTCCATGAACAGCACGTTAGTCAGTTTCGCAGCCTTTGCCTTTTCCATTGCCATAACGATTACGTCCTCAACCTTTTCTATGGCAATAAAATTTATATCTGGATGCTGCTGCGCCATGCCGACAATGAAATTGCCCTTGCCGCAGCCTATTTCAATGTGTATGGGGTTATCATTGCCGAACCGCTGCGCCCATTGTCCCTTATATTCCTGCGGCTCCTTTACCAGTATATCTCCGCAGCGCTCCATTCTTGCGCCGCAGTTCTTTTTTTTTCTCATTCGCATATTTATTACCTCAATTTAAAATATATATATCAGTGGTTATTATACTATAAAATATGATTTTTGACAAGGTGAAAGTATTACAAATGCAGATAATAAAAAATATCCGTCTATGAGAACGGATATTTTTGCGTACAAACAAAAGGTAATAATATATCTGTTACCTGAATTACAGCGTTTTGATGTAGGTTTTGGCAAACTCCTCCAAAAGCTCATCGCGCTCTATCTTAACAATAAGACCTCTTGCCCCGTTGTAGCTGGTTATGTAGGTCGGGTCACCTGAAAGGATATATCCAACTATCTGACTGATGGGGTCATAGCCCTTGATTTTCAGCGCCTCGTATACCTTAGCAACTATTTCCTTAACCTCCTGTTCTTTGTC
>JBJEIU010000265.1:0-1984 GCA_051877355.1 Hominilimicola sp.
GAGCATAACTATGCAGGTGTTGTAACTGCTCCGACTTGTACAGAAATGGGATATACTACATACACCTGTACAGACTGCGTCGATACATATATCGGTGATTATGTTGACGCAACAGGACATGATTATGAAATTACCGTAACTGCACCGACTTGCACAGAATTAGGATATACCACATATACTTGTAAAACCTGCGGCAACACTTACCGCGCTGCTGAAGTGTCTGCAAAAGGACACACGCCGTCAGCTTGGATAATTGATGTTCCGGCAACGATTGAGGGCGCGGGCAGCAAGCATGTTGAATGTACTGTCTGCGGTGAAATTCTTGAAACAGCGGAAATTCCGCAGCTTCTTGACAAGGATAATTCAGACGAGGACGGTTATTCAAATGTCGGTGATTACAGTATTCTTATCACGGACAAGGATAATAAGCCGATATTTAACAGCGAAATATCCATTGACAAGAACGATAACATCACAATCAAGTTGCCGGACGGCAGACTTCTTTCTGCGGAGGATATTACAACTATCACGATAATAAACAGCGACACACAGCAGCCGGCAGAGAATATAAATATTTTCATTGCTGATACTTCGGACAATGCCGCAACAGGCAGAACGGACGCAAACGGTCAGTTAAACGTTCCGAATAAGCAGTCGTCAACAGGCGATACAAACGGCACTGTTACGGATAATACAAATACCTATGTTGTGATTGCAGCGGATAAAAACGGCGGACTTATCCCGGATTGTGATGTGACAGTCGGAGAAAATTACTCAATAGACGTGAAACTCCCGACAGGTACAGCGTTTAATAATGATAACCGCATTACCGTAACCGTAGTAACCGAAAAGGGCGAGCCTGTGAGCGGATTGAGAGTGCAGCTTATCGGCGACAGTGATTTTGTTGAAAATGGCTGCACAAATATCAAAGGTCAGATTACCCTGCCTATGTCAAATACCGATATTACAGACGATAAGGGCAACGGTGAAGTTGGGGAGATTATCGGCGATAAGATTTATGACTATATCGTGACTGTTTCAGATGAAACAGGTCTTATCAAGGACGCGCTTATTACATTGATTGCAGATGATAATTCTGTTCTTGTATGCCTCCCCACTGACAAGGTCATAGATTACTTCAACCGTACAACGGTTAAGGTGGTACGTTCAGACGGAACGCCTGTTGAGGATTGGAAAGTATCTGTCTATAATAAAGACGGAAGCGGATTGCGCACAGAGCTTACGGACGAAAACGGAATTGTAATTGTGCCTCCGCTTTCGGAAGCACCGATTTCAAAGCCTAATCCTACACCAAACCCCGGTGCGGAAGCTACACCGCTTCCCGGTATTGACACAACACCAAAGCCAGAAGAAACAGAAAATCCGAGTGCAACAGATAACCCGACAGAAACTGATAAACCAGAGGAAACAGAAAATCCGAGTGTAACGGATAAGCCGGGCGAGCCGACAGCAAAGCCGGAGCCCACACCGACACCCGATATTGGCGGTGGCGCGGTTGTACAGAACAAGAATTATAAATACAGAGTTTTTGTTTGGGATAATGACGGAGCTATCACAGAATTTGGACTTGTCAAGCTGCAGGACAACGGCGATTTAATTATTGAATTACCGTCAAGCAAGACGCTTAATCCCGATAACAGGGTGAATATCAAAGCTATAAATGGAGATGACAACACACCTGTTAAGGGTATCACCGTAAACGTAACCGATACAGCGGGCGGAGCCGCTTCGGATATTACAAACAGTAACGGAATTGCAATCGTTCCTGTTTCAGATACGGATATAACAGACGCTGCCGGAAACGCGCAGGTCAAGGATAATAACGGCAACCTTTATAATGTAGTTGTTGAGGACACAGCTGCTAAAATCGAAAATGCCTATGTTGAAATCAAGGACGGAAAAATCAGCGTTAAACTTCCTGATACAAGCGAACTGACTACATCAAATCAGACTACCGTAACCG
>JBJEIU010000266.1:0-9263 GCA_051877355.1 Hominilimicola sp.
TTATCTTCAATTTCTTTCTGAATTCCATATCCTATTCCTCCTCGAACAAAAATAAATCCTCAATCATAACGCCGAAATATTTCGCGATCTTGTGCGCAAGCTGCAATGACGCGTTATATTTTCCGTTTTCCAGTGATATAATCGTCTGACGCGTCACATCAACCGCCTTTGCCAGCTCATCCTGCGTTATTTTGTTTTGCTTTCTGTATTCCTTAATTCTGTTATCCAAACAATCACCCTCTTATCAAATGTATAGCACGCTTTACATTTTTATTATAGCATATATATTCAAAATGTCAAGTGTATTTTACATTTTTCCCTAAAAAAATAACGCTGAATTCAGCGTTATTTTCAAATCCTATCTATAACCATTTGTCCGTAGGGTATTTCCTTGAAACCCATGCGTTTATATACACTTATTGCTTTTTCGTTATCCTTGACAACCTCAAGTCTGAAACGTTTCGAATCGGAGTATTGGTTGAACAGGAAATTAAAATACTGTGTTGCAAATCCCCTGCCCCTGTATTTTTCGTCAACATACAGGTCTATAATCTGAGTGCATACACCTCCGACTTCGGTTTCATAATAGCGGGTCACATAGGAAAAGCCTGCTATTTCGTCACCATCGCAGAACACATATCCCGTCAGCAGATTATTATCGCTTACAGCGACCTTGATATTATCGGATATGATGTCCATCGGCACTTCATGGTCAAGAGCATCGCTTGAATAAAATACCCTTGACATTTCAAATACCTTGTCCACGTGGCTTTCGTTCATTATCTCAATATTCATATTAACCACCTATCTGACATTGCAGTCCTGATTTCTTCGCTACCTCAAGCAATTCCTTCATATAATCATTGGGAATAAGGTCTATGCCGTCCATTGCGTACGGTCTGTTAAGTCCCTCATATTTGCCCTGTCCCAGTCTGTGGTACGGCAGCAGGTGAAGTCTTTCAACCCCCGGCAATGACGCCGCAAACATGGCAATATCATAAATTTCTTCAGGCGTAGCGTTAAATGTCGGTATCACCGGTACACGGATTGTAAGATTAACCATACCCGACTGTGCAATTTTCCGCGCATTTTCGTGTATCAGTTCGTTTGGTTGAGTTGTAAATTCCTTATGTTTGGCGCTGTTCATATGTTTTATATCCATAAGAACATAATCAAGATAAGGCAGGTACTTTTCTATTATCTCCCACTTTGCAAAGCCTGTTGTTTCTATAGCAGTATTTATGCCGTAATCCTTGCAGGCATGCAGCAGATGCGGCGCAAAGTTCGGCTGCAAAAGTGCTTCACCGCCCGAAAGCGTCACGCCTCCGCCGCTTCTGTTATAGTAGAATATATCCTGTTTAATCGCAGGCATAACATCTGCAACAGTAACATCCGTACCCATGATTTTTTTCTTACCCTCAAACATCATCGGCTGTATATCAAATTCCTGTGATTCAGGATTACAGCACCATCTGCAACGCAGGGCGCAACCCTTAAGGAATATGATTGTCCGTATTCCTGGACCGTCATGGATAGAATATTTCTGTATATCGAATATTCTGCCTCTTGCTTCCATATAATTTTCCATTATGTTTTCCTTTATGCGTTAAACGCCTGTTCTGTTCTGTTTATAATATCGTCCTGCAATGAGCGCGAAAGCGTTGTAAACAATGCGCTGTAGCCTGCAACACGAACAACAAGCGATTTATAATTTTCAGGATGCTTCTGCGCGTCCAGAAGTGTTTCCTTGCTTACTACATTGAACTGCATGTGCATTCCCTTTTGGTCAAAGTACGCTCTTATATACGACGCAAAGTTCTGTAGTCCCTCCTGTCCGCTCAGTGCTGACGGATGGAATTTCTGATTATACAAAGTACCGTTTGACGCAATGCTGTGGTCAAGCTTTGCAACAGAGTTTGCCGCGGCTGTCGGGCCCAATGTATCGGCACCGCTGCGCGGACCTACACCGTCCGCAATAGGCGTATTGGCAAGTCTGCCGTCAGGCGTTGCGCCTGTCTGCGCGCCCAGAGGAACATTTGCAGATACAGGATACAATCCGGCGTGAAAAATACCGCCTCTTGGATTTCTGTATTTCTGTAATTCCTTTGTATATGTATAAGCAACGTCACGTGCAAAGCTGTCGATTTCCTCAATGTCATTACCGTATTTCGGCAATTCGCTTATCATCTCACGAATTTCTTCATATCTTCTTCTCTTTGCGCTGTCCTGCTCACCTGTCAAGAACATTTTGCAAATATCAGCAATCTGTTTTTCCGTAACACTCTTGCCTGCCGCTGTAAGGTTCTGCACAACCTCCTGTGTAGCTTCCTTTGCGGCATTGGGTGTAAGTCCCTGACCAAAGTTGTGGATAAGCGTATCCTTCAATTCAGCCATTGAAATCTTCTTTTGCTCAAATACAAGCGTTTTCACTGCCCAAAGTGCGTCAGTCATATTCGCAATACCAAACCCCTGTGGACCGGTGAAATTGTAATGCGCTCCTCCCTCCTGCATGGTCTTTCCGTTTGCAATACAATCCTCTACCATACATGACTGGAACGGCAGCGGCACTCTTTCGGAATGTGCAACATCAATTGAGTTATCGGCATTTACCATAAGACCTATCATATACTTTGACTGCGCCTTATATGCGTCATAAAATTCGTCAAAGGTCTTCATATCCTCAACTTTACCTGTCTTTAAGCCGACCTGAACGCCCTTATCCATACCGTTTGAGAATACCATTTCAAGAGGACGGCACATATTGAAGAATGCGGCGTCATGCCAGCCGTCTGTTTTAGCCGGACACTGCGGCTCAACACAGCCGATAATTCCGTAATTTCTTGCGTCCTCAAGGGTAACGCCTCTGCTCAGAAGTGACGGAATAATTACCTCATCATTGTAATAGGCAGGCAAGCCTACGCCTGTTCTCGTAAGCTCCGCACATTTTATCATAAATTCATTGGGTGTACCGTTCCAAATTCTTACCGAAAATGACGGAGCGGGAAGCTGCGTGTGCATAGACGCTTGAATACACAGGAAAGACAAATCATTTGTTGCGTCTACACCGTCCACTGTCTGTCCGCCTGCCGTAAGGTTTTGGAACAGGCTGTAGCCTGCAAATCCCTGTGCCGAGGCAGCGTCTCTTACCTTATTCAAGTCGTTGAATTTAACCCATATACAGTCAAGCAGTTCCTGGGCAAATTCACGAGTTAATGTACCATCGTCAATACCTGCCTTATAGAAAGGATACATATACTGGTCAAATCTTCCGGCAGATATGGAATGTCCGCTCGACTCAATCTGAAGAAGCATCTGAATAAACCAGAAAGACTGGCAGGCTTCATAAAAGTTTCTCGCAGGATTTTCTGGAACATTTGCGCAGTTGTTCGCAATAACAAGAAGTTCCTGCTTACGTATGGGGTCAGTGCATTTCTGAGCCATTTCATAGGCAAGATTGGCATAGCGTCTTGCATAATTTATAGCGGCTGTACATGAGATTATAACCGACTCAAGGAATTCATGTCTTTTAGCGTAGTCTGCGTCATAGACATTGCACTTGTTAAGTTCCTCCTGAGCCTCCTTGATTATTCCCTTGTAGCCTATTCTCATAACCTTCGGATAATCTACTGTAACATGTCCGATACCATTATAGAAATAATTACCCGGAGTGAACATATTATGCTCAATCGCTGTCACAGTTTCTGGAGCCATATATGCCAATGCCAAATCACTGTTGGTCTTGCCCTTCCAGTAAGGGTATACCTTTCTTAATATTTCTTTATTTTCTTCCGAAATATGGAACGGGTCAGCCTCGCGGAATTCCACAGTATCAAGCTCTGATTCAAGCCATTCATATGAATATTCAGGAAACACCTGACAGCTTCTTGGAGCCTTTGTGGCACTGCCGACAATAAGCTCATTATCACGGATAGTAATCGGAATATTCTCCAAAATATGCTCAAATGCAAGTGCACGGCGCTTCACAATCGGAAGTCCTTCCGTCTCCTTATAGCTTTCCGTTATAAGAACCGCACGGTCAGTCTCAATTTCAGGCATTTTTGCAAACAGATTGTCCAACAATTTACGTATTCTGTCTGTCATAGGAATATCAGTTGTATTAAAAGTTTTCATACCGTTCCCTCTCTTATCTTAGATTATATCAATTTAATATTATTATATCATATTGTAATAAATTTTTCAATACATTTACACACGGAAAATGTAAAATTTGCATATATATTTCAATTATGTTTCAACGCGTATTCATATCCAGAAATACATTTTCAAAGTACGGCTTCAATCCTGTTAATATCTCTGCCCGCATATCGGAAACTCTTTGTAATTGCTCCACTTTCACCTGCAAGCGTGCCGCATTATGAAAAATCCTTACCCGAAAATCCGAAAACCCCATCGACATCAGCATATTTTCCGCGTTTTCCACGCGTTTAAGGTCCTTCGCCACAATCGCTGTTCCTGTCGGTATACGCGTTGCAAGGCAGGCGTACGCCGGCTTTTTCCATGTAAAAAGACCCGCTTCCTTTGAAAGCTCTCTTATTTTATCCTTTGTCAGTCCACACTCACGCAGTGGCGAGCGTACCGACAGTTCCTCAAGAGCTTTCATTCCGGGTCTGTCGCCGACATCATCGGAAGCGTTTGTTCCGTCGATTATAAGCGTATACCCGTCCTTATTCGCCTGTGCCTTGAGCAGTGTGAATAAGGCTTTTTTGCAGTAATAGCATCGGTTTTGGGGATTTGAGCATATAATCTCCTCAGATAATATATCATACTCTGTCACCTTGACCCCCGCGCCAATTTTTTCGGCAAGAGACGTGGCGTCATTATATTCAAATTCCGGTTGAAATGCTGTTTTTATATAATAGGGCTGAATATCAGCGCCGTATTTTTTTGCGGCATACAAAAGGTATGCTGAATCCACACCTCCCGAAAATCCAAGTGCCGCCTTTGGATTATTTTTAAAAAATTCTTTTAAATCCATAATATTTACCTCTCAAAGTCAAAATATCCCGTTCATATTCGAACGGGATATTTCAGTTATTTCAAAAATCCGCTGACAATCTGGTCCTCCGCCTCTTTTTCCGTAAGTCCCAGCGTCATAAGCTTTATAATCTGCTCACCTGCAATTTTGCCGATTGCAGCCTCATGCACAAGCGCCGCGTCAATATTGTTTGCCGTAAGTCCCGGTATCGCCTGAATTTTCGCGTCATTCATAATTATCGCGTCACATTCCGTATGACCGCTGCATTTTGCATTGCCCGTCAGTTTTGAATAGAAAATCTGCTCCGATTTATCCTTAGCAACTGAACGCGAAACAACATCTGCACTGGAATTATCGCCGTTCAATTCAACCTCATAGGAGCTTTCGGCAAGCTGAGAGCCGTGAGTCATAAGTCTTTCACGCACAATAAGAGTTGCGCCCTCGTCCAGCTTTGCCGTATTGGAACGCTTTGTGGAATCCACACCCTTTATCTGAACCATTTCCATTTCCATGTAGCTGTCTTTCTCCATGTAAACCTCGGTTGCAGGATTCATTATTCTCTTTCCCTGTCCGTCGCCCTCGCCATAATGCTTTTCAATATACTTAACCCTTGCACCTTTGCCTATAAAGAACCTATGCACACCGTCATGCTGCGAATCCTGAGTTCCACAGTTGCTTATACCGCATCCGGCAATGATAACCACGTCGCAGTCCTCGCCCACAAAAAAGTCGTTATACACAACCTCGCTCAGACCGCTTGAACTGATTATTACAGGAATATGGACGCTTTCTTTTTTTGTTCCGGGTTTTATGTGTATATCAATGCCCGATTTGTCGTTTTTTGAAACAATATCTATATTAGCCGTTGTGTTTCTTTTTGCCAGTTCTCCGTTGGCACGGATATTATATGCTCCCTCAGGCACATCATGTAGGTCTGCAACTTCGGCTAATAATCTTTCCTGAATTTTATCCATTATTTCCCCTCCGTTTCGCTTTCAAGACCCTTGCATACGCTTACAACAGATGATGTTCCTGTGATTTTCGGCATAATTTCCTGTCTTGCACCGTAATTTATAAGTTGACCGTCCGCAATAACGGCGATTTCGTCAGCGATATTCAAAATTCTTTCCTGATGAGAAATCACAAGGATTGAATTACCGCTGCTTTTGTGCATGCGTTCAAATACCTGAATAAGGTTGCGAAAACTCCACAAATCTATTCCTGCCTCCGGCTCGTCAAAGATTGATAAGGGCGATGCCTTTGCGATTATTTCAGCAATTTCAATACGTTTTATTTCACCGCCTGACAGGCTGTCGTTTATTTCACGGTTTATATAGTCCTTTGCACACAGACCCACCTCCGAAAGGTATTCGCACGCCTCGGAAAGAGTAAGCTTTCTTTTTGCCGCGATACGAAGCAGATCAATCACCTGAAACCCCTTGAAACGTATAGGCTGCTGAAAGGCAAAGCCTATACCAAGATTTGCCCTGTCCGTGATACTCATGTCTGTAATATCCGTATCGTTAAAATAAATTTTTCCGTTTGCAGGCTTTTCAATTCCCATTATAAGCTTGGCAAGCGTTGATTTTCCTCCGCCGTTTGGTCCTGTCACAGCAACCAGCTTGCCGTCGCCAACCGTCAGGCTTAAATTCTTAATAATCTCTTTTTCCTTGTTTTCCTCCTGTACATTGAAGGAAATATTCTCTAATCTAAGCATTTGTTTTCTCCGTTTTCATTACTCGCAGTAAAGTTTTTTATGTTTAATCTTTGGATAATTTTTCTGCAACAGCATTATTATAACACTACTACGGTGTCATGTCAATAAATGTGCATCAAAAGAAAGCTGTTTGCAAATTGCTTTTTAACAGCATTCCCAATCAAAGGCATTTCTGTCAGAATATTTCACATATCTCCCAATGACGGCTCATAAAAATCATATTTTCGGACATATTCGCCTGTTTCCTCATTTTTATAAACTTCACAGCAATTGTTCCGCAAAAGCTTTACAAGGTTGTAGTCATCAACCCATATCTCCGTTGAGCCGTCCTTTTGTGATTCATCAAAAATCAGCTGTACGCCCATATGCAGGTGCGGAACATTAATATTATTTACATTTTCCTCGGCGCTGTAGCCTGTCATGCCCAGATAGCCTATAACATCGCCTGCCTTTATCACAGCTCCCTCTTCAACAATCGGGCTGTATGGGTGGTCCTTGCGCAGATGCGCATAGTAATAATAGCGTTTTTTGTCAAAGCTTCGTATACCTATTCGCCAACCACCGTATTGATTCCAGCCGACACATTCCACAATTCCGCTTTCTATTGCCACAACAGGTGTGCCTATGCTGCCAAAGAGGTCATGACCTGTGTGTCGGCGATTATAGCCATAGCTGCGTGAATTTCCAAAGTCATCATAATGCTCAAAGCTATAGTTCTTTGCAATAGGACAAAACACCTTTAAACCATACCGCCGTTCCCAGACCGGCGCATCTTCATCCTCCTGCGCGCTCTGAACATAGTATTCGCCGATATATTCCCCCAATACGGCTGTAAACGCCTCCTGATAGTAGGAATAGTATTTCAGATTTTCAGTAAGGCTTTCCATACTTTCACCGCCGTCAAGCTTTTCAAGAAGCGTGGTAATATCTTTTTTATTGTAGTTTGAAAAATCATTACCGTTCTTTGATGCAAGATAAGCCAGTAAATTTATCCATGAACAATGTTTATCTGTACCGTAGGAGGAAATATCTGCCTCCATAGCATCCCGAAGCGCCTCATACGAGGTGTTGAAGTCCACCCACTTTATAAATTTCTCCTCTGTCTGCGTGTCATTTTCTGTATTTATCGCCGTACGCACAGATGCAAAAGTAAAGCACGACACTACAACCGCAATTACAAATACAGATAATATTAAAGTCAATGATTTTCGTGAAAGCGTGACAAACATATATATGCCTCAATTCTTTTTAGTCTATATCAAGTATATTGTCTGTCAGGAATAAAAATGCACATTTTCATGCAATTAAAAAAACCGCATACACTGAAAATCTCAGTATATGCAGCTTTTATGGCACCCCCGACCAGAGTCGAACTGGTGACTAGCCCTTAGGAGGGGCTTGTTATATCCACTTAACTACAGGGGCACAATCATTCCTAATTATTATAATACATTTTAGCATAAATATCAAGTATTTTTTTCTTCCTGCTTATTATGCTTTCTTGCCACAGCCACAAAACGTTCATTTGATGTATGATATGCGCAGGTAGACAACGTTATCAGGCTGTCACCGTATTCAGCGCCCACGCCCGTATCATAAAAAGAAAGTGACCTGACCTTATCAACATATTCCCTGAACCTCTTCTCATCTTCAATATCGGCATATTCATAATACTTGAATTCGTCCTTTGCACCGACCTTTGTTGTGAACACAGAAATTATCTCATATTCACCCTTATCATACAAGGTATCGTAAAGTATTGTTTTATGATTTTCATAAAAATTCTGTTTTTCAAATTTGGTAAGTGCTGCAAACATAGACCCATCTTTCATATTATGAGCATAAATTATCGAATTCATTGAATTTTCATTGCACTGGTAATCAAGAAACGGTATTCCGCTGAACTGATACTGCTTATCAAAATTTCTGTGAAGATAATACTCATTATCAGTATATCTGACAACAGGATAGTCAACCGAAGTATCGGGAATACATATCCAGCCTGCCATATCATTGTTCTTGTTATACAGCTCATAATACTGTTCCAGCATACCGTTTTCCGTACGCTTGACCGTATATCCGTCCGAGGCGTCAAGCGTTGTATGCGAATCAACAATTTCCTTTAACTCGTCATAACCCTTCTGCGCCTTATGGGAATCATAAAAATATTTTCCGATATACCCTCCGCAGCAAATAAAAATTAAAAGTAAAAGAGCCTGTATGACAACAAGTCTTTTTTTCATTGTCATACACGCCCTTTCATATTAGTTTTCTTTTTTATTTTTAATTACCAAAAATGCAAAAGCACCCAAAGCTATTGCGCCAAGCACAGAAACTCCTACTATAGGAGCGCTGTCCCCTGTTTTTGGATTGTTCTTGTCATTTGCCTCTGCACTTGCTTTAGGTGTTGCAGTAGCAGATGCCTTTGTGGTTGATGCCGGCTTGGCTGTTGATGTTGCCTTCGGCGTTACAGTAGCCTTTGAAGCCGTATACGGTGTAAATTTTGTATCGGATTCGACAACTATCTTTTCTCCTTCAGCAAGGTTTATA
>JBJEIU010000267.1:0-1972 GCA_051877355.1 Hominilimicola sp.
GCTGTTGGTGTTACATCTTCGCCTGCCTCTGCAAGAATAAAATCATCATAGTATATTTGTGCGCCTGTCGCGACAAAAGAGCCTACCATATATTCCTTTGTTTCCGTAGGTGTAAATTGGATTGTGTAGGTTTTCCACTGTCCCGTTTCTGATGAGGTAAATTCTATGTCCTCTAACTTTACCGCGCCGGCAGACGTCATAGGCCATTCTTGCGTACCGTCATAGAAACCTGCCGCGCTGTCCGTAACGCCCGATACATCTGAATACGCGCTTACAGTAAGCTCATACTCTGTACCCGCCGTAAGCGTTATTCTCTGTCCAAGACCGCCGCCGTTCATATATAAGCTCTTGCTGCCGTTGTGATACTTCTCAGTTGAAACGGAAACGTTATCTACTCCGCACCAGCCACTTGCGACTTTGAAATGCCAGTCTGCCGCGGCAATTTCACCTATTTCAAAACCACTGTCAAGGAGCATATCATTTTTTGAAGCAAGAACAAAATCTGCTGAGCGTGTAATCGTTTCGCCGTTATAGGTTATTTCCGCCGACACTCTGTACGAGCCTGCCGCCGCACCGGACGATATGTTAAGCGATATGCCGTTTTCATTTGAAACGGTCACATTTTCAGTGTCCGCGCCCGTCACCGTCCATTTTACATCGGCATTACTAATAAGCTCTCCCTTCGTGTCGAACACTTTAAGCGTCAGGGGATAGTTTGACGCGGTATCAGTCTTATCAATGGACGAGGGAATACCCGTAACGGACGCACCCGATAATGAGGAATTTTCAATAATAGCTTTGCACACAATTTTATTTCCGTCCGCGTCTGTCTTTGTGTATTCATAATCGGTATTTACCGCATCCGTATATCCGAGCTTATACAACTCGCCCGCAACCATTGACGCGTACTTCATCGCGCCGAGATATGACGAGTGAATACCGTCCTTATTAAGACCGAAGCTGCTCTTTATCGCTGTTAAATCCGCGTTATACACATTCGTCAGAAAATCACAGCTTATTTTTGAAAGGTCGACTGATTTTACTTCCTTTTCTTTTGCAACGTCAAGCATTACCTGTCCGAAATGCACCTGCTCCGAGCAGGTATCGCCGTGAGCGTTCGGATTGACAAGTACAACATTAAGTCCCGCGGCTTTCGCTTTATCAACAGCATCCTCTACCGCCGTTTTCATATCCGTCTTGTTTGCGTCCTCGTTATCTCCGTTCGGATTCCATTTATCGTTTACGCCCGACTCAAACAGGAATATATCTCCCTCTTGGGCGTTATAAATAATTCCAGGCACAGCCGTTTCATTAAGCTGCTTTGCCCATTTGCCCGCGTTTGAAAGATTTATGATTTCATACTTATCGGTATCTATAAAGTTTACAAGCGTTTGTCCCCAGCCCGTTTGAGTGGTGCCGAGATAATTTTCCTCGTTCCCGCCGTAGTAGTTTGCGACAAGCGAATCGCCCGTTATAAAAATTTTCTTTTTTCTTTCAACAATCGTCGGAGATTTGACGACCTTAACATACGACAAATCGCTCGCAACGTCTGTTGTGGAAAGAGTAATCTTGCCGCCCTCAATTTTCACATCGGGCGCGGTATATGTCGAGCCTGCGGAAACAGAACGTCCCTCGCCGCTCTGGTCTATGTTATTTGCAGCCATATAACCGTTTACATACAAATCAATATGGTTTGTTCCCGCGTTTGTAACCGTAATGTTATAAAGTCCGTCTGTGAAGCTGCCGTCAAGCTTTGCTCCGCCGCTTGCGCCTGCGGCAGTTGTTGTTTTGTATTCATACACAGGCACAATTTCAATATCCTCCGCGCCCTTTGAATAAACCTCTACAGAGTCTGACACTCTTGCTGTCGACTGATTTACAAGTTTGCCGTCCTTTGCGGTTGTCACAAGATAATATGTGATATTACCGCCTTTTTTAAGAGATGATGTGTCAACCGTTGTCGTTTCACTAT
>JBJEIU010000268.1:0-1954 GCA_051877355.1 Hominilimicola sp.
ATGACGCCGGCATAGTAAAATATATATACCTCAATGCGCGTCGCGGTCTGATTTATTCTCCAAGAACGTCGTGATGACTGCCGGAACGTGAACAGGTTATAGCCGATATTGTAATAAACGAGCGTGGTAAAGGCGTTTAAATCCAATCCTGTTTCAACTAAGGACGGATTTGTAATAAGTACCTTTGTACCTGACCTCACCTTATCCTCAACCCATTTTTCACGCTTATCGGGCGGAACATTAACTCTTAAAATATCCGTCTTATACCCATTATCGCCAAGCAGCTTTTGAAGCTTATCCTGCGTGTCGAGCCGAACCCAATTCGTATAAATCAGCACTCGTTCGCCGTTTTCAACCTTGCGCTTTACTATATCAAGCACGGCTAAGTCCTTTTCCGAATATTCATCAGGACTTGACGTGTCCTTCGGTGCGACAATCGGCTTATGGTCAATCGGGTGCATTATTGGTTTAGCGTCATACGGCTGGTCGGGATATGTCGAGAGAAGATTAAGATATTGAGATAAAATCTTAGTGGCAATTTTTCTGTCATAGTTCAGAACGCCTATAAGCTCTTTTTCCATATCCTTGTATTCCTTCTCAACCTCCGGCTTCAGATTTAAGCAAATAGGAATTTCCTCGTAATCAGGCAAATCCTTACCCATATCGTTAAGCGACAAAAAGACAGCCGATTCCATGAGGAACCTCGAATACACCAGCGGCGACACTCCCGGAAGCTGCCGCTCCCGCATCTTGCGCGCCTTGCTTCTGCTGTTATCGTTATACTCCGACTCCTCAAGCTCATAAACGCTTTCCGTAACGCCGTATTCGTTGTTGAAATCGGAGGGCTTGTCATACTCCTTATTGTCCTCCAGCATAAGATTGGAAGCTATACGGTACAAAAGATAAAATATACCGCTTGAATAGCCGTTTATAAGAGTTGCGGTCATACCTATTACCTTTTTACTGCACCCGACAAGCTTCGCCATCGCATTACCTTGTCCGCTTTCGCCTTTATACTGATGCAGCTCATCGCATAAAAGTCCGTCAATCTGTCCGATATGGTCGGCGATATATCCGCTAAGAGTATATCGTTTATACGCACCAATAGCGGGAAACCTGCCGTTCGGATTGTCCATAATCGCCCACAGCTTCTCCAAAACCTTTTTATCGGCTGTATGAACCGTATGCGCCGCCGCGAAATCACGGTACACATAACCGTAATTTCCTATCTTTATCCACTTATTATGGTAAGGTGAATAATCGTCGGGATTGCACGCTGTCCATAAATTTGTGCCGCAATTATCGCACTTATGGTTTTTATCGGTTTCCTTTTTGAAATAGAACTGAGTTGCCTTTACCTTGTACTTAACACCGTCCTCGTTTATCTCCTGCTTAACGATAGCTCCGCAATCGGGGCATATATATCCGTCCCTGAGCCGTGAATACTTTACGGCAGGGCGTCGCATATACCCGTCTCTTGCTCGTTCCTTTGATAAAACGACGTATACGGTCTGATTGTTCTCCAGATAATCGCGATACACCGCTTGTAAATCGGCAATGGAATGTATAACAACCGCTTTCGTGTTCGGCAGTGTTTCATAAATTTCCCGCACCCACTTTTTCGTAACGTGCGACGGAGATAATACTACATTGAAGCATTTTTCGCCGTTCTGATACGCCGCCAATGCCGACGAGCCGATTTTGGTCTTTCCGCTGCCGCACTCGGCAATTATCATAGCAACCTTTGCCTGCTCCAGCCGTCTTTTTACAGCCTCCGCAACGGCAAGCTGCGCGGAATACAACTCATAGCCCGTATGCTCTTTCAGATATTGATTGATTTCTACAAGCTTCGGGCATATCGTTTCCTTTGCCGGATCGAACAACGGCTCAAACGAGCCTCGTATTCTTTCCGCGACTACGGTTCCGTATTCCTTCAAATACTGCGATACCGACT
>JBJEIU010000269.1:0-9005 GCA_051877355.1 Hominilimicola sp.
AGCAGCTTGACAACGACACAGAAACGCTGATGTCAATCGGCAGAAAGCACCTTTGCACTTTTGAAACGCTGAAATATCAGCAGGAGGACGGTATGCAGACAGTATTGCCATACGGAACACTAAACATTAAGGCAATGAGAACGCTGACGACCGAAAGCACAGCCGTGCTTTCACCGTATAAAACGCAGGAGATTATCGACAAAGGCGGATTGTATTACGGTAAGCCTACAAAGTGCTGTGGGAACTGAGTGAGGGAACAAAGTTGTGAGGGAACTTTTTGAGGGAACTTACAAAAAACGAGGTTTCTGCTTAAGCAAAAACCTCGCATTGGCGGACGGGGTGGGATTCGAACCCACGTGCCGGAGTTACCGACAAACTGATTTCGAGTCAGCCCCGTTATGACCACTTCGATACCCGTCCTAATCTATTTTAGCAGCCTTCAGAAAGCTCGTAAATTTGAGGGGACTTACTGAGGGAACTGTTAAAAACAACAATATTAAATTTTTAATAAAACGCCGTAGCAAAGCGGTTTTCGGCAGATAATTATTCCATTATCTTTACTTGATTTCGAGTGCGCCCCGTTATGACCGCTTCGATACTTCTCCAAATAATACTTAACTATTTTATCACAGACTAAAAGAAAAGTCAAGACAAACAGAATTAAAATTGACATTAAATGGTGAGTGTGATATAATAATAACAAGATATTTTTGTGGGGAAATATGCAATCAGACGAGGTTGTGGTTTTATGAAGAAGTACATATCGCTTCTTATCGGCGTGTTGCTGTGGATTGCGTGTAACGTTGCATGCGTATATGCAGAAAATACAGATGCCGATTTTGATGACAGTACAATTATCGTGGTTATGAAGCCTAAATCTGAGCAGATTATAAGCACGTTTTCTTGTGATGACCCGTTTAAAGGATTGGGAATAGAGAGCGTGAAAAATCTGAATACTGCAAGCTCGGGAGAAATTTCCCTTTTCAGCATGGAAAATGAAGAACAGGTTTTAAAACTTACGCTTTCGGAGCCGGGCAGGGACAATGTGCTTGACACGATAGACAAGCTGAATGAATTATCCGAAGTGGAGTTTGCGGAACCGAATTATATTTACAGGATTTCAGCCACACCAAATGATATATATTATAAGTGCGGTTATCAGTATGGTTTGGATAAAATAAATGCTTCCTCTGTATGGGATATGGATATAAACTGCGAAAATGTAGCTGTGGCTGTTATTGATACGGGCGCTATGATGGACCACCCTGACCTTGAGAATAATATATGGACAAATCCCGGTGAGATAGCAGGTGATGGTATTGATAATGACGGTAACGGCTATATTGACGATGTACACGGCTGGGATTTCTACAGCGATGACAATGACCCATCTGATGAGAACGGACACGGCACACATGTTTCGGGAATTGTGAGTGCATCGACAAATAATGGTATAGGAGTTGCTTCATTGGCGCGCAACGCAAAAATTGTTCCGCTTAAGGTATTCGGTTCTGATGGAGAAACAACGAGTGATTATATTTATCAGGCTGTACTGTATGTTCAGAAAATGGGATTTACTATTGTTAATAACAGCTATGGCGGAACAGGAAAGTCAGTTAATATGCTGAATGCCATAAAAAACTGTGCAAATTCTGTATTTGTAGCTGCGGCAGGAAATGAAAGCACCAATAATGATTTAACTCCCAGCTATCCCGCTTCTTATAACAGCAGCAATGTAATCGCAGTGGCGGCTACAGACGAGAATGATGACCTGTCAACCTTTTCAAATTATGGGGTGCTGAACGTTGATATAGCGGCACCGGGAACTGCAATCGGAAGTACATATATTAATTTTAGTAACGGCACTGCCGCTTATGGTTCCGGGAGCGGTACATCACAGGCGTGTCCGTTTGTTTCAAGTGCGGCGGCAGTTATGAAAGCAAAATATCCAGATATGACACCCTCGGAAATTATAAGCAAGCTGGAGAACAGTGCAGACCCGGTTGAAAGTCTTAATGGAAAGATTAAAACAGGTGCGCGGCTAAATGCCTATGAGGCGCTTCTCACACATGCGGAAAGCGTTAAGTTGAACAAGTCATCGGCAACGATAAACCATGGTGATACAGTTACTCTTACGGCAGAGGTTTCGCCGTCCAATACTACGGATGAGGCTTTGTGGCAGTCCGACGATACAAGCGTTGCTGAGGTTAATAACGGAACGGTGACAGCAACGGGGTACGGTACAACAACGATTACGGTAACCTATGGTGCTGTAAGTTCATCATGTACTGTGACAGTGCCGATGCCGACGCCAAGTCCGACACCGACGCCAAGTCCGAGTCCAACACCAACACCGACGCCGGCACCGACGCCGACACCGACACCGACGCCAAGTCCAACACCGACACCGACGCCGACACCGACGGCAATACCAACAACTGAAATTCAACCGATAAATAATCAAAATGATATTATTGATAATAGGGCAACGGCAAAACGTAATGGAAATATAATAAATATCCAGCTGTATTTGGTTGAAAATACAGATAAAAGCGATATACGGATATTTGTTGCATTCAGGGATACGGACGGCGTTTTAAAGGGAATATCAATGCCGGAGCCGTCTGAAGATTTGTCAGCTGAGTGCAGTATAAACGAAAATCTGGAAGATACAGAGATGACTGTTTATGTGTGGGATAAAAATAATATTCCGTATATGAATAAAATTCCTGTGGAATAAGAAAAAAACAGCTTCACTTTGATTATGTGAAGCTGTTTAATTTTGCGCAGATCATTCAAGCTGTTTGATAATTTTACTATACATGTATTTGTAGAAAATAAGGCTAAGCGTCAGCGAGAATATCTCCGCAATATTAAATGACCACCATACTGCGTGAATTCCGCCAAGCTTTGCCAGTATGAACGCGGACGGAAGAAGTATGATAAGCTGACGCGTGATGGATACAAACATACTCAGGAAGCCGTGTCCCAATGCCTGGAAGCAGGAGGACAGCGCGATACATATTCCTGCAAATGAGAAGCTGAGACTTATTGTCCTCAGAGCCGGAACTCCTATTTCGAGCATATGGTCAGAGGCATCAAACAGTCTGAGCAATATGCCCGGAGCAAGCTGAAATACCGCAAGTCCCGCGAGCATAATCAGAACCGCATAGATAATTGTAAGCTTGATTGTTTTCGTAAGACGTTTTTTGTTCTTTGCGCCGTAGTTGTATGAGATAATCGGTACGGTTCCGTTGTTCAGACCGAATACGGGCATGAACACAAAGCTGTTCAGTTTGAAATAAATACCGAATACGGCAACAGCTGTGGAGGAGAATGTAATCAGTATTTTATTCATTCCGAAGGTCATTGCTGAACCGACAGACGACATGATTATTGAAGGCACGCCTACCGCAAGAATTGTCTTTATGTACTTCGTTTCGGGTTTAAAGCCTCTGAATCTGATATTTACTTCGGGATTACATTTTATATTCAGGATCGTCGCAAGAATTGCCGCGCAAATCTGTCCCGTTACGGTGGCAGCAGCCGCGCCTGCAACACCCATTTTCGGCATACCGAATAATCCGAAAATCAGTATCGGGTCAAGAACTATATTTATAACCGCGCCGGTGGTCTGTGTTATCATCGTAAAAATGGTTCTGCCGGTGGACTGTAGTATTCGCTCAGAAGCGATTTGCATAAATACGCCGAAGGACATTATAAGACATATTCTCGTATACCCAATGCCCATAGCCGATATTTCAGCGGATGCCGACTGCGCCGCAAAGAACGGCTTTGTCAGAAATATTCCTATGAGCAGAAACATGATATAGCCTATAGCTTCAAGGAATATACCGTTTTCTGCTGTTTTATTTGCCGCTTCAAAATTTTTTTCGCCCAGAGAACGGGAAAGCATGGCATTTATACCTACTCCCAAACCTACTGCCACTGAAATAAGCAGATTCTGCATTGGAAACGCCATTGAAACCGCTGTCAGAGCGTCCTCAGAAAGTCTTGACACAAACACACTGTCCACCACGTTGTAGAGTGCCTGTACAAGCATTGACACTATCATTGGCAGCGACATTGTGATAATCAGTTTGTTAACGGGCATTACGCCCATCTTATTTTCTTTTACTTGTTCCACGAATATTACCCCCTCATATGTAACCGTATCATTATACATCAAAATGTACTGCTTTTCAATAGGAATACTCTATATTTTGTATTGACTTTGCTTTTTTGTTGTTATAAAATACTTTTAATAACGAACTTGAGTATAAAACGGAGGCTTAATTTAACCATGCAGCAGGAAGAAAAGCAAATGAAAATGGGCTATCTTATAAAAAGATTTGTCCCTTATTTTAAAAAATACAAATGGATACTTGTACTTGACCTTATATGCGCGTCGCTGACAACGGTGTGTGAGCTTGTGTTCCCGATGCTTGTCCGGTATATAACAAACATGGGTATAAACAATATAGCAGGGCTGACAGTGGGAATAATACTGAAAATCGGACTTTTTTATCTTGTGCTTAGGATTATAGACTCTGCGGCTAACTTCTATATGGCGGACACAGGTCATATAATGGGCGCGAGGATAGAAACGGATATGCGCCGTGATTTGTTCGCGCACCTGGAAAAGCTTTCCCACGCCTACTATTCTGACCATAAGGTGGGTCAAATTATGGCGAGAATTACAAGCGATTTGTTTGACATAACGGAATTCGCGCACCACTGTCCCGAAGAATTTTTCATTGCCGGACTGAAAATTATAGTTTCCTTTATAATTTTGTGCGGAGTGAACATTCCGCTTACAATAATTATTTTTGCGTCACTGCCGCTTATATTCGCGTTTGTAAAATTTTTCAACACGCGTATGCGCAGGGCGTTTAAGAAACAGCGTAATCAGATTGGTGAAATCAATTCGCAGGTTGAGGATTCTCTGCTTGGAATAAGGGTTGTAAAATCCTTTGCCAATGAGGATTTGGAAGCGGAAAAATTTGAGGATGGCAATAAAAAGTTCCTTGATACGAAAAAGCTGGGTTATTTTTATATGGCAGGTTTTCAGACCTCAAACAGGGCCTTTGAAGGTGTAATGTATCTTGTCGTAGTGGTTGCGGGCGCGCTGTTTATGATAAACGGCAAAATAAATCCTGCCGACTTTACCGCCTATCTGCTCTATGTCAGCACACTGCTTGCGACGCTGCGCACAATAATACAGTTTACGGAGCAGTTCCAGCGAGGTATGACGGGTATTGAGCGTTTCCTTGAGATTATGGATGCGCACGCGGATATAACCGAAAAGGAGGACGCGAAGGAGCTTAATAATGTTCAGGGCAATATTAAATTTGAGAATGTGGGATTTAGCTATCAGGACGATAACACGGAGGTGCTTTCACATATAAATCTTGATATAAAGAAAGGCGACAGTGTGGCGCTTGTGGGTCCGTCAGGCGGCGGAAAGACAACGCTGTGTAATCTTATCCCTCGTTTTTATGACGTGACGGAGGGACGTATTCTGATTGACGGCATTGATATAAAGGACGTTACACTTAAATCACTGCGCAGCGCAATAGGTGTGGTCCAGCAGGACGTGTATTTGTTTTCGGGTACTGTGTATGAAAATATTTCCTATGGTCTGCCGGGAGCAAGCCGTGAGGCTGTAATTGAGGCGGCGAAAATGGCTGGCGCACATGAGTTTATATCTGCGCTTGAGAACGGCTATGACACCTATGTGGGCGAAAGGGGAGTAAAGCTTTCAGGAGGTCAGAAGCAGAGAATAAGTATTGCGCGTGTGTTCCTTAAAAATCCGCCTATACTTATCCTTGATGAGGCAACCTCGGCTCTGGATAACGAAAGCGAAAAAATAGTTCAGGATTCGCTTGAAAGGCTTGCAAAGGGCAGGACGGTGTTTACCATTGCCCATAGGCTTACAACCATACGCAATGCAAATATGATTCTTGTGCTTACGGAAAACGGTATTGAGGAAAAGGGCACGCATCAGGAGCTTATCGACAAAGGCGGCTTGTACTATAATCTTTATAGTATGTACGCGTCACTGTGAGCATTTGCAAGCAACGTTAAACTATAATATATGCTAAATTTCAAACGTAAAAATTTAAAATTCATTCACATTGACATGGCAGTGAAAGAATTTTACAATGTAATATAAAATCAAACAGAGGGAGGAGTAAAACAAATGAACAAAAAATTATTATCAGGTATTCTTGCAGCGTCAATGCTTGCAGGCGCGGCTGCACCGCTTGCGTTTGCGGCAGATTTTGGAGTAGGCGTGGAATACCGCACAGAGGAGGACGCGGCGGCAAGGGCGCAGACGCAGTCGCTTTATGGTAGCCGCAGCACAGTGCTCAAGCAGGCGGAGGACTTGGGCAGAGGTCTTGTTGCGGTGCCTGCAAAGGACGGTGGCATACTTGTAAGCTGGCGTTATCTCGGCACGGACAGCTCAAGCCTTACATTTGAGGTATACCGCAATGACGAAAAGATTGCCGATGTTTCAGATACCACAAATTATCTGGACAAGGACGGCAAATCGGGAGATACATATAAGGTAAAGGCATCTGACGGCAGCGAGGACACCGCAGCTGCGTGGGACAAGGAATACAAGTCAATCCCCGTAAAAAAGTACGATAAGGGCAAATATATAGTTGACGATGCAAGCGTGGGTGACCTTGACGGTGACGGTGAATATGAGATAATAGTGCGCCGTACTCCGTCTGACTACTTTAATCAGCTTAATGTTGACGAAGCAACAGGAAAAATCATAGACACACGTGAAGCATATCCGCTTGTCGAAGCGTATGAGATGGACGGTACATATATGTGGACGCTTGACATCGGCAAGAACGAGGCAAACGAAATTGACGTAAACTTCCTTGTATACGACTTTGACGGCGACGGTAAGGCGGAGGTTGTTATGCGTTCCTATGACGGCATGACTGACGGCACGGGCAAAAAGATTGGTATTGCCGATGCAGACTATACACAGAGCCTGCAAAAGCAGAAGGACAGACAGTATTTTGCTGAGGGTAATGAATATCTGTCCGTATTCGACGGCGAAACAGGCGCAGAGATTGCCCGTACTGATTTGCTTCCTGTACGTGACCCGCTTTCAAGCTGGTCTGATAAATACACGGATACCTCGCGTCTTACAAAGCGCGCAAGCCATTATCTTCTGACTACAGCATACCTTAACGGCGAAACACCGAGCATTGTTATGGTGCGCGGTGCATGGGACGCTGTAAAGCTTGCAGCGTGGGATTACAAGAACGGCGAATTTACGAACTTATGGCAGTATGATTCAAGCCCGACATCAAGGACGGATAATTTATTTAACGCATGGTATCACAGCGTTGCCGTAGCTGACGTTGACTTTGACGGTAAGGACGAAATCCTTTCGGGTGCCGGCGCAGTAGATGATGACGGCACGTTTATGTACGCAACATATGCAACTGTGAACGCTGACATAAAGCTTGGTCACGGCGACGCCTTCGACGTGGCAAAAATGACGCCCGATTATGACGGATATTATGTATGGGCGTGCCACGAAACAAAGGAGCTTCCCGCAAATATAGATTTGCATGACGCGCGTACGGGACAGGTAATATACGGCTTCAATAAGCCGAAGGATACGGGACGTTCAAGAGCGGCTGATATTGATCCTACAAGCAGGGGCTGGGAAGTATGGGGTTCAACAGGCACACCGCTTATGTCATTTGAAGGCAAACAGCTTGTAGAGGGAGTAGCTGAGGAGCTTCAGCCAATGCTTGAAAATGAGACAATCAAACTGGGCAGCGGAGAAGCACTTGCCGACGGCTGGAATACTTTCAGATATAGGTATGCTGACGGAACATATGTAAAGGATGATGAAACAGGTCAGGTAATATCCACAACGCTTCCGATGAACTTCAAGGCATTCTGGGACGGTGATTTGCTTTCAGAGCTTGTTGACGGTACGACGATTTCAAAGTATAACTGGAACGACAAATGTGTTGATATTCTCTATGAGGCATTCGGCAGCGCGTCAAACAACGGTACAAAGGCAGTACCGTGTCTGACAGCGGACATATTCGGTGACTGGAGAGAGGAAATAATCTGGCGCGACGCGGCGAATACGGAACTGAGAATTTATGCTACGCCGTATGAAACAGATTACAAAATTCCGACGCTTATGCATGATATAACCTACCGTGAGGCAATCGCATGGCAGAACAACCATTATAATCAGCCTGCAAACACAAGCTTCTACATGGGTGCTGAAACGACCTCCGTGCCCGCGCCTGAAATAAAGACGGTTTCAGGCAAGGTAAATCCCGACCTTGAGGCGGCGAATGTAAATCATCTTGAACTGCCGATACTGACAAAGACGCCTGCTTCGGAGGACAATAATGTAATTTTGAAGATAGGCAAATCACAGGCAATCGCAAACGGTGAAAAGAAAGCTATTGACAGTGAAAATGCCGATGTTGTTCCTGTAATTACGGAAGAGGGCAGAACAATCGTTCCGCTGAGATTTATTTCAGAGAACTTTGGTGCAGAGGTTGAATGGAACGGAGACGCAAGAGAAATTACAATTACTCTTGGTGATACTGTAATCAAAATGACAATAGACAGCACGACCTACACGGTAAACGGCGAAGAAAAGACGCTTGACGCATCTGCGCAGATTTATAACGACAGAACAATGGTTCCTGTAAGAGCAGTGCTTGAAAGTCTTTCCAAGCAGCTTTACTGGGAGGGTGAAAACCGGCTTGTAATAATCGGCGATGACGTTGAAAATGCAGATGATACACAGGTATCGGCATGGATTAATGCGTCAAAGGATTTATAATATTAAAAAGGAGCTTCGGCTCCTTTTTTGTGCATACTTTTGTTCATGCAAAATTTTGTTAGAGTATTTATATTATGTGGTATAAATATAATATGAGAGGGTTGTAGTATATGAAGATCACATTTTTAGGCGCTGCCCATGAGGTTACGGGCAG
>JBJEIU010000270.1:0-1923 GCA_051877355.1 Hominilimicola sp.
CTTCGCCGTACCCTTTACCGTAAACACAGCAGGATTGCTTGTACCGTTCATGCTGCTGAAATACAGCCTATACACAAGCTCTCCGTCTTTGTATTTTCGGTTATAGCCATCAAGTCCCATGTCCTCACCAAGAAACTTATAAAACTTATTCTTCGCCAAACCCACATTAAGATTTACTATCTTATCCTGTCTGTATGAATCGCCCATAGCATACTCAACCGCACAGTTTACCGTCCGTTGCAGATGCGTTTCAATATCCTGCTGCAATATATGAATTCGGTAAAATTCGCCGACAGTAACAATAAACGTCACCATAAAGAACACCAATATCATAATGAGCAGGAGTCCGCTGCCTCGCTTCTTTTTGCATAGCTTTTCTTTAAATTTTGTCAATACACACCGCCTCCCATAATTATCGTTATTACATATCCGGCTGTCAGCACAGGAATAAGCGGTAATTGCTTATCCCTGCCCGACCTCCGCACCAGCATTACGACTCCGCATACAGCAGAAACCGCAAACATAAATAATACAATATTCCTTACCCCTATAGCAAGGTATATCATATATATAACGTCAAAATCCGCTCCGCCTATCCACTTTTCCAAAGCCTTCTCCATAGCAAAAACTATTGCATATATAGCAATATCTACAGCTATATACCGAAAAGCACATTTATTATTTAAAACAACCTCAGATAAAAAAACAACGGCTATTCCGATATACAAAAGCCATGCGGGAATTTCCTTGTATTTCAGGTCGAGTACCGAATAGAGTATCAGAAATAAAAGCGTAATTATATATACCGTCATTTCCAAAACTTCTCACTCATTCCCGTCATCTTAACCTGCATAGGAATTGTAAAGCCTATCGGAGTTCCGCCAAGCGGAGTAAATACGTCAAAGCGATAGCTTGTACTGCAAGTAACGTCAAAGGTGTTTCGAAGCTGTATCTTTTTCTGTGCTACATTAAAATAGCTTGCACTCACCGACATATTAGCGCCTGTGCCTATGTTCGTATTGCTCTTTAGCTGATTAAACAGTGTATTTGTACTTGACGTCACTTGTCCCGATATTTCAATCTCACGCACCACTCTACGGCAAGTATAGTTCAAGTTAAGATATACAGTGAAAATACTGAAGAACGATACTGCCGTTGCTATCAGCGTAATGAATACGAGCGTTTTCAGTATAAGCTCATAATATGCGCTGCCCTTTTTTCTTGCATTAGGAAAGGCAGAGAGCAATCTGCCTTTCCTATGCTTTTTCTGCCCGGTTTCCATAGGCTTTATATGCCGAACGCGGACTTAATCTTGGCAATAACGCCGTCCCATACCTCAACAATGGCGTCCTGATAGTTCTTCATAAAGAACGCGCCGACTACAACGACGATCAAAATAACAATCAGCCAACCGGTTATCTGGTCGCCATCCGTATTTTTCAGAACGCGTCTTGCGTTTCTCATAAACGCGTCCTTTGCAATTTTTGTTTTTACAATTAATTTATTCATTATATCAAGTCCTTTCTGTTTACATTATACCGCACAAAGAGTTGAACAGATTTACTCCTACAACATAAAATAGCGTAAATATGCCGATTACAACAATAGGAATAACCATCATTCTCACTCTGCCGGGACGTTTATTAAGTTCTCTCTGCATGGTTTCATGTGACAAAAGCGACATATCCGACAACAAATGATTGAGCGCTGCGTCCTGATTGTCGCCGCGGTTTACGGCTATGAGCGCCTTTGTAAGACGTGATACATACGCGTTGCCCATTCGCTTGTCAAATTCGACCATACCATTTTCAAAGTTGCCTGACTTCAAATCCATAATGAGTACCTCAATATCGTATTGAAGTCCTTTATCTGCTATTGTACTGTAGCTCTCCAACAGTTTTATAACGTCTTTTTCTGTTTTCA
>JBJEIU010000271.1:0-1914 GCA_051877355.1 Hominilimicola sp.
TATGCGATGAGTGAGAGAAATGTCGGTGAAAAGTTTGAACAGATATTCAAGGGCTGCAACAAGCGCATTATTGTTGCCACCTTTGCGTCAAACGTACACAGAGTACAGCAGATTATTGACGCGGCGGCAAAAAACGGGCGTAAAGTGGCTGTTTCCGGAAGAAGCATGGAAAATATCGTTGAAATATCTATTCTTCTCGGATATATGAAAGTACCCGAAGGCGTGCTTATTAATATTGACAACATCAAAAAGTACAGACCAAATCAAGTAGTTATTATTACAACAGGTTCTCAGGGCGAGCCGATGAGTGCCCTGACGAGAATGGCGTTCTCTGACCACCGCAAGGTTGAGGTTACAAAGGACGACCTTATCGTAATAAGCGCGACGCCTATTCCGGGCAATGAAAAATCCGTTTCAAGCGTAATCAACGAACTATTCAAGATAGGCGCGGAGGTAATTTATAAGGCGCTCATGGACGTTCACGTTTCAGGTCACGCCTGCCAGGAGGAATTAAAACTCATACTGGCTCTGACTAAGCCGAAATACTTTATCCCCGTCCACGGCGAACACCGTCACCTTGTGCTGCACAAGGAACTGGCGGCAAGCGTTGGTATACCGGAAAAGAACAGCTTCGTACTGTCCAACGGACAGGTGCTTGAGCTTGACCAAAACAGCGCAAAGCTTGGCGGAACGGTTCAGGCGGGCAAAATCCTTGTTGATGGTCTCGGCGTTGGTGATGTAGGCAACATCGTCCTCCGTGACAGGAAGCATCTGGCTGAGGACGGACTTATTATTGTAGTGGTAACCATTTCCCACGATGGCAAGGAAATGATTTCAAAGCCGGACGTTATTTCAAGAGGCTTCGTATACGTGCGCGAGGCGGAATCGCTTATTGACGGCGTAAGAAACGTTGCCGCGGAAAGTATCACGGATTGCCTCGGCAGACGCAATATGGACTGGTCAACACTTAAAAACTCGCTTAAATCAGCGGTTGCAAAGTATATCTATGAACAGACAAAACGTTCACCGATGATACTTCCGATTATTGAGGAAATTTAATCACAAAAAAACTGACAGGATTTTATTCTGTCAGTTTTTTTATTTTCCGAATTAATAATTTTCTGCTCTCAGCTTAAAGTATGACTGTGGATGAGCGCATACGGGGCATATCTCAGGCGCTTTCTTTCCGATATGGATATGTCCGCAGTTTGAACACTCCCAAATAACATCGCCGTCCTTTGAGAATACCATTTCGCCCTCTACATTTGCCAACAGCTTTCTGTAGCGTTCCTCATGCGCCTTTTCAATCTTCGCAACGCCCTCGAACAGGTCTGCAATATGGTCAAAGCCCTCTTCTCTTGCCTCCTTGGCAAAGGTCGCATACATCTCTGTCCATTCGTAATTCTCGCCCGCAGCCGCATCAGCAAGATTGGCGGCTGTGTCGCCTATGCCGCCGTTAAGCAGCTTAAACCACATCTTTGCATGCTCCTTTTCATTGTTGGCGGTTTCTTCAAAAAGCTGCGCTATCTGAACATATCCGTCCTTCTTTGCCTTGCTTGCGTAGTATGTATACTTGTTTCTCGCCTCTGACTCTCCCGCAAACGCCGTCTTAAGATTTGCCTCTGTTTTTGAACCTTTTAATTCCATAAATTATTTCCTCCTTTATTTTTATACATAAGCAGAGACGGAATATTCCGCCTCTGCTGCATTTTACATTATTCTATTGACTCTATAATAGCGTATTTGCCGTCTTTTCTTTTATATACGATATTCATTTCGTCAGTTTCCTGATTCTTGAATACGAAGAAATTATGTCCGAGCAGGTTCATCTGAAGTATTGCTTCCTCGCTGCTCATCGGCTTTACGATAAATCTCTTGGTCTTTACAATCTCAAATTCCTTGGTTTCCTCACCC
>JBJEIU010000272.1:0-1893 GCA_051877355.1 Hominilimicola sp.
GTTGTGTCATTCATTAACACGACGACCTTTGCGGTTTTGCTGCCTGTGCTTTCGATGAAGATACAGCTTAAAAATCCGATACTGTATTTTTGCGGCGGTTTGTCCCTTGAACTGTATCTTACGCATGCGCTGTGGATAACATGGCTTAGAAATGGATTTTGGTATAATCTTGCCCCGCTGTTATTTAATAAGGATGAGGTATATTTTCTTGCAATACTGGCAGGAACGGTTATAATGTCCGTAATTGTGCATACCGTTTCCGGCTTTATATTGAACGCTGTTCGCAGAAACAGCTATAAAAGACTTGAAAAAAATGCAAAAATATGATAAAATATGATAAAATATATTAGTATGAACAAATTTAAAAGGAGTTTTAATTATGTCAGGACATTCAAAATGGAGTACAATTAAGCGTAAGAAGGGCGCAAATGACGCTCAGAGAGCTAAAATATTTACAAAAATAGCGCGTGAAATAATCGTTGCCGTAAAGGCGGGAGGACCGGACCCGGATAACAATTCGAGCCTTAAGGACGCGATTGCAAAGGCGCGTTCAAACAACATGCCCAACGACAATATAAACAGAACAATAAAAAAGGCGGCAGGCGATACGGAGAGCGATAATTATGAAAGCATCACATATGAGGGCTATGGACCGGCAGGCGTTGCTGTAATCGTAAACACGCTTACCGATAACAGAAACAGAACTGCCGCAGATGTACGCCACGCATTTGACAAGAACGGTGGAAACATGGGACAGACAGGTTGCGTAAGCTTTATGTTTGACCAGAAAGGCGTAATCATCATTGAGAACGATGATTTAGATGAGGAAGAGGTTACAATGGACGTGCTTGAAGCAGGCGCGGACGACCTTGAAATAGACGAGGAATGTATCGAAATCACAACAGAGCCGTCAAATATGGGCGCTGTACGTGACGCACTTGCTGAGAAGTATACAATTTCATCAGCGGAAGTGAGCATGGTTCCGCAGACAATGACTCAGCTTACAGACGAGGCTCAGATAAACGCTATGACGAAGCTGCTGGATATGCTTGAGGACAACGACGATGTGCAAGACGTATATCACAATTGGGAGATGCCTGATGAAGAATAGTGTTATAAAGCTTCTAAAAAATACATGGGGCTTGCTCATATTTGCGCTTCTGAGCGGCTGCGCATATTATGCGGTGATATTGAAATTCATATTGTCACATACTGACGCAGGCGGAGGACTTTTAGGATTTTTCTTTCTTCCGCTCATAATATGCGGCGCGGCTCTTGTGCTTATAAAGGTAATCAAGCAGTGTATTGAAAACGGACGCGAGAGCGGCGCAGTAGCGCTGTTCTGGCTGCACGTGGTCTTTATACTTATTGCAATCGTGTTTGCTGTTTCGATATTTATGTAAAATTAAAAGGCTGTCACAAGACAGCCTTTTGTGTTATCTCATCTTTTCCAATAAATATTTCTCTCTTGTTGCCATGCCACCGCGGATATGGCGTTCTGCCTTGTTAAGCTCCAGCACCGCCTGAGCCTCCTTGTATAATGCAGGGTTTATTTTCAGGAGCCGTTCATGTACGTCCTTGTGTACTGTGTTTAGCATTAGTGTCGATTTGATATATGTCAGATATGTTGATAGGGAAGCATAGTCCCTCTATATCCTCACTTATGTTAAAGTAAACATATATCTCGTTTTTTGAGACAACCCGTATTTCCTTTACAACCTTTTTCAAGTCTTCGTTTGTTATCTCGCCCGAAAAATCAAATGCACTGAACGTATTAAGAAATGTCTGAATACTGTTTTTGATATTCTGCGTTATTTCCTGCGTTTTGTTTGTTTCATTCAATGTAAAGTTTAGCTTTTCAATTTCATCATTAATTGGAGCCATGTCATGTTC
>JBJEIU010000273.1:0-1886 GCA_051877355.1 Hominilimicola sp.
GGTCAGGTAACCGAAGTCATTGTCAAAGGCATATGCCACATTTTCCTCGATTACGTCGTCAACCTTGCTTGCGAGCGAATACGCTTCCTCAAGCGCGTAACCGTCCCTTATAATCTGCAAACGTATGTGGTCCTCCTCCATAAGCATTATGCTCATGGTTTTGTCCTTGTTCACAAGGACTGACTTGCCCTTGCCCTCGCACATTACGGGACTTATCAGATGTTCCTCCGCCATTGCCTGCTTGCGGATAGAGGGCGTATTGTCAAGGTCGATAAAGTCAAAATCCTTTGCAAGCGTTGAATTGCTGCCGAGAATTGCGTTTTTAATCTTTTCCGTAACCTCCTTTGTGTCCTTTAAGGCATTGGGAAACGGAGTTTTGTCAAGGTTTCTCGCAAGACGTATTCTTGTTGAAACTACTATGTCCGAATTATTATCTTTATACCAGATCATGACTTTTTCACCTCGTTTTCTATTTCACGGATTTGCTTGTGCAATTTAGCGGCTGTTTCGTAGTCCTCGTTCTTGACCGCCGCTGAAAGCTCCTGCTTCAATGTTTCGTACTTTCTCTTTAGTTTCAGTTCTTCACCTGATTTTGATGGTATTTTTCCTGTGTGAACGGTGGAGGGCTGAACCTGTCTTAATGTTTCGGCTATCGGTGTGCGGAACATCCTGTAGCACTCGCTGCACCCGATTTTGCCGGTGCGTCTGAAATCGGAGTAGGTATGTCCGCATATGGGACATTTCTTTTCCTCCTTGACAGTTACGGGTTGCATGAACATGTCGAACCCGTCAAAAAAATCTGAAAATAAATCATACATTTTAATTACCTCCTTTTTAACATCAATCGCTTGCGGCTGCAAGCATGCTTTTGAATATGTTAGCTCTTATATTATCCCTTTCGGGTTGTTGTATATTTAATGTAGTGTCCGATATGCCGCTGAATATGAGTGATGCCGTTTTTTCGTCAAGCGCGCCCTGTCGTACCAGATTTGCCAGATACGCTTTTGTCGTCTTTTCGTCAATGCTGTCGCCTGTAAGCTTTATTGTCTGCATTATAAGACCGTCCTCGTGTTTTAGCTGCTTTATCCGTAAGTAACCTCCGCCGCCGCGCTTTGACTCTACGATATAACCATGCTCGGGATTGAAACGCGTTGATATAACGTAATTTATCTGTGAGGGAACGCAGCCGAATATTGCGGCAAGTTCGTTTCGCTTAAGCTCCAGCCATTCATCTGTATCGTCCTTTAAAAGCTCATTTATAAAAGCCTCTATTTTATCACTCATACCCATTTCTTTCACCTCTTTTTGACTTTGACTTTCTTTGACCTTTCATTTATTATTATACTCACAAAATTACAAATGTCAATGAATATTTTGTGAAGAATTTGTGAACATATAAATTAAAAAGGCTTCCCGTATCGAGGAAGCCTTTAAGGTTATTTTTCCTGTTCGTGTTTCTTTTTCAGCTTTCTTTTGCCGTCAATAGCCACTAATGCGATAAACAGCGCTATCAGCACGGCAAGAACAATAATTTTTGCACTCATAATTTTCTCCTTGGATTATTTGCAGAAAACATGTTTTCCGATTGTTTTTATAATGGGGCGTGAGCGAATCCATGTGTTTGTGGCGGTCTGGGGATTGTAGTAATATATAGCTCCGCCCGTGGGGTCCCAACCGTTTAAGGCATCGCGTGCGGCGTTGAAGCAAGAGCTTTCAATTGCCACATTGATTTGTCCATCGTCAACCGCCGTAAACGCGCCCGGCTGATATATCACGCCTGCTATGGTGTTGGGGAATGAGGAATGCTTGACGCGGTTCAATACAACTGCCCCTACTGCGACCTGTCCCTCGTAGCTTTCGCCGCGCGCCTCTCCGTTTATAACCAT
>JBJEIU010000274.1:0-8811 GCA_051877355.1 Hominilimicola sp.
AGTATCTTTTCTACGCCCTGCGGAGTCATGCGCTTGCCCAGACGGCTCAGAAACAAAGCGTCCTCCTTTGCGTTTTCCTTTTCCATACGCTCCTGCATATATTTAAACATTTCATTTTCTACCTGAACGGGCATAAAAACCTCCTGCTCGTCACCGCCTTTTCGTGTTACAACAAATGAGGAGGTGTCGAAGCACACGTCATGTATGTCAAGGTTTACCAGCTCGCTTACTCGGCAGCCTGTTCCGAGATATGCCGTAAACAGGGCAATGTCGCGCTGTTTTCTGTTTTTGTATTCCGTCAGGTCGCGTCCCTGGTAGTAATTTTCTCCGTTATAGATAACATCGAGCAGTTTAATTGTTTCCTGGGTCGTAAGCGGACGTTTCATCTTCTGATGGATTTTTTTGAAATCCACCTTGTCGGTAATATTCTGCGAGATTAAGTCATTTTTATAAAGATATGCAAACAGTCCGCGTATTCCCGAAAGCTTGCGGTTTATGCCGTAGGCACTGTTGCGGCGGATACGCTTTACGTGCTTGCCGTCAATGGTGACTGTGTCTGTTTCGTATTCCTTGAGATATGCCGTAAAGCCGTTCAGGTCACGCAGTGTAACCTGCTCCATGTGGTCTATGGTAAAATCATCAAGGTTTTCAATTGTTTTGAATTTGAATTTCTGCAAATATTCCAGAAAGGTTTTTATATCTATACTGTAGCCAATCTGTGTGTTTATACTTTCGCCGCTGTAGGCAATTTCTATGTAGTCAAATACAAAATCAGGCAGATTGGACAGGAAATTCATTAGCTTTGTATGTTTGCTCATAATCTCATCTCCGTGTCGTTTTTGATAATTATATAATGAAAAAACGCGTAATGCAAGAGATATTCACTGGAAAAATTTTAAAAATATTAATTTATATATAGACTATTTTGTGATTTTATAGTAAAATAATAATAAGTATATGTTTTAAGCAGAAAGGAATGAATATAGATATGATACTGAAAACAAGCGGGGATTTAGGAGAAGTTTCCATTGCAAATAGTGTTATTGCTGAAATAGCCGGAGCTGTTGCAACGAAGTGTTACGGCGTTGTAGGAATGGCATCAAGAAATAAGAAGGACGGAATTGTAAATCTTTTAAAGCCGGACAGCATGGCAAAGGGAATAAACATCACAATAGAGGATGACGGAGTTGTGGTGGAAATTCATCTTATCGTGGAATACGGCATAAATATTAATACGGTGTGCAAGAGCATAGTTAATCGCGTGCGCTACACGATTGAAAATTCAGTTGGCATAAAGGTTAACAGAGTAAATGTGCGTGTAGAGGGTGTTCGTGTAGACTGAACACTTCCGTGAATCCGCTGATTTATTTTGCGGACTGAAACAGTTTTGAGGGGTGATTGAGATAGATACTTTAAACGGAAATACATTTGCACAGATGATAATCAGCGGTGCAAATAATCTTTATAACAATAAAAAGATGGTGGATGAGTTGAACGTGTTCCCTGTGCCTGACGGTGATACGGGTACAAATATGTCGCTTACCGCTATGTCAATGGTGACGGAGCTTAATAAAAAAGCCAACCTGACATTGACAAAGGCTGCTGATACAATGTCTTTTGCAACACTGAGAGGCGCGAGAGGCAACTCGGGTGTTATTTTATCACAGTTTTTCAGAGGAATTTCAAAGAGCCTTAAGGGTAAAAAGGAATGCAGCAGCGCAGAGTTTGCGCTTGCCCTAAAGGACGGCTCGGATGCTGCGTATAAGGCTGTTATGAAGCCGACAGAGGGCACAATTCTTACAGTGTCGCGCGAGGCAGCAATCGGCGCACAGCTTGCGGCAAATACTGAAAGCGATATAACAGCCGTAATGGAAAAGGCTGTAGAACGCGGAAACAAGGCGCTTAGTAAAACAACCCAAATGCTTCCGGCGCTTAGACAGGCAAATGTTGTGGACGCTGGCGGACAGGGCTGGATGTTTGTGCTTGAGGGTGCACTGTCATATCTTAAAAGCGGTGTCGTTACAGAAAAGGAAGCGGCAGAGGAGCAGTTTGCTGCGCCTGCTGCACCCACAGTGGTAAAGTCACAGGAAGCGATTAAAACAGAGGATATTAAATTCAGATATTGTACTGAATTCATAGTTGAGAAGAAGTCAAATGGGCTAAGCGTTGAGGAATTCAGAAATGCAATCGCGCCGAAGGGCGACTGTATGCTTGTAATTGACGATGAGGACATCGTGAAAGTGCATATCCACACAAACCATCCAGGATTTGTGCTTGAGGAGGCAATAAAGCTGGGCGAAATGATAAACCTCAAAATAGACAACATGAAGCATCAGCATAAATCAATTATAGAAGAAACGAAGAACACCGCTGAAACTCCTGCAAATGTACAGCAAACGAAGAATACTGAACCGAAAGCACCAAAGAAAGCACCAAAACCAAAGGAACCTGTGGAGGTGAAAGACTTTGGTTTTGTGGCAGTCTGTATGGGAAAGGGCATAACAACCATACTAAAGGATTTGGGTGTTGACAGGATAATTGAAGGCGGTCAGACGATGAACCCCAGCACGGAGGACATTTTAAAGGCTGTAAAGCGTGTAAAGGCAAAGACGGTTTACGTGTTCCCGAACAATAAAAATATCATTATGGCGGCGCAGCAGGCGGCAGAGCTTGCCCTTGATAAAAAGGTTGTCGTTATTGAGTCAACGAGTATTCCGCAGTGTATCAGCGCAATGATGAGCTTTAACGAAAAGAGAAGCGAAAATACAAACACAAAGAATATGACAAAAGCGCTCGGAAAGGTTTCATCCGCGCAGCTTACCTATGCTGTGCGCGATACGGAGATTGACGGAACGGAAATAAAAAAGGACGATATTCTCGGCATGATTGAAGGAAAAATTACATCTGTCGGCAAGGATATTGATGATGTTTTAAACAATGTGGTTTCGGCAATGGTTGACGAGGACACAGAGTTTATAACGGTGTATTACGGTAAGGAAATTAAAAAGCCGCAGGCTGACCGTATGCTTAAGGCGCTTGAAGCCAAATATGAAAGTGATGAAATTGAGGTGTCCTTTAAAAAGGGAGGACAGCCGCTTTACTATTACATTGTGTCGGTAGAATAGGAGAAAATATGTCTAAGGATATCAGATATCTAAAGGGCGTAGGCGAGAAAAGGGCCGAATTGTTTAACAAAAAAGGAATAAAGACAGTTGAGGATTTGCTTTATTATTTTCCGCGTTCCCATGAGGACAGGTCGGAAATGAAGGAAATCGCCGACTGCGCGGAAGGGGAAACGGTGTGCATTGGCGTCACCGTTTTTTCGCCTGTAAAGGAGGTGTGCGTAAGGCGCAATATGCTCATTTCAACAATGGTTGTGTGTGACCGGACGGGAGCGCTCAACGTGGTGTGGTATAATAACCGCTACGTCAAAGGGCAGTTTATGACGGGTGATGAATATATTTTATACGGAAAAATCACAAGAAGCCGCGGCAAAATGGAAATGATAAACCCTGTGTTTGAAAAAAAGGGTAAAGAGCGTTTTACAGGCAAGATAGTTCCGCTTTATCCGCTGACAGGCGGACTTACGCAGAAAATCCTGCAATCAAGCATGGAGCTTGCTCTCAAGGAAGCGGGACGGCTGGAAGAGTATATTCCGTCTGATATACGTGAAAAATATCACATAGCCGAGCTTAATTACGCTATGAAGAATATCCATTTTCCTGAGGATTTTGACAGCTATAATATAGCGCGAGAGCGATTTGTATTTGAGGAGCTGCTCATATTGCAGCTTGCGCTTTCAGGTCATAAGGACGAGAATACTGTGCGTGACGGTATAGTGTTTGACGACATTATGTGTGTGCGTGATTTTGTGGAAACGCTTCCGTTTCCGCTTACAGGCGCACAGAAACGCACGCTAAATGAAATTTTAGCAGACTGCAAAAGCGGAAAGATGATGAACCGCCTTGTTCAGGGGGACGTGGGCAGCGGTAAGACGGCTGTTGCGGCGGCGGCAATATACACCGCCGTGAAGAACGGTCATCAAGCGGCGATGATGGCGCCCACGGAAATACTTGCCGCCCAGCACGTTGAAACGCTGAATGAATTTTTCAGGGATATGAATATAAATGTAGTAATGCTGACAGGCAGTATGAAGGCAAAGGAAAAGCGGCTTGCCTATGACATGATTTCCACAGGGGCGGCAAACGTGGTTGTGGGAACACACGCTATAATTCAGCAGACAGTAGAATTTTACGATCTTGCGCTGGTTGTGGCAGATGAGCAGCACCGCTTCGGAGTGGAACAGAGAGCGAAGCTGGCGGCAAAGGGCAGCAATCCGCATATGCTTATCATGTCCGCAACGCCTATTCCGAGAACGCTTGCGCTTATACTGTACGGAGACCTTGATATTTCTGTAATAGACGAGCTTCCGCCGGGCAGAAAGCCTGTAAAGACCTACGCCGTAGGCGAAAATATGCGTAAGCGCATTTTCGCGTTTCTTGAAAAGAATGTAAATGCGGGCGCTCAGGCTTATGTGGTATGTCCGCTTATTGAGGAAACAGAAAAGAGCGACTTACAGAATGCCGAAATGCTTGCGGAGAAATTACAGACGATTTTCCCAAATTTCAAAATCGGACTTATGCACGGCAAAATGAAGCCCAAATTAAAGGAACAGGTCATGGATGAATTTGTCCGCGGAGAGACCAATATACTTGTTTCCACAACAGTAATCGAAGTGGGTGTAAACGTACCTAATGCGAATATTATGGTGATTGAAAACGCCGAGCGGTTCGGACTTTCTCAGCTTCATCAGCTGCGCGGACGCGTCGGAAGAGGAAATGAGCAGGCTTATTGCATACTCTTTGCACATGGCAATAAAGAGGTTACGAAAAAGCGTATGGAAACGATGTGTATTTCAAACGACGGCTTTTATATAAGCGAGCAGGATTTGAAGCTGCGCGGACCCGGCGACTTTTTCGGTACGCGCCAGCACGGTTTGCCTGAAATGAAAATAGCAAATCTTTTTGAGGACAGAGACATTCTTGCCGTGTCACAGATGGCGGCAAAGACAATCATGGAGGAGGACCCTCAGCTTGCAAGCGAAAAGTACAGGGGACTAAAAAAAAGAGCCGATAAAATCATAAATGACGATATTGTTATGAATTAGTAAAAATTACATGTTTATATTTTCTCATTTTACATAAATTATGATTGGGTAAAAAACTCATAAACATTTATGTAAAGGAGAAATGTATCATGGCAAACAAGAGTAAAAAAGCAGGATTGGAACAATTCAAAATGGAAGCTGCACAGGAAGTCGGCGTAACACTTGGACAGGGCTACAACGGCGACCTTACAGCAAAGCAGGCTGGCTCAATCGGCGGTCAGATGGTCAAGAAGATGATCGAGAGCTATGAAACACAGCACAGCGCAAAGTAAGTAAAATGAATATTTTACGGCACCGATTCAATTTTAAATTGAATCGGTGCTTTTTACATTTCTTTCTTGACATGATTTGATTTATGATGTATTGTATAACTAATAATAAAAAAAGCAGGGGGCAGAAATATGAGGTACAGATTTAAGAAATACAAGGAAACGCCGCTACTTATCAATCATCTTAATATGGGCGGCAAAAATCCTGACGGTGAGGAGATCAACGTGACAAGCCGATATTTTACAAGAGACGGAAAGCCGTGGATTGGAGTAATGGGCGAATTTCATTTTTCACGCTGCGACAGGAACGAGTGGCGCAGGGAACTTGCTAAAATGAAAGCAGGCGGTATAACAATCGTTTCAACATATCTTTTCTGGATTTATCATGAGGAAACAGAGGGAGAGTTTGATTTTTCAGGCGATAACGATGTGCGCGCATTCATTAAAGAATGTGAGGACGTCGGACTTGATGTGGTTATAAGAATAGGCCCGTGGGCGCACGGCGAATGCCGAAACGGAGGTTTTCCTGACTGGCTTTTAAAAAAGCCGTATAATCTGCGTGAAAATAATGAGGAATATCTTAATCAGGTACGTATATGGTACAGCAAAATCTACGAGCAGGTTAAGGGACATTTCTATAAGGACGGCGGCAGTATTATAGCTGTACAGATAGAAAATGAGTTTGTCGACGATGCGGAGCATCTGGCAAAGCTAAAGGAAATCGCGGTAGAATGTGGATTTATCGTGCCGCTCTATACCGTTACGGGCTGGAACAGCGCGGCAGGCGCAAAAATTCCTGTGGACGAGGTGGTTCCTGTGTTTGGCGGATACTGCGAGGCGCCATGGGAGCCGCATACAGACAGATTAAGTCCGTCGCCGCATTATTTCTTTAACAGAATGAGAAACGACAGTGCAATAGGAACAGACCTTATAGCAAAGGTAGAAAATGACAGCTGGCAGCTTCCATATGAAAAATATCCCTTTGCAACCTGTGAACTTGGCGGAGGGATACAGGTTACGCACCACCGCCGGCCTATAATAAAGCCAATGGACATATATGCGGTATCGCTTGTAAAGCTGGGCGACGGAAATAATCTTGTGGGATATTACATGTATCACGGCGGTACAAACAAAATCGGAAAAAAATCAACCTTTAACGAGTCAAAGGCGACAGGCTATCCGAATGATTATCCGATACTTTCTTATGATTTTCAGGCACCGCTGTCAGAATACGGCGAGGTCAGGAAGCAGTACGGTCTGCTGAATATGCTCCATATGTTTGTGCAGGACTTCGGCGAAAACTTTGCTCCTATGGAGGCGGTTGACGCTGAAATGTGTGTTGCTGCGGACGATGTTTCATCACTTCGTTACGGAATGAGAACGGACGGAAAAAGTGGATATGTGTTTATTAACCATTATCAGCGTCTTACTGATTTAAATGATATTGAAAATGCTGTTATTGACACAGGAATTGTTGAATTTCCTCCGATTGACGTAAAAGGAGAGGTAAGCTTTTTCATGCCGTTTAATATGAATTTGGACGGGAAGAATCTTGAATACGCTACTGCGCAGCCGTTGTGCCGTCAGGGTGATACATATTTCTTTGCGGAAATCCCTAACATAAAAGCAGAATATAAGTTTACGGACGAAAAAGCCGATATAGTTACGATACCATTTGAGCAGGCAAGGTATATGCGCAAATTATTGGGTACGGTATATATAGGCGGCGGATGTGACCTTTATGAGGAAAACGGAAAAATATATTCGGCTCAGGACGGCGAATATGAGTGTATGAGATGGAACGGCAGTGAATTTGAGAAATTTATTGTAAATCAGCCGTGCAGAGAAACAAATGTAACGATAGATGATATAGAAACAGCGCCATTTGAGCCAAAATACAAAGAGGAACTATGCATAGGCGGCGAACGCTCCCTTTCATGGAAAAAGATAACCGTCGACAGTGATTACGGATTTGCCGAAATCAGGTATACAGGAGATACGGCGCAAATATATGCCGACAGACAGCTTATCGCAGACGATTATTATTACGGCAAGCCGTGGCGCGTGCCGTGCAGGCTGCTTTATGGCAAGGAATGTTATATGGTAATATCAGAGATGACAGATGATTTTTACAGAGAGTTTCAGGATAAATAGAAAGAGCCGTAAAGGATTAGGAATGGTGATTTTATGATAGCAGATATAATAATAACAGCGGTTATACTGGCAATTGTTGCAGCGATTATTATAAATCAGATACGAAGAAAGAAAAAAGGGCAAAGCTCCTGCGGCTGTTCAAACTGTTCGATGTCAGATATGTGCCATAAGAAAAAGTAAGAAAAAACTGACAGAAGCATTGCTTCTGTCAGTTTTTATGTGTAGGAATTATAAACTGCTCCTTTTCAATTCAAACCAAAAAGTGCTGCCTTCTCCTATTTCACTTTCCACGCCGAAATCAGCGCCGTGAGATATTAGGATTTCTCTGGATATGGCGAGTCCAAGTCCTGAACCTGTTTCATTACGTTTTTGCTGTTTCATGGTGAAGTATCTGTCCCATACGTGGGGTAGAAGCTCCTTTTCAATGCCGCTGCCGAAATCCCGCACCTCAGTGCGGACTGTTTCCGGCAGACCCTTTACTGTAATTTGAATTTTTTTGCTGTTTCCCGAATGGGTTATGGCGTTATCAATCAGATTATATATCACTCTGGTGATATTTTCTTCGCTGCCGCAGACAATCAGATTTGCCTCAATCTCAGTTTCAATGCAAATACTGTTTCTTACGCACATGGGAGCAAACTGTCCGATAACCTTCTGAGCGACTGAACTTATATTGATGTCGTCAAAATCAATCTGCATATGTCCGCTCTGAAATGCGGAATATTCAAGTATTTCGTTTACAAGTCCCGTAAGCCTGTCCGCTTCTCTGATGATAACGTTCAAATCCGTTTCACGCGTTTCCTCGCTCTCCCACGAGAAATCTCTAACCATTTCCGCATACCCTTTTATCATGGTAAGCGGAGTACGCAAATCGTGTGAGATATTCGCAAAAAACTCGCGCCTGAAATTTTCTGCCTTTGCAAGGTCGTCTGCTGTTTTATTAAGGGTATCGGAAAGCTCGTCCAGCTCTGAACAAAATCCCTTTTTAAAATCCGATTTGAAATCCCTGTCAGCCATATGAGCGGCTTTTTCCGAAAGCAGTAGGACAGGACGCGCAAAGCGGCGTGAGATAAAATAAGCAATGATAAAGCCGAGAAGAAGCGATGCCACAGTTACCCAGACAAGCTGTATGCGCAGAATTCCGATTGTGCCGCTGACACTGCCCAGCGCCTTGCTGATATATAAAACCGCTTCTTTGCCGTTATTTAAGTCTGTGCTTGT
>JBJEIU010000275.1:0-8789 GCA_051877355.1 Hominilimicola sp.
AGTATGCGATTAACATAAGCGCAGTAAAGGCGGCGGATAAAACAGTGATTGATGATGCTGTTATAAAGGTAACATCAAACGGAACAGAAATTTCTCCTGATGAAAGCGGTAACTATATGATAAGTGAGGGCAGCTATGTAATTACAGCATCAGCAGACGGATACCGCACGGCTGAAAAAACTCTTGAGCTTACTCCTGCGCTTGAATCAAAAAATGTTACGATTGAAATGACTTCATCAACAGATTTGCAGAACGCTGAAATTACTGTAAAGTATGCTGATAAAAGCGGCGCGAGCATAAAGGAGGATACAACCCCTAACGGCGAATATTATGTAGGTGATAGCTATACCGTTTCATCAGACCTTACTGCTGATATAATTAAAAATGCAGACGGTATTACAAGTGTGTATAAGATAGATAAAGATAAGTCACAGCTTAGTATTGATAGCCTTGAGGCGCAGAATACAATTACTCTTGTGTATGCGCTTGACGGAGTATATAATCTGTATGAGGACTTCGAAAGCTACATCGTGGATAGCAGTAAATGGACGGGCAGCAACACGTATGTGACTGTGGCATCAGAAAACGGAGACAAATATTTAAGCTTTGCCTCAAACGGAAACACAATTGGTACATATACGGCGATTGACACAATAAGCGGTGAGGGAAAAGTCTTTAAGGTATCAGCTGACTTGAAATTCGCGCCGACGGGCACAGCGGGAAACAGCCAGTTTGCTCTTAGCAGCAGTTCACCGTCCTTTGACGGAAACAACGTCAATTACGGAATAACAGGCAGCAGCGGAAATGCGGCAGGACATATTATAGGTATTGAGTATAATAAGGGTGCAGAGCTTCTTGTAAACGGAACAAGTGTGGATGCCGCATTTGCGGGTAACTGGATGCACATGGAGGCAACGGTTGATTTCACAACTAAAAAAATATCTGTCACGCTGACAAACGACAGCGGTAAAAATGCTGCGGTAACCGACGCAGATTTTTACAGCGGTGAAAATTCAGGTGATAATATAGGAACATTTTATCTTCGCGCAGCAAAAACAAACGGAACGGTAGGCGTTGATAACCTTACTATTGCAGAATTATCAGAATAATTTAAAACAAAATCGAATTTGTACGAATATAAAGCCTTGAAAATAATAATATTGTATGTTATGATAAAATTATATAAAATTATATAAAATATAGAAAAGTTATCATAATAATACAAAACGAGGTAAGTAAAATGGAAAAATCCAAAGTATATTTTACAAAAACAATTTCACCTAAACAGGTGATAAAGCTGTATAATCAACTCGGTCATGAGTTTGGAGGCAAAACTGCAATAAAACTTCATTCCGGTGAGGCTGGAAATCAGAATTTCTTAAAGCCTGAATTTTGGAAACCGATTATAGAAACAGTCGGCGGTACTGTTGTGGAGTGTAACACCGCCTATGAGGGCGCGAGAAATTCCACACCAAAGCATATCCAGCTTATGCACGAGCATGGCTGGGATAAATATTTTGATGTGGATTTGCTTGACGCGGAGGGACCTGACATGGAGCTTGACGTTCCGAACGGCAGGGCGCTTGATAAAAATTATGTGGGAAAACATATTGCCAACTACAATTCAATGCTGGTATTATCCCATTTTAAGGGACATCCCATGGGCGGATACGGCGGCGCGCTCAAGCAGCTTTCAATCGGCTGCGCTTCAAGCGCTGGTAAGGCATATATTCATTCGGCAGGATTTACGAATGACACGAATATTGTGTGGAAGCATACCGCCGAGCAGGATCGTTTCCTGGAAGCAATGGCAGACGCGGCAAAATCGGTTATTGATTACTTTAAGAGTGATATTGTGTATATCAACGTTATGAAAAATCTTTCTGTTGACTGTGACTGCTGCGCTGTTGCAGAGGATCCGGGTATGCAGGATATAGGTGTTCTTGCGTCTCTTGACCCTGTGGCAATAGACCAGGCATGTATTGACCTTGTGTATGCGGCGAAAGACGACCCGGGTCAGAAGCATTTTCTTGAAAGAGTGGAATCACGTCACGGCGTACACACCATTGAAGCCGCCGCGGATATTGGCTGCGGAAAAAGAGAATATGAACTGATTTGTATTGATTAAGCACTATATAAGTTAAACGGACAGAGAAAAATCTCTGTCCGTTTTTGCGTGTACAGACTAAGTATGTAAAATATTGATAAGGATAAAATAGTATTGAATTTTAATATTGAGGAGTGTGTATTATGAAAATATTGCTTGTGGTGGATTTGCAGACAGAGTTTGCGGACAGTGACGGAGAATATGAACGCATACTGAAATTTGTACAGGAGGCAATTGAGAATAAGGCTTATAACAAGGTTATTGCGACAAAATGTCTGAACAGGGAAAACAGTAATTTCGTAAGATACAGTAATTGGGGGAAAATGATTGACGGCGCGGCAAAGCTGGAATTTACACCTGATACCGTAATTGAGAAAATATCATACGGACTTACGGATTACTCGATGCTTCCCACGGACGCTCATATAGATGTTGTGGGATATAACACAGGAGCATGTGTATTAAAGGTGGCATTGGATTTGTTTGACAGGGACTATAATTTCACTGTACTTTCGCACTATTGCTATTCAAGCAGCGGTCTTGAACATCACAGGCGCGGACTGTGGACATTAAAAAATCTGCTGGAAAACGCAGTTCGATAAGTATGATACGGAGGCGGATAAACCGCCTCCTGTAAACAAAATATTGACTTTGTATAAATTCAACAAAAAAATTGACAAAATGCGCAATATATTATATAATAAAACATATGTAAAAAATTCCAACAACAAATACAATACGGAGGTGTAAAATGGAGCAGAAATTTGATTTTAAGGCAGTCGACTCCATACTGGAGCATTACGGAAACGAGCAGAAAAATCTTATAACAATTCTCCAGTGTGTGCAGGCTGACCACCGCTATCTGCCAAGGGAGATACTTGAGTACATAGCAGAGAAAATGGGCATCAGTTTGGCGAAAATCTATTCGGTTGCCACGTTTTATGAGAATTTCTCACTTGACCCAAAGGGTAAATACGTTATCAAAATCTGTGACGGAACTGCCTGTCATGTAAGAAAATCAATCCCCATTCTTGAAAAGGTACGTGAGACGCTGGGAGTAACTGCCGAAAAACCGACTACGCCTGATATGATGTTCACGGTGGAAACGGTTTCTTGTCTGGGCGCGTGCGGACTTGCGCCGGTTATGACTGTAAATGACAAGGTTTATCCGGCGATGACGCCCGAAAAGGCAGTGGAGCTTTTGGAGAGCGTACGAAAGGAGGATGCGCAGTAATGTTAAAGAGCAGAGAAGAATTAACGTCTTACCGTCAAATCTGTGAAAAGGCGTTGTCTGAGCAGAGCATACGCGTGCTTGTCTGCGCGGGTACGGGCTGTGTGGCAGGCGGAAGTCTGGAAATATATAAAAGGCTTATTGAACTGTGTGAGGAAATGGGTCTTAATGTGCAGGTAACTCTTGAAAAAGAGATTGAGCATGAGGGCATAGGGATTAAGAAGAGTGGCTGTCACGGTTTCTGTGAGCTTGGACCTCTTGTAAAAATTGAGCCTATGGGCTGGCTGTATCTTCAGGTAAAATTAGAGGACTGTGAGGAAATAGCTGAAAAAACCCTCAAAAACAGACAAAAGGTTGAAAGACTGTTCTACCATGACGAAACTGGTATGTATGAAAAGCAGTTTGACATACCGTTCTATAAAAATCAGACGAGAATTGTACTTGACGAGTGCGGACAGATTGACGCTGATTCCATAGATGAATATATTGCTTTCGGCGGCTATAAGGCATTGGAGAGAGCGTTGTTTGAGATGGACAGCGAGAAGATTTGCTCCGAGATTGAAGAAAGCGGGCTGCGCGGTCGCGGCGGCGGCGGTTATCCTGCCGGCAGAAAGTGGGTACAGGTTCTGAACCAACAGGAAACCGAGCGTTACGTTGTCTGTAATGGTGACGAGGGCGACCCGGGCGCGTTCATGGACAGAAGTATAATGGAGGGCAATCCCCACCGTATGCTTGAGGGTATGCTTATCGCGGGTATTGCAACAAAGGCGCATGAGGGATATATTTATGTCCGCGCGGAATACCCCTTGGCGGTTGACCGCTTGAAGCGTTCCATAGATGCGGCGCAGCGTCTTGGCTTTTTGGGCGAAAACATACTTGGAACGGATTTTTCATTTAATATACATATAAATCAGGGTGCAGGCGCGTTTGTCTGCGGCGAGGGCAGCGCTCTTACCGCGTCCATAGAGGGCGAAAGAGGTATGCCGAGAGTTAAGCCGCCGAGAACGGTTGAGGCAGGACTTTTTGGCAAACCGACTGTGCTGAATAACGTGGAAACCTATGCAAATGTGCCGCTGATCATAACGAACGGCGTGGACTGGTACCGCTCAATCGGTACGGAAACAAGTCCGGGCACAAAGGCGTTTGCCATAACGGGTAATGTTAAAAATACGGGACTTATAGAAGTGCCAATGGGTACAACGCTTCGTGAGGTTGTATTTGATATCGGCGGCGGTATAAAGAACGATCAGGAATTTAAAGCCGTTCAGATAGGCGGCCCGTCGGGCGGCTGTCTGACGCTGGGCGCGGGACAGCTTGATTTGCCTCTTGATTTTGATTCGCTGAAAAAGGTTGGCGCAATGATAGGCTCCGGCGGACTTGTTGTAATGGACGAGCATACATGTATGGTCGAGGTGGCAAGATTCTTCATGAACTTCACCCAAAATGAGTCCTGCGGAAAGTGTGTGCCGTGCCGTGAGGGTACAAGACGCATGCTTGAAATTCTTGAAAGAATTGTGGGCGGAACAGGTACGCTTGAGGATATAGATTTGCTTGAGGAGCTTGCGAATACCGTTTCAAAAACGGCGCTGTGCGGTCTTGGAAAGACTGCCGCAAACCCTGTGCTTTCAACGCTGAAATATTTCAGGGACGAATATATTGCCCATGTTGTGGACAAGAAATGTCCTGCGGGAGCGTGTCAGGCACTTAAGATCTATAAGATTAACCCCGATAAGTGCAAGGGCTGTTCAAAGTGTGCTCGTCAGTGTCCTGTAGGCGCAATCAGCGGTGAGATAAAGAGTCCGTTTACTATTGATACGGATAAATGTATAAAGTGCGGAGCGTGCAAGAATGCCTGTGCATTCAGTGCAGTAGAGGAGCTCTGAAAAAATGCTTGTTGCATTTCACCACTGTTTGAAACTTGAAGTACCTGTGTACGACTGCGTTTCAAACAGCGGTAATCTGCTTAAAGCATTTTCCCGGAGAGAAAGGAGATAATTAACAAATATGGGATATATGTATGTTGACGGCATGAAGGTTGAAATTGAGGGCGAAAAGAATATCCTTGAGGTTATACGCAAGGCAGGAATTGAAATGCCAACCTTCTGCTATTATTCGGAATTGTCCACCTACGGCGCATGCAGAATGTGCGTGGTGGAAAATGAACGCGGCGGAATTGACGCGGCATGCTCAACGCTTCCGCGTGACGGAATGAAAATAAAGACAAACACACCTGCTTTGCAAAAGCACAGAAAAATGATTTTGGAGCTGCTTTTGTCGACCCATTGCAGGGACTGTACGACCTGTTCAAAGAACGGTTCATGCCGTTTGCAGGAGCTTGCTCTGAGATTTGGAGTAAAGCAGGTGAGGTTTGAAAATAACCGTCCCGAAAAGGAAAAGGACACAAGCAGCAAGAGTATTGTGCGTGACCCGAACAAGTGTATTCTCTGCGGCGACTGCGTGAGAGTATGTCAGGAAAAGCAGGGACTTGGAATAATCGACTTCGCGCATCGCGGTTCAAAGTTACAGGTAATGCCTGCGTTTGATATGAAGCTGTGCGATACGGACTGTGTAAACTGCGGTCAGTGCGCGGCTGTCTGTCCGACGGGAGCGATAACCGTCAAGGACGAAACGACGAAATTGTGGGATTATCTTGATGACCCCACAAAGAGGGTAGTTGTGCAGATTGCGCCTGCGGTACGTGTGGCGCTTGGAGATGAATTCGGTGTGGCGCACGGCGAAAACGTGCTTGGAAAAGCTGTAAAGGCGCTTAAAATGATGGGTGTTGACAGCGTGTTTGACACTGTGTTGTCGGCGGATTTGACCGTTATAGAAGAGGCGAAAGAGTTCCTTGACCGAGTTAAAAATGGCGGTACATTTCCGATGTATACCTCCTGCTGTCCTGCATGGATTAAGTATGCGGAAAACAGACACCCGGAGCTTATAAACAACAATATTTCGAGCTGCAAATCACCTATGCAGATGTTCGGCAGCGTCATTAAGAAATGGCACGAGGACAGCGGTGATGAAAGAGAGCTTATATCGGTTGCAATAATGCCTTGTACAGCGAAGAAATATGAGGTTTCACGTCCTGAATTTACCGAAAACGGCAAGCGCATAATTGAATTGTCCCTTACAACTCAGGAGCTTGCGACGATGATAAGGGAAGCGGGCATACAATTCAATGAGCTTGAAAGCGAGTATCTTGATTCACCATTCGATATGGGCGGCAGCGGCGCAGGCGTTATTTTCGGCGTTACGGGCGGTGTTGCAGAGGCGGTAATACGTCAGTGCAGTGATGACAAGAGCTCAGGCGCAATAAAGGAGATAAAGTTTGTCGGAGTAAGAGGCAAGGAGGAAATCAAGGAAGCCACAATACACGCATTAGGCAGAGAATTTAAAATATGCGTTGTTCACGGTTTGGCAAATGCCGAGAAGATTATAAAGGCAACCCAGAGCGGCGAGGCTTATTATGACCTGATAGAGGTTATGGCATGTCCCGAGGGCTGTATCGGCGGCGCAGGTCAGCCGTTCGCAATCAGCCCCGAACGCGACAAGAGAGCTAAGGGGCTTTATCACACAGACGAGCGTATTCAGATTAAATTTTCCGATAAGAACCCGTCAGTGGGTTACATCTATGATGAGATAGTCAAGGGTAATGCTCATGAAATGTTCCATGTGCATTACGGAAAATAAATGTTATAACGGCGGCACGGCAGATTATACTGCTGTGCCGCTTTTTGTATGTGTAAATATGCACAAAATGAAAATAAAAAATTAAACAAAATGCCGATTGTTTGTTTTTTACAAAAAATCTCTTGACAATACAGATGAAATGATATAATATATACAATGTAAACAATTTAATTCTTGGAATGTTACCGGTAAGGCGGGCTTGACCAACTTTATGCTATTTTCATATATAACGAAAGCTGTATATGTTTGTATTTGTGTAAGGTTGGCTTTTTTAGTTTATGAGGGGTGCAGTCATGCGTATAAAAAAGGTAATTAATAACAACATTGTGTGCGGCTGTGACGAAAAGAACCGCGAAATGATTGTAACGGGAAAAGGGATAGGCTTCGGCAAGAAGCCCAATGATGAAATTGAACAGGAGAAGGTGCGGAAGATTTACTGTATGACAAATTCTTCTGCGCAAAGACGCCTTATTGAGCTGATGGGTGAGATACCTTACGAGCATCTGAAGCTTACAGATGAGTTTATAGATGAGGTAAAGGAGCAGCTTCCGTATAATCTGAACGAAAGTCTGCTGTTGACGCTTTCAGACCACATAAGCTTTGCTATTTCACGTCAGAAACAGAATATGGCATTTTCCAATCCACTGCTGGGCGCGATTATGCAGTATTATCCGGAGGAATTCCGCTTAGGTAAAAACTGTCTGGCGAAAATTAAGGAGCAGCTTGGTGTGGAACTCAGTATTGATGAGGCAGGGTTTATTGCAATGCACATTGTGAATGCTGAACTGAATACAAGCATGGACGATATGTATGAAATCACAAGCCTTATTGAGGATTGCATGAGGATAGTCGAAGATTATTACGGTAAAAAAATCGACTCACAGTCACTTGCCTTCAGCCGCTTTACGGTTCATATGCGGTATTTTGCCCAGAGACTGTTCTGTGATGAAATGCACAATGACGGAACAGAAGAGCGGGACGAGGTATTCCGCAATCTTATAATGAAGAATTGCAGCGAGCATTATGAATGTGCTAAACGTATTGCAGACTTCGCGGGTAAGAAATATGACAAGAAAGTATCAGATGATGAGCTTATATATTTAACTATACATTTAAAGCGTATCAGCGCATAACTGGATATTTAGACGTGAACAGTCCGGCCGATGTTTACGTTTATATATAAAAATTTATAAATGAATTTCAGAAAGGAAGGTACAAAAAATGAAAGACAAAATATTTGGCGTTTTGCAGCGCGTGGGACGTTCGTTCATGCTTCCGATAGCGTTGCTGCCCGTTGCGGGACTTCTGCTGGGCATAGGAAGCTCCTTTACAAATGACACAATGCTTCAGGCATATCATCTGACGGGAATTATTTATCCCGGAAGTGTGCTTTACACAATTCTTGACATCATGAACAAGACAGGCAGCGCGGTGTTTAATAACCTTGCATTGCTGTTTGCGATGGGCGTAGCCATAGGCATGGCGAAAAAGGAAAAAGAGGTTGCCGCTCTGTCGGGCGCGATTGCATTTTTGATTATGAATACGACAATAGGCGCTTTAATCGACGCAAAGGGCGGAATTGAGGCAATGGCGGCAAACTCCACTACTCAGGTGCTTGGAATAACAACACTTCAGATGGGTGTGTTCGGCGGTATTATTGTAGGTCTGGGCGTTGCGGCGCTGCATAACAAATTCTATAAAATAGAGCTGCCGCAGGTTCTGTCATTTTTCGGCGGAACGCGTTTCGTGCCGATTATA
>JBJEIU010000276.1:0-8765 GCA_051877355.1 Hominilimicola sp.
TGTCAGCCTGCGCGTCTGAAAGCACAGACGCCGCATGAGATATTTTCTCAAAAGACATTTTTTCAGCCAACGCTTTTAATTTTATCATATCTTCCGCATTATAGTCAAGCATTGCGTCAGAATTATCCGCTATTTTGCATAAAAGCATATCGCGGAAGTTCTTTATAAGAGAGTCGATAAATACCCTCAAATCCTTTCCGTCCGACATTATAGCGTCTATGACGGAGATTATCTTGTTCACATCGCCGTTTTCTATGGCTTCGGTAATCCGGAATACGGATTCCGTTGTTGAAATGCCCAGCGTTGATGTTATATTTTCGGCGGTGATTGAATTACCGCAGGCGGAAACAACTCTTTCCAGTATGCTCAGACCGTCGCGCATTGAGCCGTCCGCAAGCCTTGCTAAAAGCTCATATGCATCGTCGGATATATTAAGTCCGTCGCCGTGGGCGATTTCTTTCATACGCAGTATAATGTCCGAGGGTTTTATGCGTTTGAAGTCAAACCGCTGACAGCGTGATAAAATTGTCTGCGGAACCTTGTGCGCCTCGGTTGTGGCGAGTATGAATATAACATGCTCGGGCGGCTCTTCAAGCGTCTTTAAAAGCGCGTTGAATGCTCCAGAGGAAAGCATATGCACCTCGTCTATGATGTAAACTGTATATTTCGCATTTGTTGATACGTACCGTACATCATCGCGTATTTCACGGATATTGTCAACGCCGTTGTTTGACGCTGCGTCAATTTCCTTTACGTCAAGTATACTTCCATCAATTATGCCCTTGCACACGTCACACTCGTTACAGGGACTTCCGTTCTGCGGGTTAAGACAGTTAACTGCGCGTGAAAACACCTTTGCGCAGGTGGTTTTACCTGTTCCGCGTGTGCCGCAGAAAAGGTATGCGTGTCCTATTTTATCGTTTAAAATCTGATTTTTCAGCGTCTGCGTTATATGACCCTGTCCCACAATATCCTCAAATACCATAGGACGCCATTTTCTGTATATAGCCTGATGCGCCATATTTCCCATACCTTTCCCTGACTTACATGTTTATACTAAAAAACGCCGCAGGGGCGTCATAATAATCAAAAGGCTCAGACCGAGTTTGCCGTAACACACCAAAAGCACCGCTTATTGCTGCTTGGTTCCCCATCTGACAAGGTTCACGGGTTTTAGTCGCACGGGCTCGGTCATCATCGCCGATGTTTCAATATATTCAAAAAAGCTTACTAAACCATTATAATACATTTTTTATAAAACTGCAATACCTAAATTAAATTTTTTTTCGGAATATATTGAAATATTTAATCATATAATGTTTGGTGGCTTGAATTGTAAATTATTTTATCAGGAGGTTTAAAATATGGATAATGAAATCTTATATGAAAGCTTAAAAAATGAGGAGGGCAATCTGATTTTTCTTAATTATTATATTATACCTGAAAATATATCAGCTGATTACTGTGATCTAAAATGTTATGGTATTAAAATAGAAAAAACAATCATATATGATGGAGGAGGCAAAACGGTTGAGAGCAGACAGATAAATAATGTGTTTTACCGATATAGTGATGTGGAGGAATTTCTCGGATGTATTATAAAAAAGCGTACTGAACCTTGTGATTTGCGTGAAACAGTGGAAAAATATATAATAGAAAGTATTGACAGGGCTAAAAAAAGCGCATAAAATATTATTTTGAGAAAACGCAAAGGATAAGGAATATGTATAAAATAAAAGAAACAATAGTAGTTGAGGGAGTATACGACAAAATAAAGCTGTCAAGATTTATTGACGCGGTTATAATAGTTACCAACGGATTTCGGGTGTTTTCAGACGAAAGGATATTAAAAAGCATAAGGAAAATGGCGGAAGAAACAGGAATTGTTATTCTTACCGACTCCGACAGCGCGGGATTTAAAATAAGGAATTACATAAAGCAGTCAATTCCCGAAAAACAGGTAAAGCATGCCTATGTACCTGACGTACGTGGCAAGGAAAAGCGGAAAAGTGAACCGGGCAAGGAGGGACTGCTTGGTGTTGAGGGCATAAAGGACGATATTATCCTTTCTGCCCTCCAAAATGCCGGCTGCAGCATTGACGGAAGCACGCAGACGCCGAAAGCGGGACGAGCTATAACAAAGGCAGACTTGTATAAGGCAGGGTTGTCGGGCGGCGCAAACAGCCATGAAAAGCGCAGCGCGCTTGCGGCAGCACTTGGTATTCCGATGAAAATATCCGCCAATATGCTTCTGGATATACTCAACAGACTGCTTGATTATGATGAATTTTGTGAAATTGTACAAAACCTCGATAAAGAAATGGGATAAATTTGATAAAAAATATATTGACAAAACTCAAAAAATCATGTAAACTATTAGCTGTAAATTAAAAAAACTTTACAGGTGGTTCGAGTGGCAAAGGATTTAAACGTTACTATTCTGCTTGACGTTTACGGACAGCTTTTGACGGAAAAGCAGCGTTTCGCAATAGATATGTACTATAACGAGGACTTATCGCTTGCAGAAATCGCAGAGGAAATTGACATAAGCCGTCAGGGCGTCAGAGAGTCGATAAAGCAGGGTGAAAAGCATTTGCTTGAATATGAGGAGCAGCTTGGCGTTGTCAGGCGTTTTCATAATATAAGCGCGCAGCTTGAAAAATTAAATTCACTGCTTGACACGCTTGATTTTGAGGGTAAAGACAAAATTGCGGAAATTTCAAGAGAAATAGCCGCTGAAATATAAAATTTGCGGAAAGGAGTCAAGGCTTATGGCATTTGAAAGTTTAGGTGATAAGCTGCAGGGCGTTTTTAAAAAGCTTCGCGGTAAGGGAAAGCTTAACGAGAAAGACATCAAGGACGCCATGCGTGAAATTAAGCTGGCTCTTTTGGAGGCAGACGTAAACTTTAAGGTAGTTAAGGAATTTGTAAATATAGTATCTGAAAAGGCACTCGGACAGGAAATAATGGAATCTTTAACACCTGCTCAGCAGCTTGTAAAGATAGTAAACGAAGAGCTTACACAGATGATTGGCGGTGAAACGGCAAGACTTGAGTTTTCACCAAAGCCGCCGACAGTCATTATGATGTGCGGCTTGCAGGGCGCGGGTAAAACGACCGCAACAGGCAAGCTTGCATTAAATCTTACAAAGCAGATGAACAAGCGTCCGCTTATGGTAGCCTGTGACGTATACCGTCCGGCGGCTATAAAGCAGCTTGAGGTGCTTGGTAAACAGGTGCAAATTCCTGTATTCTCAATGGGCGCGGACGTAAACCCTGTGACTATCGCAAAGGAAGCGGTAGCGCACGCAATTAAGCATGGAAACGACCCGGTTATCCTTGATACGGCGGGACGTCTTCATATAGATGAACAGCTCATGGACGAGCTTGCGAACATCAAAAAGGAAGTAAATCCTACGGAAATTCTCCTTGTGGTTGACGCAATGACCGGTCAGGACGCTGTAAACGTCGCAAAGTCATTCAATGAACAGCTTGACATAACAGGCGTTATTTTGTCAAAGCTGGACGGCGATACACGAGGCGGTGCGGCGCTGTCAGTAAAACAGGTGACAGGCAAGCCGATAAAATACGCGTCAGTCGGCGAAAAACTGAGTGACCTTGAACAGTTCCATCCTGACAGAATGGCATCGCGTATTCTCGGTATGGGTGATGTGCTTACGCTTATCGACAAGGCGCAGGAAGCCATTGACGAGCAAAAGGCGCAGGAGCTTGAAGCAAAAATCCGAAAGCAGCAGTTTGATTTGAACGATTTCCTTGAACAGTTTCGGCAAATTAAGAAAATGGGTTCATTTTCGCAGATACTCGGTATGCTTCCGGGTATTGACAAGAAAATGCTTGAAGAGGTGGACACCGAGGAAAACGCGAAGAAGATGCTTCACATCGAAGCTATTATCCAGTCAATGACCGAGGAGGAAAGACGCAAGCCGAGCATAATCGGCGCAAGCCGTAAGGTTCGTATTTCCAAGGGAAGCGGCACAAGGGTACAGGACGTAAATCAGCTTCTGAAACAATTTGAGCAAATGCAGAAGATGATGAAGCAGTTCACAGGTGGTAAGCAAGCGAAAATGCTTAAGCGTCTGAGAAAACGCAGGTAAATAAGGTATTTTAAATACTTTATGATATATTTATGAATTTTTATGGGAGGTGAAAATAATGGCAGTAAAAATCAGACTAAGAAGAATGGGTGCAAAGAAGGCTCCTTTTTATAGAGTAGTAGTTGCAGATTCAAGATACCCAAGAAATGGTAGATTTATCGAGGAGGTAGGCACATACAATCCTCTTACAGACCCTGCTACAGTAAACATTGACGCAGAGGCTGTAAAGAAGTGGATTTCTAACGGTGCTCAGCCGACTGATACTGTTAAGGCTCTTTTGAAGAAGTCTAACATTATCTGATGATGGAGGGTAGGCTAATGAAAGAAGTATTGGAGATAATAGCCAAATCACTTGTAGACTATCCCGAACAGGTTAACGTTAAGGAAATTGAAAACGAAGACCAAACAGTAACTCTTGAACTGAGAGTTGCCGACAGCGATATGGGTAAGGTGATTGGTAAACAGGGAAGAATTGCCAAGGCAATCAGAACTGTTGTCAAGGCAGCCGCAAGCCGTGAAAATAAAAAAGCTGCGGTTGAAATCTTACAATAGGATAGGAGGGGCTTACACTAGTGAGCCCTTTTTTGTTCCGGACAGGCTTAATAAAATCGCCCATATCACCACTTTTTGCCAAGGGCAGTATAAACATACGGCACCTCGGCTGCAAAGCGGCAATCTGAACGATTTTCTTTCAGCCTTTATTTGTGGAAAGGAAAAGATTATGGACTTGCTTGAAGTTGGAAAAATAGTGAATACACACGGACTTCGCGGAGAGGTCAAGGTTATATCGTGGACGGATTACCCCGAGGTTTTTGAAGATATAGAAAGTGTTTATGTAAAGAAAAAGTCGGATTATGAAAGACTTGACATAGCAGGCATAAAATATCAGAAGAATAATTTGATTATACGCTTCGCACAGGTTAAGGATATAAACGAGGCGGAAAAGTATAAAAATCAGGTGCTTTACGCGGAGCGTGAGGCTCTTGGAGACTTGCCTGAGGGCGTATACTATATAGCAGACCTTATCGGACTTGACGTGGTAAAAGAGGACGGCGAAAAGGTCGGCGTTATAGCGGACGTGTTCAATACGGGCAGCAATGATATTTACGAGGTAAAGCGCGAGGGGCAGAAAAATCTGCTTTTGCCTGTCATAGATGATGTTGTGCTGAATATTGATATTGAAAACAAAAAGGTAACGGTACGCATGATGGAAGGTCTGGAGGATTTATAATGAGATTTGACGTTTTAACGTTGTTTCCTCAGATGTTCGAGGCGGTACTGGGCGACAGTATAATCGGACGCGCAAGGGAAAATAATCTGCTTGAAATGAATTTCATTGACATACGCGACTTTTCGACCAATAAGCACCGCAAGGTGGACGATTACCCCTACAGCGGCGGCGGTGGTATGCTTATGAACGCGCAGCCCGTCTATGACGCGTATATGTCCGTTGCGGGCGGTCTTGACTATAAGCCGCTGACGATTTATATGTCGCCGCAGGGCAAGGTGTTCAATCAGTCCGTGGCGGTGGACTTGTCAAAGGAGGAGCATATAATTCTGCTTTGCGGTCACTATGAGGGAATAGACCAGAGGGTCATTGACGAAATTGTTGATATGGAGCTGTCAATAGGCGATTTTGTGCTGACAGGCGGCGAGATACCGGCAATGACAGTTATTGATACCGTTTCAAGACTTATCCCCGGCGTGCTTGCCGCGGAAACGTCATACGAAAACGAGTCACATTTCAACGGACTTCTTGAATATCCCCAATACACTCGTCCCGCTGAGTGGCACGGAGTACCAATCCCCGACGTGCTTATATCGGGACATCATGCCAATGTAGAAAAGTGGAAGAGGGAACAATCCCTTGTAAATACATTAAAAAAACGTCCCGATATGCTCGAAAAGGCAGAGCTTACAAAAGAGGATATGAAATTTTTAGAGAATTATAAAAAATCCCTGCTAACTTAGCAGGGATTTTCATTCTTTCAGCTCATCGGCAAGCCGCTCAAGGCACTTTTTTTCAATTCTGCTCACATAGCTGCGGCTTATGCCTAAAATATCGGCAATTTCCTTCTGAGTTTTCTTTTTCTGGTTGCCGAGCCCGTACCGCCAGCAGATTATATTTATTTCGTTTGTATTCAGCACCTTTTTCATAGCCTTATACAGCTTCTGCGCTTCCAGCTTGCCCGAAATTATATCCGACACATCAGCCGTATCACAGGTAAGTACGTCTGAGAACGTCATGTTGTTTCCTTCACGGTCAGTACCGATACTTTCGTCGATGGATACCTCGTTCTGCAATTTCCTTGATGAACGCAGAAACATCAGAACCTCATTTTCTATGCAGCGTGAAATATATGTAGACAGCTTTGAATTCTTTTGAGGATTAAACGTGTTTATCCCCTTGATAAGACCGATTGTACCGATTGAAATCAAATCTTCAAGACTTTTTTCGTCCGAGTATTTTTTCGCAATGTGCGCCACCAGCCGCAGATTGTGTTCTATAAGAATATTTTTTGCGTCCTCGTCACCAGCGGCGTATTCCGCAAGATATTTTTGCTCCTCTTCGTTTGAAAGCGGCTTCGGAAAGGTTGCACTGCCGCTGACATACCCTGCAAGTATAAGTATCGTTTGTATCCATTCAAAAAACATACCGAGCATAGGTAAAACCTCCTTTACTTATAATATGCTTTCGGCATAGAGCAAATTGCATGGGCAACTGTCCTTATTTTGCTTATATAAAAGGGAATAAACGGATAAAATATAACTTAGTCGACATAAATTGTCTTTTTATTGTAACGAATATATAACGCACCTGATATTGAATTGAAATCCAGAACAATATATAATATTACGTGTATAGGAATGAAAAATTTTAATCGGAGGATAGAATATATGTTATGTAAAGTATGCGGCGCGCAGATTCCGGACAATGCAACAGAATGTGAATTTTGCGGCGCAAAAGTCAGTGGCGAAAATGTAGATAATGAAGAAATATTTGATGGAATAAGTGATGAAACCAGGGTTATTGATTCAGAAGAAATTAAGCAGATGGCGTCTGAAAATGAGGTTGATGATATAGCAGATGAATCACAAGAAAACGAAGAATCAGGGGAAATATTTGATGATAATGAAAGACGGCGCCGCGAGCAGATGAAAAAAATGATTGAGGACAAAAAGCAACAGCTTTCCGAAATCGAAAGACGACGCAATGAGAAGCGGCAGAGACAGAAACGAAATAAGGTTTTGCTTATAGGCTTGATATGTGCTCTTGCAGTTGCAGCGGCGGGCATAGGCGTGTATTATGTTGCGCAGAATGTTGGCACTCCGGCTGTGGTTGATGAAACACCCGCGCCTACGATATCCGCAACAGCGGCTGTTATGCCTTCTGCAAGTCCGACAGTAGCTCCGTCCCCCGAGCTTTCAATGACAACCTCGCCGAGGGAAGAAGCTGCTTCTTCAGGCAACAGCTCAAATAATCAATCATGGACGGCTACAGGCAATGGCGGTTCTTCTTCGGGAAGAACAAACACAGCTTCATCAGGAGGCAGCTCTTCTTCAGCTTCAGGAACGACAAGCGGCGGAGGTACTTCGGTATCATCAGGTACAGGTGCATCCTCAGCTTTGTCATCAGGTGGAAGTGCGTCTTCCGGAGGCGGTACAACATCAGGTAGCAGCTCGTCAGGGGGTGCAATTTCAAACAGCGGAGCGTCCTCAAATACGATTTCATCACAGCTTGCCACAGGCGGTGAGGTTATATACAACACAGGCACAGGCAGATATCTTATGACATTTGTTGTGGGAAATACAAGATATTACGCAAACGTGTCGGCGGGAAGCACGACGGAGCAGGTGCATAATAAGCCGTACACTGTCACAGCCGAGCCAACATCAGAGAAGTATAACGGAAACACTGTGTATGAGATAACCACTCTTACAAAGTATGACGGCGATTATCTGCTTGCCAATTCAGGTACAAAGCTGCTTACTGACAGTGATATAAAGGGAATGTCAAAATACGACCTTGCGCTTGCAAGAAACGAAATTTACGCTCGTCATGGACGTAAATTCCAGACAGCGGAATATCATAATTATTTCAGCAGTAAATCATGGTATTCAATTAATCCGAATTATAACTATAGTGATGATAACAGCAATCTGAATGAAATAGAAGCTAAAAACGTTGAGTTTCTACTGAATGCTGAAAGAAAGTAAAAATAAAAAATCTGACCCCTTGGGTCAGATTTTTTATTTAATTGTATCAATATCGTATGGTGTAATCTGATAAACAAAGTAATTAAGCCAGTTGGAAAACAGCAGATTTGCATGTGAACGCCAGCGTACTATAGGACGCTTTGTCGGGTCGTCATGAGGGAAGTAATGCTTAGGTATGGCAGGATTTTTGCCCTTTTCCAAATCGCGGAAATATTCATCGCGAAGCGTGTTCGCATCATATTCAGAATGACCTGTTACAAATATACGTCTGCCGCCCTTTGTAAATACTATATAAACTCCGGCTTCCTTAGATTCCGCAAGAATTTCAAGCTCCTTGACCTTCTTTATGTCCTCAATACGCACCTCTTGGTATCGTGAATGGGGTGCGTAGAATTCATTGTCAAAGCCGCGTACAAGCTTGGCTGTACGTCG